>ONWA01000014.1 GCA_900321425.1 uncultured Prevotellaceae bacterium | reverse complement strand
TCGCTCGAAATTGCCGAGCTGACAGGTAAACAACACAAGAACGTGATGCAGGCCATCAGAAACATGGAACCGGCATGGGAGAAAGTCAACGGGCTGAAATTTCAGCTGGTTGAATACAAAGATGCAAAAGGACAGCTTCGTCCCTGCTACCAACTCACCAAAACGGAATGCCTGTACATCGCCACGAAGTTCAATGACGAGGCGCGTGCGAAACTGGTGCTGAGGTGGGAAGAGCTGGAGCGCGCACACAGGGGACAGTCCCTCTGTAATCCGCTATGCTACTCACAGCAGGGACAGTCCCCATGTGCGTTGCCCAGTCCGAAGAAAATCCTAGCACTGGCTGACGAGATCATCGGCGAGGGTCTTCGCGTGCTAAACGAACCTGCTGAGGACACGCTGACAGCAACACAGGTGGCGAAGACGTTCAACATGACGGTATATGACTTCAACGCCATCTTGCGCGACATGGGCATCCAGTATCGTCGCCACGGTCAGTGGAACTTATCCGACGACCTGCAAGGTCGAGGCTACACGGCCAAGCGCACCCACATCTCCTATTCGCTGAAGGGTGAGAAGAAGGTAAAGGTCTACATGACGTGGACGATGGCCGGACTGCGATTCCTGAATTCAAAACTTGGTTATCCTAATTTCTAAAAACTATGAGTACACATATGATTTATATGAAGGACGGGGTGAAAATGATGCGCCCCGTCCACAACCGAGAGGAGTATCTGAAACTGAGGAACGGTGGGTTCCAGAAAGAGAATGTGGCGCGTATCCGTCAGGGTGACGAGGCCTTGAAAGCGAGTCTGGTACAGATGAACTATAAGGATGAGTACCACGGTGGGCATGGACATCGACCACCTGACGGCAGAAGAGATGCCCGTTGTTCGCGAAAGGATTCTCAGTAAGAAGGACGAACTGGGACTGCGGATGCTGGAAGAGAGTGCTCGCGGTGGAGGTTATCACCTGGTGTTCCGTCGTCGTGCGGACTTGGATCAGGTAGGTAATCTGAAATGGGCCTCTGAGCTGCTGGGCGTGAAGTATGATGCTCAGGCGAAGGACATCACACGCGTGTTCTTTACTACAACAGAAGCCGAACTGATCTATCTGGACGATGAGATCTTTGAGGTGAAAGATGCCGAGGCAGTGACGCAGTGTAGCAGTTCGGACACGCAGGGACAGGCCCCGTGTGTCAAGCCATCTGGCAAGCAGTTCCCCAGCAACTATCACGGCATCCCGTTTGCAGACATCATCGCGAAGTACTGGGAGGTGAACAACCGAGGGTTTGAACCCACGCAGGGCGACCGCGACACGCTGACCTATCAGTTGGCGTGCGACCTCCGACACATCTGCGGCCGTAACTTTGAGTGGCTCGACCAGGTGATTCCCTGCTATGACGGTTTTCCGATAGACGAGAAACGGGCAAAGATTAAGAGCGCTTTGAGTTCGGAGTTCAACGGATTCCCTATGCGATTGAGAAATGTGCTGAATGCGCTTCAGATGGAAGAGGGTAGAGGTAAGATGAATGATGTAGAAAACGCTGAGGACGAGCAGCTATCATCTGTCATTTGTCAACTGTCACCTAAGAAACTGCCGCAAGGCATTCGTGAATCTATCGATGCCGTAGGTCCGGCGCTGGCGATGCCTGTAGTGACCGCCATCTGCCCTTGTATCGGTACACTGGCTACTGGTGTAATGCTCGACGTTCACGGCCAGAAGAAGGGTTTGAACCTGATAGCCTATATCGCAGGTGACTTTGCATCGGGCAAGGGTGGTATCGACCCTGTGGTGGATGCCTGGATGAGTGAGGTGCAGGCACTCGACAAGATGTACCAGATGCAGGAGGATGAGTGGCGTGCCAAGAAACGGGCAGCCAAGAATAAGAAGGAGCAGCCTGAGGAACCGAAGTTGCCCGTGCGCTGTCTGACGCTGAACAACACCGTTGCCAATCTGGCTGAGCGACTGGCGAATACGGAGGGCAAGCACGCCTTCTCGTTCACGCCTGAGGCCGATACGGTGGCACAGAAGTGGAAGTCGACGATGAGCGACTTTTCAGTGATGCTGCGCCAGAGCTACGACGGTACCAAGTACGAGCGTGAGGCACGATCAGCTGATGCAGTGAACGTGCATATCGACAAGCTGTTGTGGAATGTCTGCATGTGTGGCACACCAGATGCACTTTATCGTGTGGTATCCAACTATACCGATGGTTTCCAGAGTCGTATCGCCGTAGCACGCACCCCAGACAACACGTTTGCACCCCTTGAGGATAAGCCTCCTGTGCTGACCGACCGTCAGCGTGAGCGTATCCAACAGATCGCTCATCTGCTACCCTTGATGTACGGTGAGGTAGTTCTACCGAAGTTGGAGACAAGGGGTCGCCAGTGGGTGGAAAGGATTCGTCTGGAGACGATGAAGAACGATGACCGCACCCGTGCCCGTCAGCGTATGCGTGTCTGTGTGACGGCACAGCGCATGACCTGCTGTCTGATGCTCTGTAAGGTGTGCGAGACACTAATCCAGAAACACGGCCTGAATGGTGCCGAGACGAAGTTGAAACAGCAACCAAGCCTGTGGAAGGAGATGTTGCTGAAGACACAGACACCCACGATGCTGGAGGTTTATGACGTGATAGCCGACTCACTGTTGGAGAACGCCCTCTACTTCTTCCGCGATCGCATAGAGAACGCTTTCCAGAGTCGCGACTATGCTGGTGGTTTGAACGGTGAACGACAGAAGCGTGGTAAGAACGACTCCATCTTTGAGCGACTGGACATCCAGTTTACGTTCGAGCAGGCTATGCAACATTCGGTAGCGGTGAAAGGTGCAGGCGTGAACCACAACACCGTTCGCCAGATGCTGAAGAACTGGCGCAAGCAGGGACTCGTGGTGCTGGAGGAGGACGGGAACTATCGTAAGTCGTAATGCGGTCATTTGGTCAAGGTCATTTGGTCATTTTCAATTTTTGAAACAATGGTTACAATCGAGAATACCCAAGAATGCTTCGTGATGCTCTGGCGCAGGCTGGAGCGCACGAGGCGCCTCCTCGGAGGTCAGTACAAGCGGTTCTGTATCCGCAACGTGATGAAAGCGTGGTTCGGCCCTGAGGCTACCGATGACAGGATATGGGAGGTGTGCCACCGTGCCCTCGTCGACGACGAACCGCAGGAGGGCTGGAACGAGCTGCCGCTACCGTCGCGCTATCCGCGCAAGCATCGTGAGCTGCTCAGGGCGATCGTCAGTGTACAGTTGGGCATCAGCTACTACAAGATCAATCTGAAAGCCCTCGACGCTGCCTACAGCATCGTCTTCCCGAATAGTACGCCGATCAATGTCAATAAGAAGAGGGGAGGAAGAACAGGCTGACACCTATTTCAGTACAAGACAGAATAAAACCTACCCCCAGCGGGTAGGTTTTATTGTCATTAGGGTATTCCAAATGGCTTTTCTTTACGAGTGCCTATCGGTTCAATCGGTTTATTGGCGGGGGTAGATGGCTTGTCATAGATTCTATCCGTAAACCGGTCGTCAGGATGGTCTGGGTACTTCACTTTGGGCTTTCCTACGTAAACAGCTGGAGCGGCATTGTGCTTGGCGTTAGCAGGCTTCGTCACAATGCGGTCGGCGTAGACGCTGGCTGGCTGCTCCTTGTTGGCTCCCTTATAGGTCTTGTATGCCTTGGGATGGGAGAAATAGAACTTGTCTTCCTTGTATTGCTCATATACAGGGAAGCGCCATTCGTCATCCACCCGTTTCACGGGACGATAGAAATACTCGATAGCCAGGAACTTCTTATACTGCCAGTCGCTCAGCACGAGCTGCATGGCTGCGCTGCGACGTTCCCATGCGACACCAAGCATATCATCGGCCTTCTTGAGACGTAACAGGTAGTCGAGATTGATCTCATAGACCACCTCGTACTGTTCAGCGGTAAGACTCAATTCATGAGCCATCTTGTCACTCAGGTAGAATGTCTCGGTCCTTGCGGATTTAAATCCCATGGCGTGGGCTGAGATGGACAGGACCATCACCAGCGTCATCAACATCATCTTTTTCATCATTCTCTTTGGTTCATTATTCGTTCAGTTATTATGCAAAGGTATAGAGCCAAGCTAGGTTACGGCTGTTTTGTGTGCAAATATAATCATTTTTTTCGAAATGAATGCTTTATCCCAAGAAAAACAGGCTGACACCTACCACGGAGATGACGGCTCCCAGGAAGGCACGCCACGTGATCTTCTCGTGGAACAGCCAGTAGGAGGGCAGCAGGATGATGATGGGGGTCATCGCCATCAGCGTAGAGGCGATGCCGGCTGCAGTGAACTGTACAGCCATCAGCGAGAAGCCCACTCCCACGAAAGGACCAAAGACGGTGGTGGCTGTAGCCACAGTCAGTCCCTTCCTGTCGTGCAGGGCCTCGCGCAGAGGTGCGATGCCCTCGCGCACGTATAATAACAAGGTGAAGCCGATGATACCTGCCACACAACGATAGAAATTGGCGCTGAAGGGTATCATCCATTCAGGTACGCCAGTCTCAGCAAGTGCCGTCAGGTTGTAATGGTCCATTCCGATCTTACTCAGTACCAGTCCGATGCCCTGGCACATCGCTGCGCCAATGGCATAGAGCACACCATGTAGGGGTAGTTTCAGCGACACTTTGTGATGCTCACCTCGTCCTAGTACTGAGATGCCGATACCTAAGAGTGTCACCAGCATGGCTACGATGCTCATCGCCGTCATCTGCTGACCCAGCGTCACCCAGGCCATCAACGCTGCTGAAAGGGGAGCGAGCGTCATAAAGAGTTGTCCATAGCGCGAACCGATGATGATATAGCACTGGAAGAGACAGAAGTCGCCAATGACATACCCCACCAGTCCTGACAGCAACATCCAGCCACAGGCATCGAGGGGAACAGCTGTGGGTAGCGGACTGCCTGTCACCACGCCGAAGAGCACCAGCGAAAAGACCAGTGCCAGTGCCATACGGAGCACGTTGAGCGTGAGGTTGCCCAGTCGCTTCGAGCCATACTCGCTCAGTAACGCTGTTGCCGTCCAAGAGAATGCAACACCTATCGATATCAGTTCACCAATATATGCCATCATCAGAAAGACAAATCTAGTTTGCCGCTGCAAAAGTACATAAAATATCCTGTAATCTCATCGTCTGCCTTCAAAAATATCCATCATTCAACGAAAGTTAATTATCTTTTAAATTAATGATTGATAATCTTTTATAAGATTTCTTCTACCATGCCATTGATGAAAAAGTTGTACTTTTGCGCATCAAAAGTCGAAGGATGACGAAGAAATCAGCATACATCATAGGCATCTTACTGGTATGTACCACTTGTGTATATGCCCAGCGTACCTGTGTCATCGCTGATATGGAAACCCACAAGCCCGTTAGGGATGCGCTGATTATGACGGATACTCGTCATGCTGCCAGAACAAACCTATACGGCTATTTCGAGATGAAGTATGCTTTCGACAGTGCCACTGTCAGTCATCCTTCGTTTCTGAGTAGGAAAGTGAAACGGACAACCTTGCCCGATACGGTCTTTCTGCTCAAGAAAACCCACCTGTTGCAGGAGGTGACTATCTATGGAGTGGATCGACAGAAAGCATCTCTGGCTTTTATGAAGAAATCGGCCCAGGAAGCGGGAGCTGCCAACCCACCAGCCCCGTCGGCCAGCGCAACGGTGAACTTTGATTTTGCCAATATGCTGGACAAAAGGAGGCGCCACGACAAGAAACAACTGAAGAAGATGCAGAAAATCTTCCAGGAGTTGGATGCGATGGACGATCCATTGTACTCCATTTCGAAGACAACTCCTAAAAAACCTTGATTTTCTCGAATTATTTTCGTATTTTTGCAACATCGTAACGAATAACCCCAATAACGACAGTAAACGAGATGACCATGAAGCAACCCCAACTGCATTTCTACGATATGGGTAGCGCTGTGACAGCCTTCAGCAGTAAGCGGAAGGGTGGGTATAGCAGGGGAGCCTTTGGGGAGTTTAATATCAACCCCTATTGTGGCGATGACGAGACGGCCATCCGCCAGAACCGTGCAGCACTGTGCCAGTCGCTGGCTATCGACGATGCCCGACTGTTGATGCCTCATCAGGTACACGAGACGATAGTGGCTACTGTCGACGAAGCCTTCCTGTCGCTGACGGAGGAAGAGCAGCGACAACGGCTGGAGGGTGTCGACGCCCTGATGACCAATGTACCTGAAGTGTGTATTGGCGTGTCGACTGCCGACTGCATCCCCATCCTGCTCTACGACAAGGAGCATAAGGCCGTCTGTGCCGTTCATGCTGGATGGCGAGGGACAGTGATGCGCATCGTTGAGAAAGCCGTCCGACAGATGGAGGTATGTTATGGTACGCGTCCCTCAGCGCTGGTGGCACAGATCGGTCCAGGTATCCATCGCGAGAGCTTCGAGGTGGGCGACGAGGTCTACGATGCCTTCCTTCAGGCAGGGTTCCCTATGGAAGCCATCAGTGAACGGAGAGAGAAATGGCATATCGACCTGCCTGTCTGCAACAGGCTCCAGCTGTTGGGTGTGGGAGTGGAGGCACCGCATATCCGTGTGGACGAAAACTGCACCTACCAGCAGTGCGATGACTTCTTCTCTGCCCGTAGGCTGGGCATCCAGTCAGGGCGTATCTATACAGGAATCGTATTAAGAAAGATTGGTTCAACGAATAAAAACTAAACAACATGAACATCAAGCAGCATTATGAGGCGGCAGAGAGCCGTTATGAGACAAGTGAGGTGCTCTATGAGCGTTGTGGACGATCGGGTGTGCTATTGCCCAAGGTATCGTTGGGTTTCTGGCATAACTTCGGAGGGGTTGACCCTTACGAGCGCAGTCGTGCCATCACCCATTATGCCTTCGATCATGGTATCACCCATTTCGACCTTGCCAATAACTACGGACCTCCCTACGGTACGGCTGAGGAGACGATGGGACGACTGATGGACGATGACTTCCGTCCTTATCGTGACGAGCTCTTTATCTCGTCGAAGGCTGGTTACGATATGTGGCCTGGACCTTATGGCAACTGGGGGTCGAGGAAGTATCTGATGGCCAGTCTCGACCAGAGTCTGAGACGTATGCATATCGACTATGTCGACCTGTTCTATAGTCATCGGTTCGACCCCAACACACCTATCGAGGAGACCGCACAGGCGTTGGTAGACATTGTGCGCAGTGGTAAGGCACTGTATGCAGGCATCAGCAACTGGCCGTTGGAACCGTTGAAAATCGCAGAACGCTACCTCCGTGAGCACGATGTACCGTTGCTCATCTATCAGGGACGTCTGAACATGATTGACCGTGTGCCTCAGGAAACAGGCATCACCGCCTTCTGTAAGGAACAGGGCATCGGTTTTATCAGCTATTCGCCACTGGCACAAGGATTGCTCACTGACCGTTACCTGAATGGCATCCCTCAAGATAGTCGTATGGCTCGCAATAGTTCACTGCCCAAGGAACGACTGACACCAGAGCTCCTCTCGCAACTCCAAGCGTGGCAGCAAGAGGCTGTCGCACAGGGCCAAACTATGGCGGAGAAAGCGTTGCGCTGGGTGCTGCAGCAGGAGGGCGTCACTTCTGTGCTGGTAGGAGCCAGTTCAGTAGAACAGCTGGAGAAGAATCTGCGTTGCATCTTTTGATGATCAAAATCGAAAAAAAGGGAGGTTGAGGCTTTCAGAATTTACAAAAAGGTTGATAATTATCAAAAAAACCTTCGGATTCATACACAAGACATAGTTTTTGTTCGAAAAGTATTATCTTTGCAACACATTACTTAAGGTGTGAGTGTTTTCAAGGAAAAACTAATTATTGATGTATCAAGGTAAAAAGATAATTCAGCCTCCCTTTTTGAAGAAAGGTGATAAGGTAGCCCTCGTTGCCCCAGCTTACTGGGTGGCAGAGGAAGCCATACTCATGGCAGCGGATGTGCTCAGAGAATGGGAACTGGAACCCGTCATCGGTGTTCACTCCAATAATCTGGATGTAGATGCTTATGCAGGCACAGCCGATGAACGGGCAACCGACCTGATGAATGCGTTCGAAGATGACAGCATCAAGGCGATTATCTGTTCTCGTGGAGGCTATGGCTCTATCCATCTGTTGAACCGTATCCCCCCGGAAGTCTATCAGCAGCACCCCAAATGGCTGTTGGGTCATGGTGACGTGAGCATATTGCTCAACGCGATGGTTGCTGCAGGGGTGATGTGTGTACACGGTCCTATGGGTTTTCAGATAGCAGCTGCACAGGAGCCCACCTCGACAGTTGTGCGTGATCTGCTTTTTGGTACACTGCCACAATATAAGGTGGCTGCTCATGCTTGCAACCGTTGTGGACACGCAGAGGGCGTACTCGTGGGGGGTAACCTCTCCAGCTACGCCAGTGTGACGAAAACTCCTTACCATCTGTCGCCCGATCAGAATATCATCCTGTTTATCGAGGATTTGGAGGAGTCGTTGCATTCCATCGACCGTTTGTTCTATTCACTCCTTCTGCAGCCGGACTTCAAACGTGTGAAGGGTGTGATTCTGGGAACGTTCACTTCTATCAGATATGATCTTCAGTTCAGTGGTGTAGAACAGATGCTGATTGAACATCTGAAAGAGTTGGATATCCCTGTATGCTGTGGCTTCCCTGTAGGCAGCGATATCTGTCTGCCACTCATCGAGGGAGCACCCTGTACCCTTGACGTCACAGAGAAAGAAACGCTACTGACTTTCCAGATGGAGGGGGCGAGTAAGGTGTGTGAGATCCAGGCGGAGCAGGCACATCTGATGCGAGAAAAGATGATTTAAACCACATAGAAACATTCCGATAGTGCTCAGGAGGATAATCCAATGGATTTCTCCTGAGTTTTTTATGACTACACCTTCGTCTCCTGAGTTTTTTCCTCTTCTTTCTTCATCCACTCAGTCACCGTTTGATTGGTGAATTTCTTGAAAGCAGAATAGAAGGTGGCATAGCTGTTGAATCCGCTCTGTATGGCCAGAGCCTTAGCAGTAAAAGGCTCATTGGTTTCTTTTGCGTTGTGATAGAGTTCGATGAAGTGAAGAATACGTTGCCAGTTGATATAGTGATTGTAGGTGATTCCGTTCTGGGCAAAATGATTGCCCAGATAGGTGCGGTTCGTACCAATAGCGCTGGCCAGCTGTTGTAACGTGAGATCGCGTTGCAGGTACAGTTTTTCCTTTTCGCAATATTTTTCAAGGAGCTCTCCAATATTCATGGGGCTCGTGCGATTTTTCGTCTTTTCTTCTATTGGAGTGGGAGTGAGCTGTTGCAGGTTCTCTACGCGCCAGAGAACAAATATAATGATGATAATCGTGTTGATTTGTGCCAGATATTCCGTGACGAGGTCACCTCCGTTCGAGGCATAGGCGATGTAAATAAAGAGTATGAAGGCCAGCAACAGCAAACTCTGCCATATCTCTTTATGGTTCAGATCGGCATAGTTCTCACTTAGCCAACGACTATATTGCAATACGCATAGTACGTAATAAACAGTGAATGAGACGCCGAGCAGTATGCTGTAATACTCTACGTACATCTCATAATGATCATTGTGCGTAGCCAGACAGACGATGGCTATCAATAATATAGGTATTATTGCCACAGCGATAGGCCAAAGGGGACGTTTCCGATCTTGCAGCATACGCAGTAGCGTACACATCATCAGTGGGACAAATGACAAACGGTCGAGTGTGATGGCAATGATGTTTCGTGTCAGAATATCGTTCTGCAGATAATAAATACCCAGCAGATACCACCAAACATGACTGAGTGCTATTGAGGCCAAGAAAGCAGCCGCCCAAAGGCGAAGATTCCTGGGGGGAGTGATAGATGATGTGAAAAGATTGCCGTGGGTAAACAATAAATAGCAGCATGACAAAACAGATAGCAATGTCACACCTCCATAGAGCATGATAAAAAAGATGTCTTGTAGTCCTTGTTGCTCGTACATTTCTTCTTGTTTCTTTTTATGTATGCAAAGTTACGTAAATTATTTTGAATGGCGAAAAACAAAACTTTCAGGATTTACAATCAGTTATAGAATTTACAAAAAAACGATAAAACACCCCTTTTTAGAGGGTATAGAAGAAGCATCAAAAAGACTTTTTGTATCCTCTTCATCACTTCAAATCCTATTGTGAGCAGAAAATGCAAATGGGATAAAATCAGCCCTTTTCTTTTGTTTTACACTCATTTTTTACTACCTTTGCCCGCAAAACGACGAAAAGATGAAGATATTCGCCATTGGCATGAACTATGCGGCACACAATAAAGAGCTGCATGACACGTTATTAAAACCAGAGGAACCTGTGATTTTCACCAAGGCCGACTCTGCACTGTTGAAGGATCATAAGCCGTTTTTCATCCCCGACCATCTGGGGAGAATAGACTATGAGACGGAGGTGGTGGTACGTATCTGTCGCTTGGGGAAGAATATCTCTGAGCGTTTTGCACACAGGTACTACGATGCTGTGACGGTGGGTATCGACTTCACGGCTCGCGACATCCAGAAGAAGGCGAGTCAGAACGGTCAGCCCTGGACCATCTGTAAAGGGTTCGACGGATCGGCGGCCATTGGTGAGTGGGTGGAAAAAGAGAAGTTCAGAGACGTGCAAGCCCTGCATTTCCATCTGGATATCAACGGCCAGACGGTGCAGGAGGGTTGCACCAGTGATATGCTCTATCGGGTGGACGAGATCATCGCCTATATCTCGAGGTTCTTCACGCTCAAGACAGGCGATATCTTATATACAGGTACGCCCGCGGGCGTAGGTCCTGTACATATCAACGACCATCTGGAGGGCTATCTGGAGGAACGGAAGGTACTGGAGTTTAACTGCAAATAAATGGTAGACAACATGAGAGGTATACAAAGGTTAGTGGTACTGTTAGGACTGTTGGGTGGCTGTATGGTCACACAGGCACAGACCTTTTATAACTTGACTGCCGAGCAGCTCAAGATTGACTCGTTGTTGCCTACATTCAATAAAAGTTGGGATCTTGGAGAGCACTATAGCGACTCCGTCTATCGGGTGGCAATCGAATATCCTGAGTTCAGGAATATGAACAAGACGGACATTGCGCGCTATCGGAAGATTACGAAGGAACTGCCACCCACTACGCCAGTCTTGGATCAGCGTATTGCCGTCTCGAAGAAAGAAGGGTCACTCGATGTGTCGTTCATCCCTATCGTCTATCGCAACGGAAGATACCAGAAGGTGGTCAGTTTCCACCTAGCAAAGTATGCACAGGCAGTGACCCCATCACGCAGAGGTGCGCGAATGACGAGAGGCACCAGCGAGCGCTATGCCTCGAACTCTGTATTGGCGGAAGGCTCATGGGCAGTCATCAGAGTGCCAGAGACGGGCATCTACCGACTAAGCAGTGACCTCATTCGTAAGGCGGGCTTCTCCAACTTAGATAAAGTGAAGATATACGGATATGGTGGCGCGCGACAGCCGGAGCTGTTGACGGCAGATTACCTGATGAAGACCGATGATCTGCAGGAAGTACCCACCATCACCGTCAACGGACGACGCCTCTTCTACGGTGTCGGACCAGTGGGATGGGCTGGTTCTAAGACGATGGAACGTACTCGTAATCCCTATTCCAACTATGGATACTATCTGCTCACAGAGAACGATGAGGAGGCGCTGCAGGTAGACAGTGCCACCTTTGCCCAGTCGTTCTATCCTTCTGGTCATGACTATCATGCGCTCTATGAGGTGGATAACTATTCGTGGTATCACGGTGGCAGTAACCTGTATGATGGGGAACTATTGCAGCAAGGAGTAGCAAAGGACTATGTGATGAACACCCATGCCTCGACGGGCAGGTTGGGTATCAACCTGTCGTTTAACGGTAATTTCTCTGCGACCATCGCCGTCAACGGCACGGAGATTGGGAACATCACGGCAACAGGTGTCCATATCGACAGCTATAGTAAGGCGACATCGAGGATGTGGACATTCGACCTGGCGGAAGAGCTGACACCCACCACCACGGTGACCATCACCAAGACCTCAGGCAGTGATGTGCGTCTCGACTATATCTCATTGCAGCTGGATAAGGTGAAGGAGATGCCGTATCTCTCTACGGTTCCTTTCTCAGAACCAGAATATGCCTATCGTATCACCAACCAGAACCATCATGCCGACGAGCCTGTGGATATGGTTATCATCATCCCTGCCCATCAGCAGACAAAGGCAGCGGCAGAGCGGTTGAAGGCACTGCATGAGACCTACGACCACCTCACGGTGAGAATCGTGCCTGCCGACGAGTTGTATAATGAGTTCTCCAGTGGTACCCCCGATGCCAACGCCTATCGCCGTTATATGAAGATGCTCTACGACAGGGCCGAGAAAGGTAAGGAACCCCGATTCCTGTTACTCTTCGGTGACGGCGCATGGGATAACCGTATGCTCACCAGCGACTGGAGGAACGAGAACCCTTTCGACTACCTGTTGTGCTACGAGAGCGAAAACTCCTTCAGTTCCACGAATTGCTATGTGACCGACGACTATTTCTGTCTGTTGGATGACAATGAGGGTGCCAATATCCTGCGTGAGAAAGGTGATATTGCCGTAGGACGACTCTCTGCCCGTACGGCAGCTCAGGCCTCTACACTGGTAGACAAGATTGAGGATTATCTGCTCAACAAACATGCGGGTGCCTGGCAGAATACCATCTGTGTGATGGGTGATGACGGTAATAACAATACGCATATGCGCGAAGCCGACGAGATGGTCAACTTGGTACGGGATGAGCATCCTGCCTTTGTGTTTAATAAGATCTATTGGGACGCCTATAACCGTGTGACCACCTCTACAGGTAATACCTATCCGGATGTGACAAAGCTCATCCGACAGGAGATGGCCAACGGTGCCCTGGTGATGAACTATACCGGTCATGGTGCAGCATATATGTTGTCGCATGAGAGTGTCGTGAAACTGAATGATTTCAACACCTCTTCGTCGATGCGTCTGCCCTTGTGGATGACAGCATCGTGCGATGTGATGCCCTTCGACGGACAGGAGGAGAATATCGGTGAAACGGCCATGATGAATGCCACAGGAGGATCAATCGCTTTCTATGGTACCACGCGCACGGTGTACTCTAATTATAATAGTTACATGAACAAGGCGTTCATGCACTTCCTATTGGCCAACAACGAAGAAGGGGAGTTGAATACCATCGGTGAGGCTGTGAGAAAGGCGAAGAACAGACTGATTTCTGGTGGATCAGACTTAGGAATCGGCACTGACCTTACCACGAACAAACTGCAGTACACGCTGTTGGGCGATCCTGCCCTGAAGTTGGCGATGCCTCAGTTGCAGGTGAAGATCGACGAGATCAATGGCGTGCCTACCTCATCAGGTGAGGAGATCCAGATGTCGGCAGGACAGATTGCAAACATGAAAGGTCATGTGGAGGGTGCTGCCGACTTCCAGGGAACTGTTCATCTGCTCATACAGGATGCAGAGGAGATGATTACCTGTAAGTTGAATGATACTTCGACGGATGGTGCTCAGACACCTTTCAAATACCTGGACCGCACAACGAAGATCTACCAAGGTATCGACAGTGTACGGAACGGACAGTTTGACGTGCGCTTCGCTGTTCCACGCGACATCAGCTACTCGGACGGTTCGGCGCTGGCTACAGCCTATGTGGTGAGCGAAGACCAGACCCTTTCAGGACACGGTAATGAAGGACATTTCGTGATGAATGGTACCGAGGAGGTATATAACGACTCCATCGGTCCGGCTATCTACTGTTATCTGAACACACCAGCATTTGTGAACGGAGGAACGGTGAATACCACTCCTTATTTCTATGCAGAGCTGCGTGACGATGACGGTATCAACGTATCAGGTGGTGCCATCGGTCATGACCTGGAGCTCATCATCGATGGCGACTTCTCGAAGACCTATAACCTGAATGACTACTTCAGCTATGACTTCGGCGACTATCGTCGTGGTACGGTCGGATTCAGCATACCGACTTTGGAGGTCGGCAGGCACAAACTGCTCTTCAGGGCTTGGGACGTGCTGAACAACTCGTCGACAGCAGAGCTTGACTTCAATGTAGACACAGGACTGGAGCCACATATCCTCGATGTGAGCTGTACACGTAACCCAGCTACCAACTATACGACCTTCATCATCAGTCATGACAGGGCAGGCAGCAACCTCGACGTACAGTTGCAGATCTTCGATATGTCTGGTAGAATGCTGTGGGTACACGAGGAGTCGGGCGTATCCTCTGGTTCTACGTACACCATCAATTGGAACCTGCAGATGAGTGGCGGTCGACGGATTCAGACGGGTGTCTACCTTTTCCGTGTTCTCATCAGCAATGACGACAGTTCACAGGCATCGAAAGCTAAGAAATTGATTGTCGTAGGCAATAATTAAAAGAGTATCACGTTATTGAAAAGTGACTCATCCAAAAATAAGCATAAGCATGAAGAATCATTTGAGGATATTTCTCGTGACCATTCTGTCGTTCGTCACCTCGTCCATCATGGCGCAGGAGGAAGAAGAAGATAGAATGATGATGTTCAATCCCGTGGAGCATGCGGTCATCTCGCAGACCATTGCACCTGATGCCCGTTCAGCTGGTATGGGTGACGTAGGTGCGGCTACAGAGCCGGATGTCTACTCGCAGTACTGGAACCCAGCCAAGTACCCCTTCTGTATCAGTAGGGCCGGTGTGGGTATCAGCTATACACCGTGGTTGCGTAAGCTCGTGGGAGATATCTACCTGGCTAACGTGTCGGGTTATTATCGTATTGGTGACTATAGCGCTATCTCTGCCTCTCTGCGTTACTTCTCATTAGGTGAGGTATTCACGGAAGACGGTGGCGACATGACAGTCAAACCCTATGAGATGTCGTTTGATGCCGCCTACTCCATGATGCTGAGTGAGAAGTTCTCACTGGCAGCGGCGATCCGTTGGATATACAGTGACCTGCGCTATGACTATCGTGAAGACTCGAAGCCAGCATCGGCCTTTGCTGCCGACTTGGCTATGTATTATAATACCTACTTCAACTGGGGCCCTCGCGAGTGTCAGTTTGCACTGGGTGTGAATATCAGTAATGTCGGTAGTAAGATCACGTTCTATGGCGACGAGGAGAGTCAGTTCCTGCCCGCCAACCTGCGTATCGGTGCCTCTCTGGCCGTTCCTATCGATGAGTTCAATAAGATTACTATTGCTGCCGATGCCAATAAGTTATTGGTGCCTACCGTCCCTACGAAACAGCAGTACATCGATGATGAACTGGGTGGCGACGAGTCCCTCTATGCCGAGGGATTGTATCGCGACTACGTGCGAAGGAAGTATTCCGACGTAGGTTCGATAGCAGGTATCTTCAAGAGTTTCGGTGATGCTCCTGGCGGTTTCTCTGAGGAGTTGAGTGAGATTCAGTGGAGTATCGGTGCCGAGTATGTTTACCACGATAAGTTTATGCTCCGTGCAGGTTATCATCATGAGGCACAGAGCAAGGGTAACCGTAAGTATTTCACCGTCGGTGGTGGCTTCCACCTGAGTGCGTTCACCCTCGATGTGGGCTATGTCATCTCTACGGCACAGAGCAACCCGTTGGACGGTACGCTGCGATTCTCACTGGCCTTCGATATCGACGGTATCAAAGATTTGTTTAGGAGAAGATAATCGCTACAGCTGATGAGCATACGTGTGGGCATGGGCTATGACGTCCACCAGTTGGTGGAAGGACGTGAACTCTGGATGGGAGGTATCCGTCTGGAGCATAGTAAGGGGCTGTTGGGCCATAGCGATGCCGACGTGCTGATACATGCCATCTGTGATGCGATGCTGGGAGCTGCCAATATGCGTGATATCGGCTATCATTTCCCAGACACCTCAGCAGAGACGGAGGGTATGGACAGTAAGGTGATCCTCAGGAAAACAGTAGAACTGATAGCCACAAAAGGCTATCGACTGGGGAATATCGATGCCACCATCTGTGCTGAGCATCCGAAGATGAACCCTCATATCCCTGCTATGAAACAATGTATGGCTGAAGTCATCGGCTGTGAGGAGGACGATATCTCCATCAAGGCGACGACAACAGAGAAGCTGGGATTTACAGGTCGTGAAGAAGGCATCTCTGCCTATGCTGTGGTATTAATCGAGCGACAGTGAGTATCCGATATACAAAACGGGAAGAACAGTTGAATACATGGTCACATGCAGGAGGTATCCTCCTTGGTGTGACCATTGGTGTTCTTTTCCTGATATGGTGCTTCCGCAGTGACAATAACTGGGCGAGATGGGGCGTCATCCTCTACCTCTTTGGGATGTTGGGATCCTATATTGCTTCCACTGTCTACCATGCTATGCCTCGTCGCTCCTCCTGGAAAGAGACCTTACGCAGATGGGATCATGCCGCCATCTACTGGCATATCGCAGGGTCGTACTCCCCGTTGACGTTAGTAGCCCTGCGTGAACAGGGCTACTGGGGATGGACATTGTTCTTGTTTGTCTGGACCTGTGCAGTCATCGGTACGACCATCAGTTTCATTCATCTGAAAGAACATTCTAATCTGGAGACAGCTTGCTTTATAGGTATGGGACTCTCCGTGTTAGTCGCTTTCAAACCGCTGCTAGCTTCCATCTCGACGGCTGCCGTCATCTGGCTGATCGCCGAGGGAGTGGCTTATATCACTGGAGCAGTATTCTACTCATTCAACAAGAAGAGATATATGCATTCGGTGTTTCATTTCTTCGTGTTGCTGGGCAGTATCTGTCATATCATCGCCGTATGGGATGTGCTGATGACGTATCTCTGATGCACGCCTATTCATGACGGATTGCCTCGATAGGATCCATATTCGCTGCCTTCTGTGCAGGGATGTAACCAAAGAGTACGCCGATAAACACACATACCAGAAACGAGACATAGATAGACCAGGCAGGGATGCTGACGGGGATACCCATCAAACCAATCCCTTCGCTTGCACTACAGCCCACGAAGATGCCGATGAGTCCTCCTGTCACAGAGATGAGTACCGACTCAATGAGAAACTGTAGGGAGATGACAGGTCCTGTAGCACCTACGGCCATACGCAAGCCAATCTCCTTGGTACGCTCCGTAACACTCACCAGCATAATGTTCATGATACCAATACCTGCCACCAAAAGGGAGAAGGCGGCAGCAACGACCAGAATCAATGTGACCGTATCCATGGTGCTCGACATCGTCTCCATCATCTCTGCCTGTGAACGGATGGTGAAATCGTCGGCAGCATCTTCTTTCAGCTTATGATTTTGACGAAGGATCTGTGTCAACTCCTCAATCGCAGCATCGGAGAGCTCCTCTGTGATGGCAGAGCAGACAATACTGGAGAAGAAGGTCTGGGCTGCAATACGTTTCATCACGGTGGTATAGGGAGCTATCATCACATTGTCCTGGTCCATGCCCCAGCTATTATAGCCTTTCGCTTTCAACACACCAATGATACGCATAGGAATGGACTTGAAACGGACAGTCTTGCCGATAGGGTCGATATGTTCGCCAAAGAGTTCTTTGACAACAGTTTGTCCCACGACCACTACTTTCGCCGCTTTCTTGATATCTTCCTCCGTAAAACAATCACCCTTTTCGATGGTCCATAGTTTGATGTCCAGGTACTCAGGACTCTCGCCATAGATGGTAGTGTTGGTATTGTTATTGCCATAGATTACTTGTCCGCTGGAAGTCACTTCAGGCGATACCTTCGTGACAAACTTCTTCTCTGCAAGGATGCGTTGGTAGTCGGCCATCTTTAGTGTCTGCATACTCGAAGGGTCTTGGCGCACACCTCCTCGCATATCGGCTCCAGGACGGATGGTGAGCAGGTTGGTACCCATGGTGGAGAGTTCGGAACGGATACTCTCTTTGGAGCCCTGACCGATGGACATCATGATGATGACGGCTGCTACACCAATGATAATACCCAACATACTCAGGAAGGAGCGCATCTTGTTGTTGGCAACTGCCCGCAGGCTGACTTTGAAAAGATTCAGTATATTCATTTTAATTAGTCGTCTTGGGGTTTAGGTAAGGCGGCAAGCGCCTCGGCTGCCGACTTGATATTCGTATTCTGCGTATCCTCACGAATCTTTCCATCGCGAAGATTGATATTCCTACTGGAATACTCGGCAATCTCAGGATTGTGGGTCACAAAGATGATGGTATGACCCTGACGGTGGAGTTCCTGGAAGAGTACCAACATCTCGAAAGAGGTACGGGTATCCAGATTTCCCGTTGCCTCATCGGCCAACAGAACTGCGGGGTCGTTGACTAGCGCACGGGCGATGGCCACACGTTGCATCTGACCACCCGACATCTGGTTGGACTTGTGTTCCAAGCGATCGCCCAAGCCCACTGCCTGCAACGCTTTGATAGCCCGCTCGCGACGCTCCTCTGCTGATACTTCGGCATTATACATCAGTGGCAGTTCCACGTTCTCTACAGCCGTTGTCTTCGCAAGAAGGTTGTAGTTCTGAAACACGAATCCGATCTTACGGTTACGCAGGCGTGCCCGTTGAGTCTTCGACATGGTACGCACGGCGATGCCATCGAGGAAATATTCGCCACTGGTAGGTGTGTCCAGACAACCGAGTTGGTTGAGGAGAGTAGACTTACCAGAGCCGGATGTTCCCTGGATGGTCACGAACTCACCCTCGTAGATCTTGAAGCTCACACCCCGTAAGGCTTTCACCGTCTCACTGCCCACCTGGAAGTAACGTTTGATATTCTGTAGCTCGATGACGACTTTCCTGTTATCTTTCTCTTCTGCCATGTTATTTGCCGTTATTGGGACCTTTGTTCTGACTGTTCCTGTTGTTACGTGGTCTTGGCATGAAAGGGTTGGTGCCCTTGGTACCGTTCTCTTCCTCACCTCCGACAGTGGAAATACTGAAGTCGCTCAGGACCTCTGTTCCTTCAGGGATGCCACTGACAATCTCTGTCATGACTCCATTGGTAGTGCCTGTCTCGACAGCATGGGCCTTGAAGGTATTGTCCTTCAGTGTCCATAGCTTATGTTCGGCAGGACAGTCTTCTATCTTCTGGTCGTTCTTCAACAAGGCCTCGTTGGGAGTGAAACGTAGGGCTTTGGAGGGAACGGTCAACACATCATTCTTCTCTAAGGTGTAGATGGTGACATTGGCCGTCAGTCCTGGTTTGAGTTTCAAATCGCTGTTGGGCGCTGAGATAACAACTTCGTAGGTCACCACATTGCTGGTAGTCGTTGCCTCTTGTCGCACCTGTGTTACCTGTCCCTCAAATTTGTCATCAGGGAAGGCGTCGACGGTGAAACTGACACGCTGTCCTTCCTTGACTCCGCCGATATCAGCCTCGTCGATGTCGGCAATGACACGCATATCTGTCAGGTCCTTAGCGATGACGAATAGCTCTGGGGTATTGAAAGAGGAGGCTACTGTCTGTCCTTCTTCTACTGACTTGGAAAGTACTACACCATCAATAGGACTGGTGATGGTGGCATAGCCGAGGTTGGTCGTGGCCTTAGCTACACTCTCTCTGGCGGTGGCCACACTCTCCCTAGCCTTGCGATAGCTGAGTTGAGCGCTCTCGTAGTCATTAGCACTGACGAGTCCTTTGTCGTATAAGGTCTGGTAACGGTTGTAGTTAGCCTGCTCATAGTTGAGCGTGCTTTGTGCTGAGGCTAAGTTGGCCTTAGCCGTATTCAACTCGCTGGTGAGGTTCGTCTTATCCAGTTCGGCAATGACCTGTCCTTTCTTGACGATGCTGTTGTAGTCAACATACAGTCTGCTGACGATACCAGACACCTGTGTACCCACCGTCACAGAGGTGACGGGTTCGATGGTTCCTGTAGCTGTGATGGTTGTCTGGATATTCCCTTTCTCGATCTTGGCGGTCTCGAATGTCACTTCCTCCTTTTTCTTACCGCCCGACAGTAGGAAGATAACGATAGCGAGAATGGCGATACACACCACTGCTATCCATGTTTTCTTGTTCTTTTTCATATCTGATATGCTTTCTGATTACTTACCTTTGATGGCCGATTCTCCCTGATAGAACTTCAGCAGTTCGATATTGAGGATGGTCAAGTATTTACTCTGCAATGTGTTTAGTTGTGCTGCCATCAGTTTATCTTTGCCAGTCATCAACTCGATGATGTTCTTCAGTCCTAAGTGGAACTGTTCACTCAGTAGGTCGTAGCTCTGCTGCTCACTGGCTTCTGTAGCAAGGGCAGCTGTATATTTGTTCTGGTTGGTGGTGGCGTCAAGCCAGTACTTCTCGATGGTGGCATAAAGGGTCTTCTGCTGCTCCTGTAGGTCGAGGATGGCATTCTCCTGACTGATGCGTGCCTTGTTGACGGCCGTCTTTGTCTTACGATTATCGAGGATAGGAACCCTTATGGTGACACCCGCAGCCAAGTCGAAGTTGGTCTTCAGCTGTGTGCCCCATGCATTGTCGGTCTGTGTACTGGTACCCGTGCCTGCACTTGCCGACAGACTGACGGAGGGTTTCCATCCTGCTTTGGCAATCTTGATATTAAGGTCGCTGCTCTGGATGGCCAATTTCGACTTTTCTATCTCTGGTCTCTTGAGGAGTGCCTCCTGATAGACCGCCGTCAGCGAGGGGATGGGCTGCATCGCCATCGCAGCGGTGGTCTGGGGAATCGCGATATCAAAGGGACTGTCGTCCGTAATCTCCAGTACCTGTTTCAATTGAAGTTTGTAATTGGCCAGCTGACTTTGTGAGGAAACGATATTATAACGGTCGCTTTCCATCTGGGCGGTCAGTTGGGCGACATCGGCCTTTGACAGTTTTCCCACCTCTACCATTTTTTGTCCGCGTTCAACGTTCTTTGTACTGGTCTCCAGTGCCTGTTCACTCACTTTGACAGCCTCGTTGAGATAGAGAATCTGCACAAAGAGCTGAGCAATCTTCTCCTGGATGGAGTTAGCAGTAACAGCACTGTCGAGTGCTGCCTGTTGCTCCAGCATACGGTCTAACTTCACTGTGTTGATATTTTTCTTACCGTCCCATACCGTCCATGAGGCCCCTAAAGAATAGGTGCCGTTATAATAGGTTTTATTGACCTTGGTATCCACCGACCCGTTGCTGATGCTGATGGTGCCAGCATCACGCCAAGGTTTATAACCCATATTCTGATTGGTAGAGATACTAAGGGATGGTAGCAAGGCAGCCTTGGCTCCCTTGACATCCTCCGTAGCCGACTTCACGGCGAGCTTTTTCTTTTGTAGGGAGATGTTATGCGCTAGCGCATAGTCCAAACATTCCTGAAGGGTCCATTGATGGTCTTCAGCATGCGACATTCCACTGAAAAACAATAGTGTGGCGAGTATAAATCCTGATTTCTTCATATCATTATCTCATGTCTAATTCGTGGCAAAAATACAAAGAATCCTTGATGAACAAATCAGCAATTAAGCGTAATTAACAAAAAAACAGGAAATCAAGTATTCCTTGATTCCCTGTATAAGGATTTAACAGCTTTTTTCTGTTTATTTCACATACTCTGCAAAGTCTGTTAGCTTCATATCGCCCTTGCGAGCCAATGTGTCGTGCATAGCGAACGCAGCAGGCAGGTTGTGACAGGTCTGTCCTTTCTGGGCAATCTTCAGGTAATCCCATAAAAGCTGCTTATAGTCGGGGTGTGCACAGTTCTCGATAACGATCTCTGCACGCTGACGCGGGCTCTTGCCACGCAGGTCGGCAATACCCTGTTCGGTCACGATGATATTCACATCGTGCTCTGAGCTATCCTGATGGCTGACGAATGGTACGATACTAGAAATCAGTCCACCCTTGGCTACTGACGGGCAGGTGAAGATGGAGAGATAGGCATTGCGGATGAAGTCGCCCGATCCGCCGATACCGTTCATCATCTTCGTACCACTGATATGGGTGGAATTCACATTACCATAGAGATCGGCTTCGATGGCAGTGTTAATAGCAATCACACCCAGTCGGCGGATAATCTCAGGAGAGTTGGAGATCTCACTCTGACGCAATGTCAGATGATGTTTCATATAGTCCATGTTGTCGTATACCTGCATCAGACAATCGTTGCTGACGGTGAGTGAGCAGGCAGAAGCATCCTTGACACGACCGTTGAGCATCATCTCGATGACAGAGTTCTGAATCACCTCTGTGTAGATATTGAAATCGGGTACGTGCTTGTCTTCGCCCAGTGCACCTAAGATGGCATTGGCAGTAGAACCCACACCACTCTGAAGGGGAAGGAACTCCTTGGGAATACGCCCTTTGCGCATCTCTTCAACCAGGAACTCGGCAGTGAGGAATCCAATTTTCTCTGTAACGGGGTCACTGTCCTTGAAGGCACGTGCCTCATCAGGGATGTTACACTCTACGACACCGACCACCTTCTCTTTAGGGATAGACACGTAAGGCACACCGATACGGTCGCTGACATGCTCAATGGGGATAGCCTTGCGATAAGGAGGATCAAGGGGTTCATACACGTCGTGGATGAACTTGGCATTGGGGTTGTGGAAAGCATTCAGCTCGAGGATGACATGTTTAGCCAGACGGGCAGCAGTGGGGGAGATACCACCAGCGGCAGTCAGGAAGACATGATAGTCGTTGCCCACCTCTTCAATGTCACACACCTCAAGGATAGCCCAGTCCAACGGACCGTAGAAGCCATAGCGCAGCTCCTGTGCCATATGACTCAGGTGTAAGTCGTTATAAGGAATCTCACCCATGTTCACATGCTTGCGAAAATCAGGGTTTGTGGTGTAGGGAGCACGATAGAGAATAGCCTGAGCATTCGCCAAGTCACCATCAGTACTCTGTCCTGTAGAAGCTCCCGTGAAGATAGCTACCTTAAACTCACGACCAGCCTCATGCTCAGCTATAGCGAGTTTGGCCAGTTCTTTCGTCGTTGCTTTGGCCACACCAGCAGGTGTGAAGCCACTCATGGCGATGTGGTCGCCATTCTTAATCAGTGCTGCAGCCTCTGCAGCGGTCAAACGTGTATAGTCCATATCTTTCTTATTTGTTCTTAAATCGTTCTGACTGTTGACGAATCAGTTCGTCATCGTTAAAATAATCTATCTGCATGGCGCGACGTACTTCATCCATCGTCTGTGCTGCCGTCTCACGTGCCTGCTCGGTACCTTTCTTGAGAATCCGATAGATCTCAGGGATGTCCTGCTCAAACTCGTGGCGTCGCTGACGCATGGGCTCCAGGAACTGGTTGAGTACCTGGTTCAGGAATTTCTTGCATTTCATGTCTCCCAGTCCACCACGGCGATAGTGGTCTTTCAGTTCCTCTAAGCAATGGTATTCTGGCCAGAAGTTGGCAAAGTCGTCGTCTGTAGAGAAGGCATCGAGATAAGTAAAGACGGCATTGCCTTCCACTTTACCGGGATCCTCCACGCGCAGATGATCGGGATCGGTATACATGGAGCGTACCTTCTGCCATACCTCGTCAGCAGAGTCGGAGAGGTAGATACAGTTACCCAGGCTTTTCGACATTTTCTCCTTTCCGTCGGTGCCAGGGAGTCTGCGCGCAGTCTGGTTCTCTGGCAGCATGATGTTGGGTTCTACCAACACTTCAGCATAAATCTGGTTGAAACGACGCACCAACTCACGGGTCACTTCCAGCATCGGCTCCTGATCCTCGCCAGCAGGTACTGTCGTAGCCTTAAACAGCGTGATGTCAGCGGCCTGCGAG
Organism: uncultured Prevotellaceae bacterium; assembly: GCA_900321425.1. Lineage (GTDB taxonomy): Bacteria > Bacteroidota > Bacteroidia > Bacteroidales > Bacteroidaceae > Prevotella. Next base: position 27,323 of record ONWA01000014.1, on the reverse strand, counting down.
ACAGGATAGCAGAAAAATCCGAGGGGGATATTGGCCTCGAAATTACGCATCTTGATTTCTGTCTTGACGGTTGGGTTACGCTGTACCCGACTGACGGTAATCAGGTTCATCAGGTATGTTGTCAGCTCTGCCAGTTCAGGAATCTGACTCTGGATAAAGAGAGTACATTTCTCAGGATTGAGTCCAGCAGCCAGATAGTCGAGAGCAACCTCGATGATATTTTGTCTGATCTTCTCAGGATTATCAGCATTATCTGTGAGTGCCTGTACATCAGCCATGAACACAAACATACGGTCGTAGTCACCTTGGTCCTGCAACTGTACCCTACGGCGTAGTGACCCTACATAGTGTCCCAAATGCAGTTTTCCTGTGGGGCGATCACCAGTCAATATTACTTTTCCCATTCTTTTTGATTAATTATTATCACGATTCGGGGGGCAAAGGTACAAAAAAAACCTGAATCGTGGGTCGTTCGCAAAAAAATTTGTACTTTTGCACCGCAAATTACAAAAACCAAGCGTAATAGTGAAAGAGAAGATGCAGCATTTACAAGAGGGAACCCCTGTTTTTCATCACATCATGCCCCTTCAGATCCGTTTCAATGATGTGGATAAATTCGGGCATGTCAACAATACGATTTATTTCCAGTTCTATGATACAGCGAAAACCAATTATATCGCTGAGGTATGTCCTGATGTCGATTGGGAACATATTGCTATCGTTGTCGTTCATATCGAGTCGGAATTCTATTCGCAGGTGAAATCGACGGATCATATTGCCGCCCGTACAAGGGTTAGCGAACTGGGACATAAGAGTTTTCATCTGGCACAGGATGTGATAGATGTCGATACGCAGGAAGTGAAATGCAGCTGCTCATCCGTGATGGTACTGTATGATCTTGATCGTAAGCAGACCATACCGTTGCCCGACGATTGGAGAGAGGCCATCAGCAGCTATGATCATTTGGATGAATAATTTGTTGCCACAAAGTGAGTGGAAACCAATAAAAATGATTATCTTTGCACCCAAAAGTATAAAATGATGGAATCAAAGCTTGTTATCTATAATACGCTCACTCGTCAGAAAGAACGATTTGAGCCCCTTCATGCCCCCAATGTTGGGATGTATGTATGCGGTCCGACAGTTTATGGTGACCCACATCTGGGTCATGCTCGTCCGGCTATCACCTTTGACTTGGTGTTCCGTTATCTTCGGCATTTAGGATATAAAGTCCGTTATGTGCGAAATATCACTGACGTGGGCCATCTGGAGCATGATGCTGACGAGGGTGAGGATAAAATTGCCAAGAAGGCGCGGCTGGAACAGTTGGAACCGATGGAGATCGCACAATACTATACCAATCGCTACCATCAGGCGATGGATGCATTAGGAGTACTCCGTCCTTCCATTGAGCCTCATGCAACCGGTCATATCATTGAGCAGCAGCAACTGGTGCAGCAAATCCTGGACAATGGTTTTGCCTATGAGAGCAATGGCTCTATCTATTTCGACATCGAGGCTTATAATAAGCAGTATCAATATGGCATCCTTTCTGGTCGTTCATTGGAGAATATCAAGGATGAGAGTCGTGAACTGGCAGGAGTAGGAGAGAAACATCATCAGGCCGACTTCGCTCTTTGGAAAAAGGCACAGCCGGAGCATATCATGCGTTGGCCGTCACCTTGGAGCGATGGGTTTCCTGGCTGGCATTGTGAGTGTACAGCGATGGGGCGCAAGTATTTAGGTGAACAGTTTGATATCCATGGTGGTGGTATGGATCTTGTGTTCCCCCATCATGAGTGTGAGATAGCCCAGGCCGTCGCCTCACAGGGCAAGCAGATGGTGAAATACTGGATGCACAACAATATGATTACTATCAACGGACAGAAGATGGGAAAGTCGTTGGGCAACTTTATTACCCTCGAACAGTTCTTTACAGGAAATCATGAGAAACTGGAACAGGCTTACTCACCTATGACCATTCGCTTCTTTATTCTCTCAGCGCATTATCGGGGTACGGTGGATTTTTCCAATGAGGCTTTACAGGCAGCGGAGAAAGGATTGGAGAAACTGATGAACGGCATCGCCGATCTAGATCGCATACAGGTGGCAAGTGCTTGTGATGCAGAGACAGAGAAGGTGGTCAAGGGTCTTCGTCAACGGTGCTATGATGCTATGAACGATGATTTTGCCACTCCTCAGGTCATCAGTTGTCTGTTTGAGGCATGCACTGTCATCAACAAACTGGTGGACCACAAGGCAACGATCTGTGCTGACTGCTTGAACGAACTGAAGGAGACCATGCGTCTATTTGCCATTGATATTCTCGGCTTGCTGCCAATTAAGGGAAATGGACAGTCCAATGAGGCTCGCGAAGAGGCTTATGGTAAAGTGGTTGACATGGTACTCGATTTACGTGCAAAGGCCAAGGCAGCCAAAGACTGGGCAACGAGTGATCAGATACGTGACGAGTTGGCCGCAGCAGGATTTGAGGTTAAGGATACGAAGGACGGTGTTACGTGGAAATTAAATAAATAGCATAAATCAACGATAGATGACAAGTGTCGCGACATTCTTCACGGGCTTTGCCGCAGCCTTTTTTGCCATCTATAGTGGTTTGTTGCTTCGGATGAAGGCGAGAACGCGCTTTCAGACCATTTTAGGAATTCTCTTTGCCGTCTGGGCTATTGCGTGTACCAAGGATTTGGTGCTATTGCTTCCACTATCTGACTATCAGAGAACGTTGAAGACCATTACCGTGGTTGACGGGTACTTGCTCATCACATTCATAGTTTTCCTATTCGAGTTGACGATGCCTGGATGGACAACGGTACGGCGATTGGTGCTGACCGCCCTTCCTTTCTCGTTTTTCCTGATTGCCTATATCATCACTAAGAGTGATGTACTGCTGAATGTGTATGTCGTCTGTATGATGGTAACAGTGTTGTTGATCGTTATCATCTCATTCGTCAAGGCCAGGCAATATATCAAATGGGTACTTGAGAACTATTCGAATATTGAAGATGTGGACGTCTCATGGATCTATTATATCATTTTCTGTTTTGCCATCAATTTCCTCTCTTGGATGTTTATTATCTGGTATGATCAGCCTTGGACAGATACCATATATTATATTGGTACGGTATTATTGTGGTGGAGTATGATGGAGAAAACCGTCTTTTTTAATCAGGTTGACTGGAATAAGCTCGACCAATCGCGTATTGTGCGTCAGCCTACCTATAACTTTGCTGAGAAATTGGACGAGGTGATGGAAAAGGAAAAGCCCTATCTTAACAGTGATTATAAACTGGAAGACCTTGCGCAACGGTTGGGTACTAATCGTACTTATTTGAGTGATTATCTCCACACAACGAAGAAGATGGCTTTCTATGATTTTATCAATCAGCTCAGAATCACGAAAAAAAGTATTCCTTTGATGAAACTACATCCGGAATACTCTGTCGATCAAGTGGCGAGTGCCAGCGGATTTAATTCTATTTCCACTTTTCGGAGGGCTTTTCAAAAGTACATAGGTACAACGCCAAGCGTCTGGCGCGAGCAGCTAAAATCAGAATAATTTCTTGTAGCAGCGATGACGACGGTGCATACTCCAATCTAGGTATTGCCATTGTGAGAGTACACCTTCGTTGGACTCCATCTGAGGTCCAGTTTCCGCCCATTTGAAACCGTAATTCTGGAACTGTACAATCAGATCATTGAAGATCAAGGCGTTTGCTCCCTTCGGACGGTACTCTGGTAATACACCTATTAATAATAAGTCAACAGTATCTGTCTTATGCCATTTCAAGGTCTTGAGCAGATGCCACCATCCAAAAGGTAATAGTCTGCCGTCTTTTGTCTTTTGCAATGCTTTGGAGAACGACGGGAAGGTAATGCCGAAACCAACCATTCTGTTGCCGTCCATGACTGCCGTTACCAAGTTGAGGTCAGCAAAACCGATATACTCATCTACCAGTTTGTCAATCTGTCGTTGCGACAGTTCACTGAATCCGTATAAATCCTTATAGGTGGCATTCAGAAGGTTGAAAAACTCGCGGGCATATCCCTCCTTTTTGAGTTCTTGATGATTGAATTTACGAACGGACAGTCCATATCGTTTTTCCACCATGGCTGCAATCTTACAGAACTTGTCGGGCACGGTGTCAGGTACTTTGACCCGATATTCCACGTAGTCATTGTCTTTTTCGAAACCAGCCATTCTTTCCATGTGTTGGGGATAGTAAGGCTCATTGTAGTTGATGTACATGGTGGCGAGTTTGTCAAATCCCTCAACCAACATTCCTTCACGGTCTGTATCGATAAATCCGATAGGACCAACCATCTCGGTCATCCCCTTTTTCTTTCCCCAGTTCTCTACCGCCTTCAATAAAGCCTCGGATACTTCTTGGTCGTCAATGAAGTCAAACCAACCGAATCGCACCTGTTTACTCTGCCATCTGCGGTTGGCCCTGTCGTTGATGATACCAGCAATTCTCCCGACCATCTTTCCATCGCGAAAAGCCATGAAATATTCAGCCTCGCAGCACTCAAACGAAGGGTTCTTGTCTGCGCTGAGAGTGGCGAACTCATCAGCATACAGGAAAGGAACGGCATAAGGATGGTTTCTATATAAGTCATAGTAGAACTGAATGAACTGCTTCAGCCCTTTCTGATCTTTTACTCTTTTGATTTCAACCGACTTCATAATTCAATTTGTCTGAATGAATCGGATATTCTCCGTTAATGATGTGCAAAGGTAGTGTAATTCATTGATATTCCCAAACGAAATTGCACATTTTTGTTTTTTTTGTGCATAAAGAATCATTTATTAAAAAGTTTTTTTATTTTTTAATTTTTTTGATGACATTTTGTGACAGTACTCGTCTTTTTCATGAATTTTAAGTACGTACTAGAACCTAAACACGATGGGAACCATCACCAAAAGGCATGCCGTATGCATATTGATGATTGTATTGTTGACAATACCTGTAACAGGTATCTGTCAGCAAAATTTTCGTTTTGCCGCATGCGACTGGATGATGCTTAAGCGACAGAAGCTGGGAGAGTTTCAGTTGGCGAAAGATATCCATGCCGATGGTATCGAAATGGACATGGGCCCGTTGGGTAGCCGTCCGCAGTTTGATAACAAGTTGCGCGACCCCCATTTCCAAGAGTTGTTCCCTCGTACTGCTGATTCGTTAGGTATTGAAGTACCTTCGGTAGCGATGTCTGGGTTCTTTGCACAAAGCCTGCTCAAGCGTGAGAACTACAGAGAACTGGTGCAAGACTGTCTGAATACCATGAAACACATGAAATCACAAGTTGCTTTCCTTCCACTTGGCGGATGCGGTAAAGAATGGGTGACCGACCCTGTACTGCGTGCTGAGCTGTTTCATCGCCTGCATACGATTGGCGAGATGGCTAAGCGCGAGGGTAAGGTGATTGGTATCCGTACCGGTTTAGACGCAAAGGAAAGCAAGCGGATGCTGAAGGAAATTCATTCCGACGGCATCAAGATCTATTACAACCTACAAGATGCGGTGGACAGCCATCGTGACGTCTGCAGGGAACTGAAAGTGTTGGGGAAGGACAGAATCTGCCAGATCCACGCCAGTCTTACCGACAGTGTCACGCTGGATAAGGACCCGCGTATCAACATGCGTCAGGTTGTCAAGACTCTTAAGCAGATCGGTTGGCGCGGCTGGCTGGTCGTAGAACGTAGCCGTGATGCCAGTAGGGTACGGGATGTCAGGTATAATTATGGAACCAACATCAACTACCTACGGGAAATTTGCAATAACGAAACAAAACAATAACCTAATTATTAACAAACAAACTTAAAGCTTATGAAAAAGAAAACATTTCTAGCGCGAGTAAGATGGGGTGCCCTTGCCATGTTGGCTACAGGCGGACTGCTTCTTACCTCTTGTGCATCGGATGGCTTTAACGAGGAAACCTTTGTCGGAACAGGTGAAGGTTACCAGTTGATTGCACCAGACGCAAACAACATCACCGTTAGAGCAAGTTCTGACAAACTTTACCAGACGATTACCTGGGAAGCTGTAAAGGGTGCAGGAACCTACACGGTAACTGTGAGTCAAGGTGATGAGAAAGGTAGCTACACCAACATCATCGAAGAGAACAAGATTGTGAAGGTGAACTACATTACTGTTCCACGTGTAGAGAAGACTTATTACGAGATTAAAATCGTGGTGAACGACAACATCCCTGAGGGTAATACAGGTGTTGCCGAGCCAGTAGTGTACGAGTGGTCAACCTTTACCATCGAGATGGGTACCATTCCTGCTAATACAGACCTGGTAGAATGGTTTACCCAAAATCCAATTCCTGAGGACTTCCTCGCTACCGATATTACCTATCGCTTGGCAGACGGCGAAGAGTACACACTCTCTGATGTACTTGATCTGGGTAATACGATCATCACGTTCCGTCCTGTTTCTGAGACAGGTCGTGCCAAAATGAAATTTACAGGCGCAAAAGCTGGTTTCGAAACCTCTAATGGTTTGACTTTGCGTGAGATAGACTTTGACTGTAGTGCTTCTGATGCTGCCTTCATTTCCTTGAGCAAGAATCCTGCCATTGAGCCTGTCATCGTGAATGCATGGAAAACAGATTATAACTTCTATTGCGCAAAAGAGCCCATCGCTGTGCTCAACTGTAACATCGAAGGACTGAACTCCTTCTTCCTTTGGGACAATAAGGTTTCCTGCTGGTTCCCGACAACCGTATTGGTTGACAACTGTCTGGTTCACCTGACGACAACCAAGACGGGTACTATGGGTACCAATAGCAATAGCGGATATTTCTGGACGAACAAGGGATCAGGTTATATCTTGAATCTGACCATTAAGAACTCAACGTTCTACAACACGGGTGAGCATGATGCTAAGTACTTTGTACAGTATGGAGGATTTGGTTATGATCAGACTAAAGGTGAGACTTCTCTTGGCTGGGGTGACAATACCATTACTTACGAGAACTGTACCTTCTACCATGTTTGCTCAGCTGGACAGTGGGGTAACTACAATGGTGTAGCTGGTAAAAAAACCTCTTGGTGGAATATGAAGAATTGTATCTTCTTTGACTGCTCATCTGGTAATGTACCTCGTCGTTTCTTGGCAGGTAAACAGAATCAGGCTACGGCAACGTTTGACAATAATACATATATGAAGAAGGATGGAACATTCGAGAACGATGGCAACCTGACCAACTATGATAAGAGTGGTACTGATATTCAAGAAGATCCATTGTTCGCTGATCCTGAGAATGGCGACTTCCATATCAGCGGAGCGACACAGGTAGCGCGTCGTACTGGTGACCCACGTTGGCTTCCCTAATATGAATCATTAAAGAAAATACAAATATGAAAAATAATAAGATTAAATCATTATTCCTGGGTCTGGCCATGCTTTGTGCTATGCCGGCACTTGCCCAGAACAAGGTGGTGACAGGTACGGTTGTCGATGATTTGGGTGAACCCGTGATCGGTGCAACAGTACGTGTTCAGGGAACCAAAACCGCCACTGTTACTGACTTCGACGGTAACTATAAGATAGAAGTTCCCAAAGGAGGCAAGGTTGTTGTTTCCTATATCGGTTTCAAAGATACCCCGACAACAGGTGGTAAGGTACAGTTGGCAACCTCTTCCAACGACTTGGAAGAAGTGGTTGTTGTAGGTTACGGTGTTCAGAAGAAAGCTCACTTGACCGGTTCTGTCGGTTCAGTTCCTATGGATGATATCCAGGACTTGGCTGGTGGTAGTCTCGGTTCTGCCTTGAGCGGTTTGGTAAACGGTCTTTCTACGGATGGTGGTGAGTCTCGTCCTGGTGAGCGTACAGAGCTTTATGTCCGCGACGCCAAGTCTATTGGCGCACTGAAAGGTACCAAAGATACCAATACTTCGAATGAGCCTTTGTATGTGATTGACGGTTATATCTATCCTAACGATGTGAAGATGGGTGATATCCGTCAGAACTTAGGTGCTGAGGCCTTCAGTAACTTGGATCCTGCCGAGGTGGAGAGCATCTCTGTCCTGAAGGATGCCGCTGCCGCCATCTATGGTGCCCGTGGTGCTAACGGTGTTATCCTGGTGACCACAAAGAAAGGTAAGGTAGGTAAGCCACGTATCAGCTATAGCGGTACGTTTGGTATTGCCGACGAGGTGTCTCGCCCCTCTCTGCTCGATGCCTATAACTATGGCCGTCTCTATAACATCATGGCTACCCGTAATGATAAGGACGCTTCCTTTAACCCTCAAACCCAGATCTTCCAGTATGACGAGTTGCAGATGATGAAGAACTTGAACTACGACTTGCTCGACAAGTATTGGTCTTCAGCTTTCACTCAGAAACACAACGTGAATGTGGGTGGTGCAACGGATGCCGTAAGCTATTTCGGTAGCATCGGTTACTTCAAGCAGGATGGTAACTTGGGTAAGCTCGACTACGACCGTTGGAACTATCGTGCAGGTATTGACGTGAAGATAAACCAGTGGTTGAGTGCCAATATCGCCGTTAGTGGTGACTATGGCAAGAAGAATACTCCATATGTTTCTGTCGGCGGTTCTGGTACAGAGGATTACAGCCGTCTGATGACCCGTCCCCGTTATATGCCGGAGTATGTCAATGGTTATCCTCTGATGCCTTCTGGTGTAGGTGAGGGTACTTCAAACCTGAATACCTATCACTACGACATTCTGCAGAACAGTGGTGACTATAGCAATACTCAGACAAGCAATACTACAATTAATGCAGGTGTTAAGTTAGACTTTGGTTTCTGGAAGCCGCTGAAAGGTTTGAAGGCAAGCTTCTCTTACTCTAAGAGTATCAATACCAGCAAGACCAATCAGTATGCTACTGCTTATGACTTGTATGAAATGAATATTCCTTATGGAAGCGGTTTCCATGTATATGATCCTACGGGCGAAGAATACGACTATATCGATTATACCGATGCATCTAACTACAACAAGCGTCCACAGACCAATGGTAACTTCCTGAGTCGTCAGATGTTGCGTACAGACAACTACCAGATGAACTTTACCCTGCAGTATCAGCGTAAGTTCGGTCTGCATGATGTCAGCGCCCTCTTCTCTATTGAGAAATCAGAGGCTGAGAGTGAGTACAACCTCACCTCGGCTACCGCTCCTTATGAGTTTACCAACTATCAGTACACAGGTATCGACCATCCCAATTCAAAAGAGTCTCTGAGATTCGGTCGTGCTGAGAGTGCTATGCTTTCTTATATCTGGCGTGTGAACTATGCTTATTCTGACAGATATCTGGCTGAGGTTCTGCTTCGTTCGGATTCATCTCCTGCAAAATTTGGACCCAAGAACAAATGGGGTACTTTCCCGACGTTCAGTTTGGGTTGGGCCATCAGCGAGGAATCTTGGTTTAAGAACGCTAAATGGCTGAAGTGGCTCGACTACTTGAAGCTTCGCGTATCTTACGGTGTAACAGGTCGTGATAACATTGCTCCATGGCAGTGGCAGGCTAACTATAACCTCGACTTGGACAAGGGTGCTGTATTTGGTGAGGATAACAAGACTCAGGCAACCACCAACCGTATTGGTATGAACAAGAACACAGCTGCTAACAACCCCGATGTGCACTGGAGTAAGTCTTATAAGTTTAACTTGGGTATCGATGCACGCTTCCTGGATCGTCGTCTGAACCTGACATTCGACTACTATCATGAGCGCAACCGCGACATCTTGCTGAACTATAGCGGTACTATTCCTTCTATCGTTGGTAACCAGAGTGCACCTTACAACTATGGTAAGATGAACAACTGGGGATGGGAGCTCTCTCTCTCTTGGCGTGACAAGATTGGTAAGGACTTCAAATATCATGTGACTCTGAATACTGGTTACAGCGACAACAAGGTGCTCGATCAGGAGTGGGCTACCAGCGACTTCTATAAGGCTGTGAAGCCAGGTGACCGTGCGGATACGGGACTTTGGGGGTATCAGTGCCTTGGTATGTTCCGCGACTATCATGACATCGATCAGTACTGGGCAGAGCATCTTACCAATCCTCTGACAGGAGAGGAAGGAACCTACTTAGGAAAGACCAAGGATCAGATGCGTCCGGGTATGTTGATTTATAAGGATGTACGTGGTGCTTACGATCCAGAGACAGGACTCTATGCCGATAAGGACTATAGCATTACCAAAGAGGATGAGGTACAGCTCAGTACTCGCAGCAATAATATCTATGGCTTTACCATGAATGCCGGAGCAGAATGGAAGGGTATCTCCCTGACCTTGCAGCAGGTACCTATACGGATAACTTCTATAATATGCCATCGTTCTGGAATCCAGATAACGTATTCGTATATGATGACATCTATGATGGAAGTGGTCGTCTGGTGCAGAAGGCTAACCATGCCGGTAGTCTGCCTAACCCAGGCTTTACGGAAAACCGTGCTGCGTCTTCTTTCTGGAGAATCAGTGCTGCCCGTGTTTCTTTGAACCGTCTGACCATCGCTTACAGCCTGCCTAAGAACTGGTTGAAGGGTAGTGGCCTCCAGAACGTTCGTCTGAACCTCACTGGTCAGAACCTGATTAACTTCTATAATCCTAATCCAGATGGCTATTTCAACCCAATGGCAGGAACCTATGGCAAGTATCCTAACCTGCGCAAGTGGACATTTGGTGTCAATGTAACCTTCTAATTAAATCGATTAAGACAATGAAAAAATCAATTAAATATTTAGGTGTAGCCATGATGGGAGCTTTTGCGCTGTCATCATGTAGCGAGAAGTTTCTGGATGAAAAACAAAACTACGAGCAGGTAGGACAGGATGTCTATAACTACTATTCTGGAGCCTTAGGACGTATCAATGATATCTACGGCTTGTGGTTGCCCAACGTACCTTCTGGTAGCGATGAGTGGAGATTCCCATCCGCTGGTGATAACGATTATGCCGGTAAGTCAACAGAGGAGTATGCTGGTCTGTCTGTCTTTGTTGAGCCAGAGACCGAGATGAGTTCAACCACGAACTCCAACGAAGTGATGGACTTCTTCGGTGGTCAGGATATGGGTAATATCCAGAACGCTACGTATGGTGCTATCCGTGATATCAACAATGCCATTGAGGGTATCGAGGGAAGTACATTGAGTACTGAAGACAAGAATAAACTGTTGGGTCAGGCTTACTTCTTCCGTGGCTATTGGTATAGCAAGTTGGTGAAGTGGTACGGAGGTATTCCTCTCGTGGATAAGGTGCTGGAGCCAAGCCCCAATTCATTTACTCCTCGTTCTTCTGCTAAGGCTTGTATTGATTTCATCGTTGCCGACCTGGACAAGGCTGCTGAACTCCTGTTGCCTTTCACTGGTGCCGGCGGTTGGGAGAGTGCTGACTACGGTCGTGTGACCTCTGGTACTGCACTGGCTCTGAAGGGTCGTGTGCTCACACTGTGGTGCAGCCCTCTGTTCAACCGTAAGGGTGACGTTGAACGCTATCAGGAGGCTTATGAGGAAATGTTGGCTGATAAACCTATCATTGATGGTTGTGGTTATGGACTGTTTGGCGAAGGCGATCCTGGCGTCAACGGTTCTACATTTGCGAAGATGTTTGCTACAACAGGACGAAATCCTGAGGCTGTATTTACCACATTATTCAATACTATTGTAGACTTCTCTGGTCTGGGCGATGCTGTTAAGCACAACCGTTGGGAGCGCTATATCCGTCCTGACAATACGGGTGGTACAGGCAAGACCCCATCTAAGATGATTGTCGATCTGTTCCCAATGTCTGATGGTAAGTTGCCCAGCTCTTGTGGTACTTACAACAGACTGGACAAGTCAAGTATTGCCTACGATGAGCAGCATCCGTTTATGAACCGTGACCCACGTTTCTATCGTACGTTTGCTTTCCCAGGTGTCCGTTGGGCATATAAAGCTGGGGGAAATGGTGATGCTACTGACATGAATGCCAACAATCCATCTTACAACAAAGGTCAGGACTATGTGCTTTGGAACTATGTATGGTTCTATTCAGGCAGTCCTACTGACGTGGATAATACTGAATACCGTGGTGCCGACAACTTGAGCAAACCCAGTGGTATCCTTGTTCGCAAGAAGTCAGATGATAACGATGTGAATGCTCCTGCTTACGACTACCGTCCTGACGGACAGGGTGCCAAGAATGGTGGTTATGCTGTTCCTTTCTGCTCTTCTGCTCCTTTGATGGAACTCCGCTATGCTGAGGTTCTTCTGAACCTGGCAGAGGTTGCTTGTGGTGCCGGACATCCTGAGGAGGCTGTTCCTTATCTGCAGCGCATCCGTGCCCGTGCTGGTTATACAGCTGCCAACAATTATGGTCTGCAGGCTAACCTGAGCAGTGACCAGCAGGCATGTATGGCGGCTATCCTCTATGAGCGTCAGATTGAGTTTGCTTTCGAGGGTAAGCGTTTCGACGACTGCCGTCGTTGGATGCTCTATGACGGTGGTGCCGTTAAGGTTCCTGGAGCTCCCGATTCTTGGACACTTACCGGTTGGGGTGGTAACACCTGTACTTGGTTAGGTTTCAAGCCACTGAACGGACAGCGTCGTGAGACTTTCATCTACCGTGTGGCAGATGATAGCTATGTAGCACCCGACAACAGTAGTGCTGATTCTAATGACCCGATTAAGGTCAATCGTCCTACCGCAGGTGTTGACCTGATGGCTGATAATCTGCAGGAGCAGCTGGAGAATCTGAAGACGTGGTATGATGCCAACCTGAAGTATATGAAGCGTCGTGGTGACAGCCGTTACTCTTCGACTTTGGAAGAGAAGACGATTGACTTCCGTCCTCAGTATTACTTCTTGGGCTTCAAGAAGGGTGTTTCTGAGCACAACGTTGGTTTGCCACAGACCATTGGCTGGGGCGATGTGAACACGGGTGGTATGGGAACCTTCGATCCATTCGAGAACTAATCATCCTGTGATGCAATACAAATGCAGGCTCTCCATTCGGGGAGCCTGTTTTTTGTGTTAAATTGAAAAGTCCTTGCTTTTCACGTGAAAGCCTTAAGGTTTCCAATTGAAAACCTTAAGGCTTTTATTTCTTCTTGGGTCGACGACGTGCCCATCCTTCTTCCGAGAAGTCGGGCTCGTCACCACGGAACTCGATATCACGCATTTTGTTTGGGTTCATCAGCTGCTTCCAGTCGTCCTTCTTTCTCTTGCGCTGTGAACCCATCTCTTGTGTATCGTTTCGTCGTGTTGACGATCTTTTGCTTTGTCTTGTGCTTTCTGACTTCGTTCTCGCTGACCGTCCATCGTGTTTGGTCGTGTCCTCAGCATCATTACAGCGTACCTGACGACCCTTGAAGCGGATACCCGAAAGCTGTATCATTACTTTCTTCGCATCGCGCTCAGGTACCTCGAAATAAGAGATAGTGTCCAACAAGTCGATATGTCCTACCACCTGTCGACCACCGACAAAGCGGTTCAGCATCTGCATCAGCTCACCAGGATAGAAACCGTCGCGCTTGCCGAGATTGATAAACAGACGTTGATAACCCTCCTGGGCCTTGTTCTGTAACTTCTGTCGGTCGCTCTGACGCTTGTCTTTCCTGTCTTTTTTATTCTCCTTCTCTACCTTGCCAATCTCAGGTGCGTCAGCATAGTAGGCCAAGAACTTGCCAAACTCGAGCGATACAATCTTCTTGATAATCTCCTCTTTGTCGATATATTCGAAATAGCGGCTGATATCCTGCATGAAAGGCGCAATCTCCTCATCGTCCACGTCGGTCTTGACAATCTGGTCCATCACCTTGTAGAGTTGTTTCTTGCAGATCTCTTCTGCCGATGGTATCTGTCCTTCCACGAACTCCTTGCCGATGACGCGTTCGATGTTACGGATCTTGAATTTCTCTCTACTGTGTACAATCGAGATACTGGTTCCTTTCTTTCCTGCGCGTCCTGTACGTCCACTGCGGTGGGTGTAGTTCTCGATATCATCGGGTAGTCCGAAGTTGATGACATGCGTCAGGTCGTCCACGTCCAGTCCTCGAGCGGCCACATCCGTAGCCACCAGCAACTGTGTGAGATGGTTGCGGAACTTCTGCATGGTCAGGTCGCGTTGCTGCTGACTGAGATCACCATGCAGCGACTCAGCGTTATAGCCGTCCTTGATGAGTTTATCGGCAATCTCCTGTGTCTCCAGTTTTGTGCGACAGAAGATGATGGCGAAGATACGTGGATAGAAATCGACGATACGCTTCAGTGCCAGGTATTTATCCTTAGCGTTCACCATATAATATATATGGTTAACGTTCTCAGCACCCTCGTTACGACTACCCACCACAATCTCCTTGTAGTCATGTAAATAGCCCTTGGCAATGCGTTCTATCTCCTTGCTCATGGTGGCAGAGAAGAGTAGGGTGTTGCGGTCTTCGGGTACACCCTCGAGGATGGCATCGATGCTTTCTGAGAATCCCATGTTCAGCATCTCGTCGGCCTCGTCGAGCACCACGTTGCGTACGGCGTCAAACTTCGCATAGCCGCGGTTCATCAGGTCGATAAGTCGGCCTGGGGTAGCCACGATGATCTGCACACCTTTCTTCAGTGCACGCATCTGCGGCTCGATAGAGGCACCGCCATAGACGGCTTCTATATGGATGCCATCCATATATTTGGCAAAGTCTTTGATGTCGTCGGCAATCTGCAGACAGAGCTCACGGGTAGGACTGAGCACCAGTGCCTGAGGTTCTCGTCTGGATGTGTCAATACGTTGCAGGAGTGGTATGCCGAAAGCAGCTGTCTTGCCCGTACCCGTCTGTGCCAGTGCGATTACGTCATTACGGTTCCCTAACAGATAGGGAATTACTTCTTCCTGCACAGGCATGGGCTGTACAAATCCCAGTTCTTCAATGGCTTTACGAATCTCTCCGCAGACGCCTAATTCTTCAAATGTCTTCATTTCGGGTGCAAAGGTACGAAGAAAAATTGGATATTCCGTATTTATTTCCTATCTTTGTCACCCAGATGAGAATATGTATATTTTGTTCTGCCAATCAACAGATTGACCCCGATTTCTTCACAGCCACAGAAGCACTGGGACGTTGGGCGGCAGCGAAGGGACACACCATCGTCTATGGCGGAGTGAACCAAGGGCTGATGGAGTGTGTGGCAAAGGCGGTGAAAGCCTGTGGTGGCAAGACCGTCGGTGTAGTGCCGAAGATTGTGGAGACCTCTGGACGTATCAGTGCGTATGTCGATGAGGTGATACCCTGTGCCAACCTACATGAGCGGAAGCTACTGATGGAGCAGCAGTCGGATGTGTTTATTGCCTTGCCTGGTGGTATCGGCACCCTTGACGAGATCTTCTCTATCGCCTCTTCCTATACCATCGGCTATCACAAGAAAAAAGTGATCCTCTACAACCTCAAAGGGTTTTGGGATCACTTGATTCATACGCTTAACGGCTTGCAGCAACGAGGTTTCGTACGTGGGCAGTGGAAGGATTATATCCAGGAGGCCCGTTCATTGGAAGAACTCGAAGCACTGTTATAGTGAGCTATTCTCTTCTGTCAGACTCTCTGTCAGTTCATGTTGCATACGTTTGCCGAACTCCTGGCTGACACAGTTGTCAATGCTCTTACAACACTCGGCAGAAAAGGCCTGTCCGCATGAGATGACATGGTCCCACTGTTCTTCCGACAGTCCTGCTTCGATATCTTCTTGGGTGATGCCATAGCGGATCATACCATAGGCGATACCCGCATTGAAGTTATCTCCAGCACCGATTGTGCTGACCGTCTTCAGCGGTTCAACAGGATACTCTTTCCGGAACCCTTTTTCTGCATAGAGGACAACCGGTGCAGACCCTTGGGTATAGATAAATTTCTTGGTATAGAAAGAGATGTCTGACCGGAAAATTATATCGGGGTCGGTTTTCTTGAACAACACTTCAAAATCTTCCTTCGACCCCCTGACAATATCTGCCAACTCCAAGTTCTCCAGTAAATAAGAGGTCAGTCGTACCACCTCATTCTGATGGGACGGACGGAAATTAACATCGTAGTACAGAATGGCTCCGTGTTTCTTTGCATGCTCCAAGAAAGCGCTCACCTGTGGTCGGATCACTGGGTTGAGGGCGTAATAAGAACCGAAGAGGACGATGTCATTGGGCTGGATGTCGGGGTAGACATAATCGAGTTTGTCGTTAGGATGATCCTTATAGAACAGGTATTCTGCATCATTGTTGTCATTGAGAAATGCCAATGAGATGGGCGATTTCGAGTTGGGGTAGATGCTGATGCCATCAGCATTCACGCCATTTTCGCTTGCAAACTTCTTAATATAAGTACCCACACGATCGTTGCCTGTCTCACTAATGAAAGTAGCAGGAACACCCGATCTTCCCAAGGAGATGACACCATTGAAAACGGATCCTCCAGGTACTGCCCCAATAGGTTGAGTCTCTCTGAAAATAATATCCAGAACAGTCTCGCCAATACCAATTACTTTACGCATATGTTCTATATTTTTGTCGGCAAAGATACGAAATATGTGAGATAAAAGGAAAAGAAAACGCCTTTTTCTTTTCCTTTTTACGGGTCTTTTTGTACCTTTGTGCCCTATATGTCAGATTATTCTACTTATACCTTCCCCAATGGTCTGCGGCTGATTTTTCGTCAGATGGAGTCGCCTGTGGTGTATTGCGGCTATCAGATAGCGGCAGGAAGCCGTCATGAACAGGCGGGTGAGGAGGGATTGGCTCATTTCTGTGAGCATATGACCTTCAAAGGTACGGAGCGTCATCATGCCTTGCAGATTATCAATGGTTTAGAACAAGTGGGAGGGGAGTTGAATGCCTTTACAAACAAGGAGGATACCACCTTTTATGCCGTTATCCAAAAAGAACATATCCAGAAAGCTATCAATCTGCTGTCGGAAATCGTCTTCTCAAGTACCTATCCACAACATGAGATAGACAAGGAAGTGGAGGTGATCTGTGATGAGATAGAGAGCTATAACGACACCCCCGCAGAATTGATCTATGATGAATTTGAGAACATCATCTTCGAAGGGCATCCCTTAGGACATAATATCTTGGGGGAAACGGAGCGTCTGAGAGCGTATCGCACAACGGATGCGCAGCGGTTCACCCAACGATATTATCGGCCCGACAATGCTATCTTCTTTGTTTATGGTGACGTGGATTTCAAGCTTATAGTCCGTCTGTTGAACAGACAACTGCCCATGATGGAGTCTGTGATACAGGACCATCAACAGACTCCTGTGTCTAAGTGTAACTCATGTCCTGAGTCATCACCACAAGAAATCATCCTTCACAAGGGGACCCATCAGGCGCACGTGATGATAGGCAGTCGTGCATACAGTATTCATGATGAGCGACGTATGCCACTCTATCTGCTGAATAACCTGTTGGGAGGACCAGGAATGAATGCCCGACTGAACCTGGTATTGCGTGAGCGATGTGGTCTTGTCTATACGGTAGAAAGTACGATGGTGAGCTACGAGGATACTGGTATCTGGTCTGTGTACTTCGGTTGTGATCCACACGACATCCGCCGTTGCCGTCGATTGGTACGGAGAGAACTCGACCGACTGATGCAACGAACGCTCTCTCCCATGCAGCTGGCAGCAGCCAAAAGACAGATCAAAGGACAGTTGGCCATTGCCTGCGACAACCATGAGCAGTTTGCTCTCGATTTTGGAAAGAGTTACCTGCACTACGGATGGGAGCGCGACGTCACACATCTCTTTGCGCAGATTGAGGGCGTCACAGCTCAACAGATTCAACAGGTGGCGCAAGAGATTTTTGCACCAGAACGACTAACAACATTAATCTATCAATAAATATGACTTACGAATTTATCCTTCGCATCTTCGTTGCCGCTATCTTAGGCGGAATAGTAGGATTGGAACGAGAGTATCGTGACAAGGCAGCCGGTTTCCGTACGCACTTTCTAGTAGCCCTTGGGTCGGCGCTGTTCATGATTCTCTCTGCCTATGGGTTCGAACATGCTCTTGTCTCTCCTGAGCATCGTTTGGACGTTTCACGTATTGCCGCTCAGGTGGTGTCGGGTATCGGCTTTCTCGGAGCAGGAACGATTATTTTTCAAAAGAATGTCGTTCGTGGTCTGACCACAGCCGCAGGTGTGTGGGTGGTGGCAGCTATTGGTTTGGCTTGTGGTGCTGGTATGTATCTGCTTGCCGCAGCCGCTACCGCCATGGTCCTCTTAGGTCTTGAGGCTTTTAATTTCTTCCTGCGTAAGTTTGACCGTCGACGGAATGGCGAATCAGTCGACTGATGCATTTATCCGACAACATGCCGGTGAGGATGTGCGGCAACTGGCACTCAGGGGGACTAAAGACCCTGAGGTGGACTTATCGTATGCCCTCGACCAGATAGCTGGGCGACAGAAAGCACGAACGAAGTTACCTTCATGGGCGAAAATCGACGAAATTGTCTATCCGTCGCATTTGTCTATGGAACAATGTTCTTCGGAATATACAGCTTGGTATAAGAAGAAAATCGTGGAACGACTCACTGGGAAGCGGCAACTGTTTGTTGACCTTACAGGAGGTTTTGGCGTTGATTTCGCTTTTATCGCTACGTTGTTTCAGCAGGCGGTCTATGTGGAACGGCAAGAAGCATTATGCAGTCTGTCCTCCCATAATTTCCATGTGTTGGGGTTGACACAGGCTCAAACACGCTGTGGCGACGGAATGGATTATCTCACTACCGTCAGTCATGCTGATGTCATCATGATCGATCCTGCCAGAAGAGATGAACATGGAGGACGTACTTTCGCTATTACTGATTGTACGCCTAATATTCTGGAATCTCTCAATCAACTGTTGGAGAAGAGTGATTACACCCTTGTGAAACTCTCACCTATGCTCGACTGGCAGAAGGCGGTAGAGGATATCGGAGAACAGTGGGTTCGTGAGGTGCATATCGTGTCTGTTGACAATGAGTGTAAGGAGTTGTTGTTGGTGTTGTCGAAGCAGGTTTCATCGTTGAAGGTGTTCTGTGTGAACGATGAGGATTGTTTCGAGTACATGTACCATCATGATACGTCGGATGATGTCGTCGTTGCATCCCTTGGTAGCAGGTATCTCTATGAGCCGAATGCCTCCATTATGAAAGGTGGTTGCTTTCAACAGATAGAGCAGCGGTTCCCTGTTCGTCAACTGGCACCTAACAGTCATCTTTTTCTGTCGGATGAAAAACTGGCACATTTCCCAGGTAGGGCTTTTGAGGTGTTGGATACCACCAGCATGAATAAACGGGAACTCAAGGAGAAACTGCAGCCTATCCGACAAGCGAATATCGCGGTAAGAAACTTCCCTTTGTCTGTCGCAGAACTGAGAAAACGGTTGCGTATCACCGACGGTGGTGAAGACTTCCTATTTGCTTCGACAACGGCAGAGAAGACGCATATCATCTTTATTTGCCGTAAAATACATTAATTTTTTTTGTCGTCTGCCCTTTTTTTGGTATTTTTGCATCGTATTTTGACATTTTCCTATGGTGTCGAATCCCTAAAGAAGAAATATGAGCGAAGAAAACAATATCATAACCAACAACGAACAAGTACAGTATACAGACGAGAATATCCGTCATTTGTCGGATATGGAACATGTACGTACCCGACCAGGTATGTATATCGGTCGATTGGGTGACGGTTCCTTGCCTGAGGATGGTATCTATGTGTTGTTGAAGGAAGTTATTGATAACAGTATCGATGAGTTTAAGATGAAGGCGGGTGACAGAATCGAAATTCAGATCGATGAGTCGTTGCGCGTTTCTGTACGCGACTATGGTCGTGGTATCCCGCAAGGTAAACTCATCGAGGCGGTGAGTGTGCTGAATACAGGAGGAAAGTACGATTCAAAAGCGTTCAAGAAGTCTGTAGGTCTGAATGGCGTCGGTGTGAAGGCGGTCAATGCCTTGAGCAGTCATTTTGAAGTACGTAGCTTCCGTAACGGGAGTGTACGTAAGGCTACCTTCGAACGTGGTGAGCTGACCAGCGATATTACCGAGAAGACACAGGATGAGAATGGTACCTATATCTTCTTCGAACCAGACTCCACTCTCTTCCTGAACTATCAGTTCCATGATGATATTGTGGAGAATATGCTTCGCAACTATACCTATCTGAATACAGGTCTTACCATCATGTATAATGGACGGAGAATTATTTCGCGCCATGGATTGGAAGATTTGTTGAAAGACCGGATGACGAACGATCCCCTCTATCCCATCATCCATCTGCAGGGAGAAGATATTGAGATAGCCTTTACCCACGCTAACCAGTATGGTGAGGAATATCACAGCTTCGTCAACGGTCAACATACGACGCAAGGTGGTACGCATCAGAGCGCATTCAAAGAGCATATCGCCCGTACCATCAGGGATTTCTTCGGGAAATATGAAGCTGGAGATATCCGTACGGGTATTGTAGCCGCTATTGCTATCAATGTGGAGGAACCGATGTTTGAGAGTCAGACGAAGATTAAGTTGGGCTCGTTGACGATGGCTCCGGATGGAGGTGTGAGCATCAATAAGTATGTGGGCGATTTCATCAAACAGGAGGTGGACAATTATCTGCATATCCATGCGGATGTGGCAGAGGTGATAGAAGGTAAGATTAAGGAAAGCGAGCGCGAACGTAAGGCGATGGCGGGTGTTACCAAGTTGGCCCGTGAGCGTGCCAAGAAGGCGAACCTGCATAACCGTAAGTTACGCGACTGTCGTATCCACTTCAGTGATGTGAAGAATGACCGCAAGGAGGAGAGTTGTATTTTCATCACAGAGGGCGACTCTGCTAGCGGAAGCATCACCAAGAGCCGTGATGTGAACACACAGGCCGTCTTTTCATTGCGAGGAAAACCCCTCAACTCGTTTGGTCTTACCAAGAAAGTGGTTTATGAGAACGAGGAATTTAACTTGTTACAGGCTGCTCTTGATATCGAGGAGGGGCTTGATACGTTGCGTTATAACAAGGTGATTGTGGCTACTGATGCTGATGTGGATGGTATGCATATCCGTCTGCTGATTATTACCTTCTTCCTTCAGTTCTTCCCCGAACTGGTGAAGAAGGGACATGTCTATGTGTTGCAGACGCCGCTGTTCCGAGTACGTAACCGTCGGACGAAGATTAAGAATAAGCAAGTGATTGCTGAGGCTGATGCTAAAGCCGACAAGCGTGGTGACTTCATTACGCGTTATTGCTATAGTGAGGACGAACGGTTGCAGGCGATTGCTGATTTAGGACCGGATCCTGAAATCACCCGATTCAAAGGACTCGGTGAGATATCTCCTGAGGAGTTTGCCGGTTTTATTGGGCCAGATATCCGTTTGGAACAAGTTACCTTGCACAAGACGGATCAGGTACAGAAGCTATTGGAATATTATATGGGTAAGAATACGATGGAGCGTCAGAACTTCATCATTGATAATCTGGTCATCGAAGAAGATCGCCCAGAAGACGAAACTGAGGAATAAATCAATGAAAAGAATCTTATTATTGCTGGTCTGCTTTACTGCACTCACCGCTTCTGCTCAGCTGCAGATACATATGGGGGAGGATAGTCCGTTGCGGAAATTGCAGATTGCCGAGTTGGCTATCTCCAATTTGTATGTTGATAGTGTCAATGAATCCAAACTGGTTGAGGATGCCATTCGTGGCATGATTGAGAAATTGGATCCTCACTCCTCCTATTCCACTCCCAAAGAGGTGAAGGCGATGAATGAGCCTCTAACAGGTAATTTCGAGGGTATCGGAATCCAATACCAGATGATGGAAGATACCTTGATGGTGATTCAGCCAGTGACCAACGGACCTTCAGAAAAGGTGGGTATCATTGCTGGTGACCGCATCGTCAATGTGAACGATACGGTGATAGCTGGCGTACAGATGAAAAATGAGGAGATTATGCGTAGGTTGCGTGGACCTAAGGGTACCAAGGTACATCTCACGGTGATGCGTCCAGGTATCAGTGACTTGCTAAAGTTTGTCGTTATTCGCGATAAGATACCTGTGAAGTCGATTGATGCCACCTATATGATTCGTCCTGGTATCGGCTTCATCCGAATAGGTAATTTTGGTGCCACCACCCATCGCGAATTTCAGGAAAGTTTGCAGAAGTTGCAGAAGCAAGGAATGAAGCACCTGATTCTTGACTTACAGGAGAATGGTGGCGGATACCTGCAGGCAGCTGTCAATATCGCCAATGAGTTCCTGAATAAGAACGACCTGCTGGTGTATACGGAAGGTCGTCGTTCGCAGCGTACAGAGTATAGGGCCAGTGGTGATGGTATGTTCCGCAATGGGAAAGTGGTTGTGTTAGTAGATGGTTACACCGCTTCGGCAGCTGAGATTGTGACAGGAGCCATCCAAGACCATGATAGAGGTATGGTAGTAGGACGCCGTTCCTTTGGTAAAGGACTTGTACAGCGTCCTATCGAACTACCTGACGGGTCGATGATTCGTCTTACCGTTGCCCATTATTTTACCCCATCAGGTCGTTGTATTCAGAAACCTTATACCAAAGGTGAGAAGCAGGACTATGCAATGGATATCGTGAACCGGTTGAAACGAGGTGAGTTGACCAATGCTGATAGTATCCATTTCGTAGACTCATTGAAATACTACACCCTGAAGAAACACCGTGTGGTCTATGGTGGTGGTGGTATTATGCCTGATGAGTTTGTGCCCTTAGATACGACTATCTATACACGTTTCCATCGAGAGCTTGCTGCCAAAGGCGTTATTATCAGTTCAAATCTGCGTTACGTAGACAAGCATCGTGCTATGCTGAAGAAGGAGTATAAGGATTTCGAGAGTTACAAACAGCAATTCGATATTCCTCAGGATGTGATTGACAGAATCGTAAAAGAGGGTGAAAAACAGAATATCAAACCCAAAGACGAGGATGAGTATCAGCGTACCATTCCCTATCTGAAGTTGCAATTGAAGGCGCTTGTTGCGAGAGACCTGTGGGATATGAGCGAGTATTTCTCTATCTTCAATGAGCGAAATGCTATTGTCCTGAAAGCATTGGAGATGATACAATAGACGGAGTTATGTTCTCATGGTTAAGGCACGGTTTTCCGCTGCCTCCATGAGTTCGCGTTCACCCGGACCTTTATCGTTGATGCCGCAGAGGTGTAAGACGCCGTGAATAATGACACGATAGAGTTCCTCTTCATACGGTTTCCCAAACAGTTCCGCATTAGAGCGTACGGTGTCTAAACTGATGATCAAATCGCCATTAATCTGATTACCTTCATCATAGTCGAAGGTGATAATGTCGGTATAATAGTCATGTCCAAGGTATTCGTTGTTGACCTCGAGTATCTTCTCGTCGTTCACAAAAAGATAGCCTATCTCACCTACTTTTCTGCCATAGGTGGCTGCTACAGCCTTGATCCAGGCAGTCGTCTCACGTCTTTTGATTGCAGGCATCTTAATGCCTTCCGCATGGTATGTTATCATTTCTTTCGAGGTAAAAATTCAGAGATGTCTTGACCGAAATGTGCCAATTCGCGCACCATACTGGAACTGATGCTCTGGTATGCGGGTTCTGCATATAATAATAAGGTGTCTATTCCGCTGATTTGTCTGTTGATGTCGGCTTGCTCACGTTCATACTCAAAATCCTTCACTGAGCGTACACCCTTCACGATAAACTGTGCACCTACGCTTTTGGCAAACTCGACAGCCAACCCATAATAGGGTTTTACCTCCACGGCAGGATTGTCTGCATATAAGTCGGCAATACATTGCATCCGTTCTTCTGCTGGACGCATACCCTGCTTATGTACATTGTCACCCACCACACCAATCACCAAATGGTCAAAAAGACGTAACGCCCTGTTGACGATAGCTTCATGACCAATGGTAAATGGATCGAAACTTCCAACAAATACACCTGTTCTCATACTTTACCATATCTTTTCAGTGGCAAAGATACAAAACTTTTCAGAGAGTTGGTAATTTTATTTCTTTTTTTTAGGGAAGGATGTTTCCGACAGTTCCTTAAAGAAATCGTACTCCAGAGCGATAGAGATTTTTCTCAATACTCCAGTGTTGATGTCTGCTCGACTGAAAATGTTGTATACATTTGTACGTTCACAAGATATTTCTGAGGCAAGCCAAATGGCAGAGCGATGTCTTTGATGCATCACCTCTCTGATTCTTTCTCCAATATGCATAACTAAAAAAGATATTTGTAGTGAATAATATGGTGCAAAAGTAGAAAAATTTAGGAAAAGAGTCACCTCATATTCACAGAAAATGCAATTTTGTAAATTTGAAAGCTATTAAAATGACAAAAACACCCCTATTCATCGAATAGATTGGCTTGCATCAGATTTCCAGCGTACGGACTTCTTCCAAAGTGTTTGTAAGCAAGTTCTGTGACCATTCTTCCTCTTGGTGTCCGTTTAATGAATCCTTCCATAATCAGGAAGGGTTCATACACCTCTTCTACTGTTCCAGCATCTTCGCCAATGGCTGTGGCAATCGTAGTAATGCCCACAGGACCGCCTTTGAACTTGTCGATAATCGTCAACAAAATCTTATTGTCGATTTCATCGAGTCCGAAACGGTCTATGTTAAGAGCTTCCAGCGCTATCTTCGTAATCTTCATGTCAATCCGTCCAGATCCCTTCACTTGCGCAAAGTCTCTTACTCGACGTAGGAGTGCATTGGCGATACGGGGCGTTCCTCGGCTTCTGCCCGCTATTTCCAGCGAGGCATCTTCCGTAATAGGTACATTCAGAATATGTGCAGAGCGTTCTATTATCCGTTGTAAAGTATCTGGATCGTAGTACTCTAAGTGCATGTTGATACCGAAACGGGCACGTAAAGGAGCTGTCAACAGTCCGCTACGCGTAGTGGCACCCACTAGCGTAAAGGGATTGAGGTCAATCTGGATACTACGGGCTGATGGTCCTTTGTCAATCATAATATCGATCCGATAGTCTTCCATGGCGGAATAGAGGTATTCCTCTACAACTGGTGAAAGTCGGTGGATCTCATCGATGAATAATACGTCGTTTTTTTCCAAGGAGGTGAGGATACCCGCCAAATCACCAGGCTTATCGAGTACAGGTCCCGATGTGATTTTGAATCCTACGCCCAACTCATTGGCAATGATATTCGACAATGTTGTCTTTCCCAGTCCTGGAGGACCATGTAACAAGGTATGATCTAAGGGCTCGCCACGATACTTGGCAGCCTCTACGAACACTTCCAGATTCTCAACGACCTTCTTCTGACCGCTGAAATCCGCAAAGTTGAGAGGGCGTAACGCATTTTCGAAGTCTTTTTCCGACGATGAATAGCGCTCTTCCCGAATATCGAAGTCCTCGTCCATCATATCGTTATTTCCTTAGTTTTTGCAAAAGTAATCAAAAAAATCGTATTGGCAAAAAAAACTTTCAATAACCTACCGTTATTCCGCAATAACCCAGCCTTATTTCACAATAACCCACCCTTATCCGTCAATAAGGGTGGGTTATTTGATGATAGAAGTCATGTCTTATCTAACGATGAATTTTCTGCCGTTCCTTCAACTGTCTTTCATCCATGCGAACGCCCCATAGGTTGTAGACATGGTCGTCGTTGACAACAGGTTGCTCCAACTGTTGGATACCTGTTGGGTTGGCCACCGTAATCATGGCGTTTGATAATCCAAGGTAGTAGTATTTGGAAACGCCACCAACTTGGGTGGAACTCACATAATTGGAGGCAAAGGTTACTTCTTGGGCAGACCCCGTCCATATGTTGTCGTTAATGTCGCCGACGGAGGCTACAAGCGTTTTGTTATCGTGGTTGCGACCGGGAATGGTAAACTCCACTTGGGTAATCTCGTTGTTGTGGGCTGTCAGTGTGAGCGTATTGTAGTTATAGAGTCGCAGTTCGTTCTCGTCGGCATACAGGAACTTACCTTCCATACCATAGTTGTAGGTAAAGGTGATGCCGTTCTTCTCGAATGAGATGGGTGTACGTGTCCAGAAGTTGCGCAAGTTTTCTGTGCCACTCCAGTCAACGCCCAAGACGTCTTTGTTGAGTGCAGTCTCACAGTTGTCGGATGTAGGTTCCTCAACAGGTTCTCCACCATAATCGAAGGTTTCGTCCTTCTTTTCGCCCCAGATATAGTCTTCTAGGCCAGGATAGTCTACGAAGGGATTGCGGTTACCTTGCAGCTGCCATAATTTCTCATTGCGGTCAATTTCTTTCTGGCTAACGGGATCAGCTTTTGCCCATTTTATCAGCATATCAAATGCCCAAGGAGCAAAGGGCTGATAAGCATCCGTTCCCTCCTCTGTTTCTGCTGTGTTGAACATATCGCAGGTCCAAGTGCCGCAATGCTTGCTGCCGGCAGCGAGAACTTCGCCCAGCTTAGTCTTGCTTTCAGGGTCGCGCAGAACATCCCAAGTCTTGAACCCTGGCTCATAGCATGTTACCATATAAAAATATATACGTGCTAAATCGCCCTTATATTCGTCATTAGGCTCGAAGACACGCTTTTTAGCATAGTTCTCAACTTGCTCTTTCCATCCTTCCGTTGAGCAACCACCCTGCTTACTCTTCTTGCTGAAGCCTTCTGCTGACGCCCAATCTACTTGGGCAGGGTCAGCAATTTCACCATAGGCATTGTCGCTACGGTTGTTGTTGCAGACAGCATCTGTAGGAATGACATGTGCGATGTCAGAATACATTGGGCGAATGTCTTCGTAGTTCTTTCCGCTCTTAGGGCCAGAAGTAGGGTTGAACCACGATTTTACCATGGAGTGTTCGCGCTGAATACCTTTGAGACCTTCTTCTGTACCACTACCAGAACCGTGCTTATATGTATAAAGTGGATAGCGGGATATTCCGGAGTACATATCCCAAATATATTCTCCTTCCTCACCATCGAATGTTCTTGGGTCGGAGATGTTATAGGCATACCACAAGGAGTCGTAGTGGACGACGGAGGGATCCTTGATAATATTAAACATCGCCGTCTTCAGCTCTGCTCCTTTCTTGCCGTGAGCCTTCTGATAATATGTACCCGTATTGTTGGGGCCTTGTGCCCATACGCAACAGCTGATGAGTGCGAATAGACAGGTTAAAAAAAGATTTTTGCAGGAAGTAGTCATGATATCATATTATTTTAGGTTAGTCATCAATGGAGTTTAGCTAATAAGTATAAGGTGGGGTGCCCACCTTATGTTTTACTCCTCTACGGAGAACTGGTCTTTGCCTACGCCGCAAACAGGGCATACCCAATCCTCGGGGATATCCTCGAATGCTGTTCCTGGCTCGATACCAC
>ONWA01000003.1 GCA_900321425.1 uncultured Prevotellaceae bacterium | reverse complement strand
GCCACCATGAGGATGCCTTTTGGCAGACGGATGGTGTTACGACCGGCAGGTAGGTTATACTGGTGGATATTTACTTTAGGCATCTGTACGATGCTGATGGCATTGGTGAGGATAGGCTCTGCCTGTCCGTATTCGTTGCCAGTGGCATCAATCTCGAGTTTGGGTGCTTTGGCAAACTTATTATCATCGTCCTTGAAAAGACCCACAAGGAGTTTGACGGGTTTAGCACTCTCATATTCGATGGTAGTACCAACAATGCGGGTGGTATCGCGGTTGAGGACGAGCGCCTGTAGACCGACGAGCTCAGGAGCGAGACTGTCAACGGGGGTGTCTGGGCGGTTCTCAAAGAGGATGGCCCCTTTCTTAAGCGGTAAGAGGTGAGCGTTGAGAGGTGAGAGAACGGTGACCTCGGCAGGTTGCGCCGGTAGGATCTTGACGTCGTCCTGTGCCACAGGGTGTTTCAGTTTTTCGATATTTTCCTTAAAGGCATCGAGCTCTGCCTGATAGACAACCGCCAACTCACTCCATGTCTTCATCTTTCCACCATCACCACCTACAGGGATGCGGCGCTGCGCTGTCTGCATCGAGTTAGCATAGAGATACCACTGGTCTGTCATGCGACTCAGGTCGTACCAGATACTAAGACTCTGTTCTAGCCAGATGACTGCCGTCTCCAGATGAGCGATATCTTTCGTCCATTTGTATCGTAGTACCTCAGCAGCAGCACGTACCTTCAACTGGAAGGCTTTGGCGAAGGAGGCGTAGCAGAGGATATCGTTCCAGACGCGTTGATACTCTTCGGCATGACGGGTCGGTTTTGCTGCTGCAGCGCCCATCTCTACAAGAGCGATGTCTCCATGATTGACACACTGGTCAACGATATCGAAAGGCAGTTCACCCACATGTGGCAGACCTTTATATTCTTTCTCGATATACTCAATGAGCTTTTCACCCTCTGGACCGCAACTCTCATAGAAACCTGGGTAGATGGTATATTTATATGGGTTGACCAGTTCGCCCATCGTCATTCCTAAGAGCAGTGTCTGACGATTACCTTCCGTGATACCAAATCGGCGTAGTAGTTTGGGGGCAATCTCGCCAGTCTCGTCATAGGCGTTGAGCACATGACCGGCACTGATGGTGTCAATGCCGTAGTAGTCGGCAAGTTGTTGCTTCCAGTAGGTCTTGTCGTACCCACGCTGGTCGTTCCACGCATAGCGCCCCCATGCCTGATACCACATCCAGTCGCGGTCGAGTTGTTTCAGTCGCTCACCATTAGGTAGCTTATCGGCAGTGTATGGCCAATCCCAATAGGAGGCCTGTGGATAGAGATGTAAGCCCTTGGAGTGGTGTACACGGTGCATGGCCTGAACGGTCTTCTGGATAAATGCAGGACTCGACCAACGCCACGGTTCGAGGTTGGCGAGGATATGTACGTTGTCAATATGCACAGGAGCCGCAGCAGCCAGTTGCTGGTGGGTTTCTCCCCACGGTCCACCAGGTGTATAGGTGGTCAGACTCTCGCCTGTATACTTCGACATCGTGTAGATATTGGGGTAGAGGGGTAGTGACTCTTTCAATACCAGCGGACCATCGGTGTCGTGCGAGCGTAACACCACAGGTGGGACAGCGCTATTCTCCAATCGTTCACCTCTCGTCTCTAACTGCTTCAATCCATCCTTGATGCCTGGGATGATGGTCTCCTTCATCCATTTGACATCATCTTCAATGGTGGCCATGGCCTCACCCAAGCAGACTAGAAGGCCTACGTTGGGATAATGTTCGATGAAGGCAGCTATCGACTTACGGGTATAGTCGCTGATAAGGGGTGTGATGGGACGATGACGGTCCTGCGTCTTTAGTCCGTAATGGTCGGCAAAGGGTTTGCTGAGAATGATATTATAGAACATCTGTATGATCCAGATGCCACGTTTGTCAGCCTCGTGGGTCAGGAACGAGAATATCTCCTCGTTTTTCTTGAAGGTTTCCTCATCGACCTCAAGTGCAAAGGGATAGTCTTTCAGTTTGACGAGCGATGCAAACGGGTGACCGTTCCACAGGTAGAGGGAGTTCATCTTGTTCTCTACCAGCATATCGAGATATTCCGTCCATTGCTGTTTGTCGTAGAACCAAGGGAAGTTCTCTGGCGTATAGGGATATTCATAGACCTGATGTCCGGGTAGGTAGACTGTTTTCTGTAGGCCAATACATGTGCCACGCATCACCATCTGAGGCTTCGAGGCAAAGGACTGGATATCCTTCAGCGGCTGAGATTTGAGTTGTTCCACGAGGTCGACACAGCCATAGATGACACCGCTGCCATCGTTGCCTGTTACATGGATACCGTTCTTGTCCTTGTTCACCTGATAGCCTTCCGCCTCCCCCTGTGCAGCATTCGACAGTATGATGCGCTGGTCAGCCTTCGCCTTCTTCCCGTTTTGTGTCAGGATCACTTGATACCCCATCGATACCAGTTTTTTCTGTATATACTCAGCAGCAAAGCGCTCACGGTTGTTTGCCCCTGACTGTGTAACTACGTTGATACGCTGTGCTCCTATGGTGGTCCATGCACACAGCACGATGAGTATCCAAACTGTTCTCTTCATTTGTTTTAATGATAGTCGTTAGTAATCAGTAGGCAAAAGTACGCATTTTTCACCGAATAGCCAAACGTTAGGCGCATAAAATGATGGTATTGTTTGGGTAGTTGACGACTTTTTTGTACTTTTGTGCGAGAAAAAGATGGATGGCATGTGTATTCACCCCTTAATGACGACGATAGCACCGCCCCGGCAGTTCACGTACCCTTTCTGTTATCAGCCTCACCCTCTATGTGTGTTGGCAGCCACAGAGGTGCAGCGTGAGATTGCAGGTATGCACATCAGTGAGAGTAAGATGTTTGGCGTGCTGGTGGTGAGCGATACACAAGGCCGACTCGCCTTCCTTGCCGCCTATTCCGGACTATTGGAAGGACGCAACGACTGGTCCTATTTCGTACCGCCCGTCTTCGATGCCCAGCAGCCTGACGGTCATTTCAAAATTACGGAGCGTCAGATTTCTGCCATCAGCCAGCAAATCAGGTCGTTACAAGCTGAAGACAGTCAGTTGGATGTTCTCAGACGACAACGAAAACGAATGTCGGAGGAATTACAATTGTGGTTGTTTCGTCAGTATCGGATGGAGAACGCTTTGGGCGAGACAAAAGACCTGGTGGATATCTGGCGCGACTACCATTCTTCGCCTCGCATCCAACAGAAATACCCTTTGCCACCAGGAGGATCTGGTGATTGTTGTGCGCCCAAACTTCTGCAATATGCCTATCAGCATCATCTACAGCCCCTTTGTATGGCTGAGTTCTGGTGGGAGACACCCCGTCCTGTCGTACAGTCATCTCCAGTGGGGGAGATCCGTCATCATTTGCATTATTATCCTGCTTGTCAAGGGAAGTGCAAACCCATCCTTGCTCATATGTTGAAGGGACTCGATGTCGAAGCGAATCCTATGGAGTCTGCCATGAGTGGGCTATTGGAGACTGTTTACGAGGATGAGTCGTTGGTTGTCGTCAATAAACCAACAGGGATGCTCAGTATACCTGGCAAGGGTGAACAACCATCTGTCTATTCCATCCTCCGTGAACGCTATCCTGATGCTGAGGAGCCCATGATTGTCCATCGTTTGGATATGGCAACATCAGGACTGCTTGTCGTTGCCAAGACTAAGAATGCTCATCAGAACTTGCAAAGGCAGTTCTATGAGCATACGGTTGTCAAACGTTATGTCGCTATCGTCGAGGGAGTGCCTGTCAATCAGAAAGGAACTATCGTTCTTCCAATGCGTCCTGATCCTCTCAATCGTCCTTATCAAGTAGTGGATATGGAACATGGCAAACAGGCCATCACAGACTTTGAAGTACTCTCCGTATTTGATGGGCAATCCCGCGTAGTACTTTATCCCCATACAGGACGTACCCATCAGTTGCGTGTGCATTGTGCCCATCCCGATGGGCTTCATGCACCTATTGTCGGTGATCATCTTTATGGAACCCCTGCCAATCGTCTATATCTGCATGCCGAATATCTGGAGTTTACTCATCCTGTAAATGACAAACGGCTCCAGTTTTATGCAGAAGGCTTCTGATTATTGGGTTTTCAACAATTCCTCTAACAATGCCTTTTGATGACCAGGAAGAATAATGTGATGGTTGCCAATAGGATGTGTCAGGAAATAATGAACCTGATCCTTCTCTGATAATCGGATGACTTGCTGTGTGCGGCACAAATCTGGTTTAGCTTGATTATGGACGAGTTCGCCTTCAGCAATGAAAGAATGCGAGAGATCACCTGACACTTTGAAAATGGTGACAGGTCCTTCTTTCATATAGCCACGAATACCTACACCGATACCAGACTCAAAATGGGTATCCAGTTCGTAACGCTCAACCATATTGAGGGGTATCGTACAGTGAGCAAACAGGATTTCGCCCGTTTCGGGATTGATGTGGGCTGGATTTGCCTGAAATCCTGAGATGCCCAATAATGATCGTACTATCGTCATTGACAGCATGGCAGGGATATCACCTTCGCAACCAGCTACTACGCCTTCAGCGTTTAATCTTGCCAACGCTAAACAACCAGTGTTTCTGATGCTAGTTAGTAGATCAAAACATCGTAGGGTAAATCCTTGTAAACGGTATCTTTCCACAAGTATTTTCAATGCCGTATAGATACGTTCAGCATCAGGGAGCGCGCGCTGAATAGACGCTACAGGCGAAGTCTCTTTAGAAGACTGTCCGTTAACGGACTGGATGGTTTCTTCTAACTCCTCTATGGGAATGTCAATAAGGTTTATACCTAATTGCTGACGGATGATATCCTTGTCAACCGTACTGCTGATCAGCCAGTCAGACGGTTGACCGATGATTCCCAAACGGCTGCCTTGTAACTGTTTTCTTGCATGTGCAGCCTTGAAAAGTTGCTGGATACGTGCCGTGATATAGTCGGGTGCGCCATGGAGAATTTCTCCTTTGATATGGTGCTGTATCAGGTAGGAAAGAATTTCCATGGAAGCCGCCAAAGAATTGCTCTTTCCCGATGTGAGTAGGTAGAACGGTTGTGAGGACTGTTGTTGCAATGTAGGAAGTAGTTTCTTAAAGATACCTTCTGTGCCACCCGTACGGACATAAATGAGGTCAAGTCCAGTCTTTCCATAGTCGGAATAATGATTTCCTTTCCAATCGTAGGTGAGTTGGAGACTATGTAGGAACTCTTGGGTGACATGGCTGACAGACTGCTCGTCATGGAGCTCTGACGTTAATGAGTAAATAGATATTTTCATGGCGATATGTAGTTTGTGTTTTATTTATGAATTTCTAATTTGCATCTTGGCAAAGTGCCGTACGGGATACCATACGGAGAGCCAGCTGACCACCATCACGGTGATGAAGATGAGGAGGATATCCTCAGGATGAACACTAACAGGATAGGCATTGACGACGAAGGCCCCTTCAGCATTTCCTAAGGACACAATACCGTAGCGTTGCTGCAACCAGCAGAGAAGTAGTCCGATGAGAATGCCGATGATGGCTCCGATGGCGGAGATGATACGTCCTTCAAAGAGGAAGATATGGGTGATTTGTCGGTCGTCGGCACCTAAGTTACGCAAGGTGGTAATATCTTCCTTTTTGTCGATGATCAGCATTGAGAGACTGCCTATCAGATTAAAGCAGGCCACGATGAGGATGAAGGTGAGGAAGATATAAGCCATCAGTTTCTCAATCTTCATAATTTTAAAGGTGTCGTCCTGTTGCTCGAAACGGTCGAGGACGCGGAAACGGTCGCCTGCAATCTTCACCATTTCTGCCTTCACATTCTCGAAAGAGCTGCCTGGCTTCAGGCGGATTTCCAACGACGACAGCATCCCTTGCTGCTCAAACAGTCGACGGGCGAAAGCGATGTCTGTGAGGATATAAGTGCCATCATATTTCGCTTGTTTGACGTTAAAGAGTACCCCTGGGGAATAGAGCTCGTCCTCCACAAATCCTTCTGTGGGATTGGCCATATTCAACTGTCCTTCCCGTCGGGGCGCAAAGATGCGGAGAGGGTGGTCATAGTAGTATCCGAAGCCTAGTATGTCTGCGATACGGATGCCAGGGATGCCATACGACATATCGGCAGCGTGAAGCGTGAAATCACCATCGCCCACCAGGATCTCTTTGATGTGCGTGAGCTCCTGGAAATTATCGTCCACTCCCTTGATTTTCACCATTGCCTGTTGATCACCGTATACCGCCAGTGCCTGATCCTCAACACATTCGGTAGCCACCGCTACCTGGGGGAGCATACGAATCTTTTTCAACACGGGGTCATCGGCGGCCACTGTCTTTCCCTTGACAGGAACCACCTTGATCTGTGGGTCGAAAGAGGTAAAGAATGAAGCTACCAGATCGTGAAACCCGTTGAAAATGCTCAGGGTGATTACCAGTGCCATGGTGGCAATGGCCACGCCTACCGCACTGATACAACTGATGATGTTGATAGCGTGGGTAGACTTCTTAGAGAACAGGTAGCGCCTGGCAATGAAAAACGGGAAGTTCACGTCTGTCTTGGTTTATTTTTTCAACAGTTCGTCAATGCGCTCGATATAGTCGAGGGAGTCATCAATGAAGAAACGGAGTTCGGGGATGATTCTCAGTTGATGGCGCACTCGGGTCCCCAATTCGTAACGGATGGTCTTCTCATTGGCATTGATATTCTGCAGGAGTTCCTCTCCCTTCTCACTGGGGAAAATGCTGAGGTAGGCGGTGCAGATGCTGAGATCGGGTGATACCTTGGTGCGGGTGACCGACACCATCACCCCGTGCATCATACGGGTTTGCTGTTGAAAAATAATACTCAACTCTTTCTGTAGCAGTCGTGCTATCTTATTCTGTCTTGTTTCTTGCATAGGAAGAATGTTTAAAGAATCATATTTGTTTTTTACGAATCAATGTCAGTCCGTCGCGCAGGGGCAGGAGCACCCTTTCGATGCGCGGATCGCTGGCGATAGCATCGTTGAAGTCCTCAATTCCCTTGGTCTGTTGGTCGTGGTCGTAGTGGCTGTCCACCACATGCCCGTCCCATAGTGTGTTGTCGGCAAGGATGAAACCACCTGGGCGCAGCACCGACATCACCATTTCAAAGGTCTGTTGGTAGGTGCGTTTGTCGCCATCGATGAAGGCCATATCGAAGAGGATGTCCAACTTGGGTGCTTCGATGTTAGCATCGCCTATCAGAAAGGTGATCTTGTCGGCTACCGGCGATCCCTCTATCCACGGACGGGTGAAATCCTCCATTTCATCGTTGATTTCAAAGGTGTACAGATGGCCGTCGTCCTCCAGTCCTTCTGCCATGGAGATGGCACTATAGCCGCTGAATGTACCCACCTCGAGGATATTCTTCGGACGAATCATGTGGACCAGCATCTTCAGAAACCTCCCCTGCAAATGTCCACTGGCCATCCTTCCGTGGATGGTGTGGATATTCGTTGCCCTGAAGAGCCGGTAGAGGTAGTCGGGCTCTGGGTCGGAGTGCTGCAGGATATAGTCGTCGAGGGTCATGAGGATATTTGATTATTGGTCAGCGTGGCGGAGTGCCTCAATGGCCAAACGGTAGCTGTCAAGTCCGAAGCCGCAGATGACGCCCTTGCAGGCGCAACTGATGAGCGACTTGTGGCGAAACTCCTCACGTTGGTGTACATTGGAGATATGTACCTCAATAACTGGGCACTTGAGGGAGCGGATGCAGTCTTGCAGTGCTATACTGGTATGTGTATAGGCACCTGCGTTGAGCACGATGCCATCATAGCAGAACCCCACTTCCTGCATCTTGTTAATCAGCTCTCCCTCGATATTACTCTGGAAGTAGTCGAGTTGGATGTCAGCATACTGTTGACGTAAGGTTGGCAGATAGCTGTCGAAGGAGGAGGAACCGTAGATCCCAGGCTCTCTTGTGCCTAAAAGATTGAGGTTCGGACCGTTGATAATTTGTATTTTCATATTAAATGCGTATCTTTGCAAGTGCAAAAGTAATAAAATTAATGGAAACAGACAAGAAAACGGGAATGAATATTCTCAAAGCCTATATGAGATACCTGAGACTGCAACGTGGTTTCTCGCCCAATACGTTGGATGCCTATCAGCGCGACTTGGACAAACTGCTGAATTATCTGCGTATGGAGAACCGCGACGTGCTGGAGGTGACTTTGGAAGATTTGCAGCATTTTGCAGCTGGTCTTCACGATATCGGTATTCATGCCCGTTCTCAGTGTCGCATCCTGAGTGGTGTTCGACAGTTTTTCCATTTTCTGCAGTTGGATGGCTTTCGCGAGGATGATCCCTCGGAACTGTTGGAGTCACCAAAGATTGGGGCCCATCTGCCTGAGGTACTGTCAACGGAAGAGGTAGACCTCTTAGAAGCCCAGATCGACTTGTCGAAATGGGAGGGCCACAGAAACCGTGCCATTATCGAGGTGCTGTTCTCTTGCGGTTTACGTGTCAGCGAGCTGGTGCAGTTGAAATTGTCGAACCTCTATTTGGATGACGAGTATGTCAGGGTATGGGGAAAGGGCAGTAAGGAACGGTTGGTTCCCATCTCACCCAAAGCCGTCAAGGAATTGTCTTTTTGGTTCGACGACCGTCAGCAGATGAAGATCAAGCCTGGCGAGGAAGATTATGTCTTTTTAAACCGAAGAGGCGCACATCTCACCCGTACGATGATTCTGATTATGATCAAACGGTTGGCTGAGGAAGCAGGTATCCAAAAGACAATCAGTCCTCATACCTTGCGCCACTCCTTTGCTACAGCTTTGCTTGAAGGGGGTGCCGACCTGCGAATCATCCAAGCTCTTTTAGGTCATGAGAGTATTGGTACCACTGAAATTTATACCCATATCGATACCTCTGCTCTGCGTAGGGAAATCTTGGAACACCATCCGCGAAATATGAAAAAAGGTGAAAACTGTTAGTTTTTTTTTGCTTTCTGTGTCAGAATGCAGAAATATTTGTAATTTTGCCACCAAATAACTTTTTTAAAGCATAAAATTATGAAAATTCGTCAAATGATGATTGCCTTGATGCTCATGATGATGGGCACAATGGCACTAAATGCCCAGATGCAGATGCCGCCGGTGCCTGTTGATGAGGCTGTTCGTATTGGAAAGTTGGATAATGGTCTGACTTATTACATTCGTCACAACAATTGGCCAGAGAACAGGGCTGAGTTCTATATTGCTCAGCGTGTGGGCTCTATTCAGGAGAATGACAACCAGCGTGGTCTGGCTCACTTCTTGGAGCACATGGCGTTCAACGGTTCTAAGCACTTCAAGGGCAACGACTTGCTGCGCTGGTGTGAGAGCGTTGGTATTCAGTTCGGTGGCGACTTGAATGCTTATACCAGTATAGACGAGACCGTATATAATATCTCTAATGTGCCCACTACTCGTGAGGGTATTGTGGATTCTTGTCTGTTGATTCTCTACGATTGGGCAGATGGTCTGTTGCTGGAGAAAGAAGAAATAGAGAAGGAGCGTGGTGTTATCCATGAGGAATGGCGATTGCGTACATCGCCTCAGATGCGTATGTTGGAGCGTGACCTGCCTAAGCTTTATCCTAATTCAAAATACGGTCATCGTATGCCTATTGGTCTGATGGAGATTATCGATAATTTCGAGCCACAGTTCCTGCGTGATTACTATGAGAAGTGGTATCGTCCTGATAATCAGGCTATCATCATTGTAGGTGATGTTGATGTAGATAAGATTGAGCAGAAGATTAAGAATCTCTTTTCTCCCATTGTATTGCCAGAGAACCGTGCACTGGTTGTTACTGAGCCTGTTCCCGACAATGCTGAACCTATTTTCGTAATTGATAAGGATAAGGAACAGCGCACTAACACTGTGTGGGTTATGATGAAGCACGAGGCTTTCCCAGATTCTATGAAGAATTCTATGGCTTATGTGCTGACCGACTACCTCAAAGGTGCTGCTGTGTCGATGCTTAACGATCGTCTGAAAGAGTATTCCGAGAAACCGGAAAGTCCCTATCTTAGGGCTACCGCATCTGATGACAATTACCTGTTCTCACGCGGCATAGATGCTTTCGAACTTGATGTGCTACCTAAGGATGGACAGATAGAGAAGGCTGTTCAGGCAGCTCTCACAGAAACTCGTCGTGCTGCTGAGTTTGGCTTTACTGGTACAGAGTACAACCGTTTCAAGCAGAATTATATCTCTCAGCTCGAGAAGCGCTATTCCAACAAGGACAAGCGCTTTAACAGCCAGTTTGTGAACCAGTATGTACAACATTTCTTGAACAATGAGCCCATTCCAAGTATTGATTATACTTACCAGACGATGAAGCAGATTGTGCCGATGTTGCCTCTGGATGCTATCAATGGCTTGATGAAGCAACTGTTGCCCGCAAATGATAGCAATCTTGTTGTATTGAGCTTTAATACAGAAAAAGATGGTGCCGTATATCCTACTGAAGAAGGTCTTAAGGGTGCTATTGCAGCAGCGCGTTCTGCACAGATTGAGGCTTATGTAGATAATGTGAAGGATGAACCTCTGATGACGGTTCTTCCCAAGAAAGGTTCTATCAAGAAAGAGACAAAGAACGCCCTCTTAGGTTATACAGAGCTTGAACTTTCTAACGGTGCTAAAGTCATTCTGAAGCAAACGGACTTGAAGAAAGACCAGGTTCTCCTTCGTGGAGAAGGCTTCGGAGGTTCTGCACTCTATGGAATGAAAGACTTTGCAAACTTCAAGATGTTCAACGAGGTGATTGAAGCCAGCGGACTCGGTAACTTCTCTCATACTGAATTGGAGAAGGCACTTGCTGGAAAGATTGCCAGTGCTTCACTTGTATTAGATGTTAATCGTCAGAATGTGATTGGAAGCTCTACTCCTAAGGACGTGGAGACAATGCTCCAGCTTGTTTATCTCTACTTTACGAATATTGCAAAGGACCAGAAGTCTTACGATAATCTTATGGAGACAAAAGCAGTGGCTCTGAAGAATCGTCTGTTGCAACCAGAGAGTGTGTTCGGTGACTCTTTGCAGATGACCATGACTGCCCATAACCCACGCAGTGTGTCGTTGAAAGTAGAAGACCTTGCAAATGTAGACTACGACCGCATCCTTCAGATGGCAAAGGAGCAGACCGCCAATGCCGCTGCCTTTACCTTTACCATCATTGGTAACTATGATGAGGCGACCATTCGTCCGCTCATTGAACAGTATCTTGCTGCCCTGCCCAGTCAGAAGAAGATTGTGAAGAGTGAGGATGTAAGTACCGATTTCAAAGGTATTGTTGTCAATAATTTCAAGCACAAGGCAGAGACACCAAAGGCTTTGGCTGTTATGTCATGGTATACGAAAGATATGCCTTACACACTTGAGAACTGTATTAAGGCTGATATGGCAGGTCAGATTCTGAGTATGGAGTACCTGAAGAAGATCCGCGAAGATGCCAGTGCTGCCTATACCGTTGGCTCGCAAGGTGACGTTAGCCGTGACGACTTCAAGACGACAGCACAGGTATTTGTCTATTGTCCAATGAAGCCGGAGAAGTCTGATGTTGCTGTCAAAATTATGCGCGATGAAGTGGAAGCAATGACAAAGACTTGCGACGCAGACAAACTTCAGAAGGTAAAAGAGTATATGCTGAAGAATCATGGCGACGAGTTGAAGACAAACGGCTACTGGTTGAACTGCATCAACGAATGGCGTCGATATGGTATCGATCTTCATACTGACTATGAGAAGCTTGTTAGTGCTCAGACACCAGAGTCTATCTGTGCATTCATGGCAGAGTTGTTGAAGGCAGGCAACCGTGCTGAGGTGGTGATGCTTCCAGCGGAGTAATCCATGGCGACACAACAGGATTCGCTCACACAGAATATCCCTGTACTGACAGAGATTCCTTCACAGGACTCTGTCCAGTATCCATCCGCAAGACCGCAGACACCCTACCAGGTGCTGCGGTCCTTGCCTAAGGATGCTACACCTGCTCAGCAGGACTCCGCCATTCAGGCGTGGTTTGAGCCTGCAGAGATTCGATACAGCGAACGTCCTGACACCTTACACCTTCCAGGTCATGGGGTGGGGAAGAGTATAATGGATGTAGATATCCCCCAGTATTATCGCGAGAATTTCTTCTCCAAGGATACCTTGCTCCATCCGGAACTGAAGACTGAGTCGTTTGGCATAGCAGGTACCCCTGTGCCCTATACCATCAAGGGCGACGATGTCATTTCCTCTTTCCTTCTGGGCTGTTTCGTCATTGCCATCTGGGCTTTTATCCGTGTCCGTTCTTTCTTCATCCGCGAGTTGAAGAACTTTTTCTATACCCATCGTGTTGCCACGCAGAACTCAGAGACAGCGAAAGAGTTGCGTTACGAGTTGGTGATGGTCTTACAGACAGGATTGCTTTGTTCTATCCTGTTTTATTTTTATGCTGTCAATCATATTGCCGACACATTTATCCTTACCTTCCAGTTTGCACTGGTGTGGTTGTACCTTTTGGTATTCTTGGTGTACTTCGTGCTCAAGTTAGTGTTGTATTCGTTTGTGCACCAAGTTTTCTGGGATAGTAAAAAAAATACACAATGGGTACACTCCTTCGTGCTGTTGATCATGATGGAGGGTATCTTCTTACTACCGATTGCACTTTTGCTGGTTTATGGTGATCTTCCATTAGGAATCATGACCAAATGCTGCGTTTCAGTGATCATTTTAATAAAAATATTGTCTTTTTACAGGACTTATTGTATCTTTTTTAAACAAAACGGTCTGAAATTGCAGATTATTTTGTACTTTTGTGCCCTCGAAATCACACCCTTGCTTGCTCTGTGGGGTATCTTGGTGATGATGACGAATCATTTGAAAATAAATTTCTAGGACAATGATAAAGAAAATTTTGGTCTCACAGCCAAAACCAGCCAGTGACAAGTCTCCGTATTATGACATCGCGGAGCGATTTAACGTTGAGTTGGTGTTTCGTCCTTTTATTAAAGTAGAAGGACTGACAGCTAAGGAGTTTCGTCAGCAGCGCATCAGCATTTTGGAACATACAGCCATTGTGTTTACTTCGCGCCATGCCATCGACAACTTCTTCGGATTGGCAAAAGAGATGCGTCTGACGATTCCTGAG
Organism: uncultured Prevotellaceae bacterium; assembly: GCA_900321425.1. Lineage (GTDB taxonomy): Bacteria > Bacteroidota > Bacteroidia > Bacteroidales > Bacteroidaceae > Prevotella. The sequence continues at coordinate 48,323 of ONWA01000003.1, read as the reverse complement.
GACATGAAGTATTTCTGTGTGACGGAGACAATTGCACTTTATATCCAGAAATATGTGCAGTATCGTAAGCGCAAAGTGTTCTTTGGTGACACTGGCAAGATGATCGATCTTCTTCCCACGATGGTCAAACATAAGAATGAGAAGTATCTCGTTCCGATGAGTGATGTTCATAACGATAGTGTCAAGGAGATGTTGGATGCCAAGAAGCTGAATCACACAGAGTGTGTGATGTATCGCACCATCAGTAACGACTTCACTCCTGAGGAGGTCGCTACGTTCGATTATGATATGCTGGTGTTCTTCAGCCCTTCCGGAATAGAATCATTGATTAAGAATTTCCCTGATTTCAAGCAAGATAAGGTGGCCATTGCAACCTTTGGCCCTTCTACAGCGAAGGCAGCCAAGGAGGCTGGTCTGCGCGTGGACCTAGAAGCACCCCAAGAGAAGTATCCTTCGATGACAGGTGCCTTGTTGCATTACCTGACCGAGCATCAGGGGTAGAATGTTTTGGGAATGGCACCCTGTTCGCTGACCAAACGAGAGAGGCTTGTCAGCAAGAAGCTGATTGACGAGCTCTTCGGAGGTGACAAGAGGAAAGCATTGTCTGCCTATCCGTTGCGGATGGTGTATCTTCTTCGTGAGGGTGTGACTGTCGAGACGCCTGTACAAGTGCTGATCAGCGTTCCCAAGCGACATTTGAAGCACGCTGTCGACCGTAATCGGGTAAAGCGTCAGATTAGGGAGTGCTACCGCCGACAGAAACAGCTGCTCATCGACCGAGTGAACGCACAAGGACAAACATTGGCTATCGCCCTGATATGGCAAGCCAATCGACTTTATCCCACCCACGAGGTATCGGCGTGTGTAGAGAAATTGTTAAAGCTCTTAGAGAAGAGATGTTGGGGCTGATTAAGACAATAGGACAGTGGATGTCACGAGTGATGGTGTGGCTGTTATTGTTGCCCATCCTCTTCTACCAGAGAGTTATCAGTCCGTTTACTCCTCCCTCATGCCGTTTCACGCCCACCTGTTCCGAATATGCCCGACAGGCGCTGAGGAAGCACGGACCTTTCAAGGGTATGGCGTTGGCCATTTGGAGGATATTAAGATGTAACCCATGGGGAGGGTCGGGCTATGACCCCGTTCCGTAGTCTTACGGGCAGTCCCTATACCATATATATATAATATAGAAAGATCGAAATATAATGATCATGAAGAATTTTGTAGAAGAACTCCGCTGGCGCGGAATGTTGGCACAGATCATGCCAGGAACAGAAGAACTCCTGCAGAAGGAGATGGTGACAGCATATTTGGGAACCGACCCTACGGCCGACTCTCTGCATATCGGTCACCTGTGTGGTATCATGATGTTGCGTCATTTGCAGCGATGCGGACATAAGCCCATTATCCTCGTGGGAGGTGCCACAGGTATGATTGGTGACCCTTCTGGCAAGAGTCAGGAGCGTAACCTCCTCAATAACGAGACGTTGTACCACAACCAAGAGTGCATCAAAAAACAGGTAGCTAAGTTCCTCGACTTCGACTCTCAGGAACCTAATGCTGCAGAGATGGTAAACAACTACGACTGGATGAAGGATTTCACCTTTCTCGACTTTGCCCGTGAGGTAGGTAAGCATATCACCGTCAACTACATGATGGCGAAGGAGAGCGTTCAGCAGCGCCTGAACGGAACGGCTCGCGATGGTCTTTCCTTCACGGAGTTCACCTACCAGTTGCTGCAGGGCTACGACTTCCTGTATCTGTATCAGCATAAGGGTGTCAAACTGCAGTTGGGCGGTAACGACCAATGGGGAAATATGACCACAGGTACGGAGCTCATCCGTCGTACGCTGGGTAATGACGTGGAGACTTTCGCCCTGACTTGTCCGCTGATCACCAAGAGTGACGGCAAGAAGTTTGGTAAGACAGAGTCAGGCAATATCTGGCTCGACCCTGTGCGCACTACTCCATATAAGTTCTATCAGTTCTGGTTGAATGTCAGCGATGAGGATGCAGAGCGTTACATCAAGATCTTCACCTCTTTGGAGAAGGATGTCATCGATGATTTGGTGGCAGAGCACCAGCAGGATCCTGGTCGTCGTGTGCTGCAGCGTCGTCTTGCTGAGGAGGTGACGGTGATGGTACACTCTCGCGAGGCCCTCGACACCGCTATTGAGGCTTCCAATATCCTGTTTGGCAAGTCAACAAAGGAGAGTCTGGAGAAGCTTGATGAGCAGACCTTCCTCGATGTGTTCGATGGTGTACCTCAGTTTGAGATGTCGAAAGACCAACTGGGTCAGCCTGCCATCGAACTCTTCACCACTGTTGCGCCCGTCTTCCCCTCGAAGGGTGAGATGCGTAAGATGGTACAGGGCGGTGGCGTGTCGCTGAACAAGGAGAAGATTACAGACCAGAACCGTCCTGTGACAGCTGACGACCTGATTGACGGAAAGTACCTGTTGGCACAGAAAGGTAAGAAGAATTATTATCTGATCACAGTCAAATAATCCTTAAAATATTTGGTAGTGGCCTAAAAAACCACTACCTTTGCACCCGCTAAAGCCTCGTTGTGGGGAGTAGCTGAAAATGATTGGACGATGGTGTAATGGTAACACTACAGGTTTTGGTTCTGTCATTCCCGGTTCGAATCCGAGTCGTCCAACAAGTATTAATCTATTTTAAATCGTATTACTAAAAGATGGTAATACGATTTTTTTTATTATCTTTGCAAGCATGATGACAAATCAAAAGAAGTAATGAGATATTAATCTAATTTTAAAAACTTAATTTATTATGGCAAATCCATTTTCATTAGAGGGAAAGAACGCATGGATCACAGGTGCGTCTTACGGAATCGGTTTTAACATCGCTAAGGCATTCGTTGCTGCTGGTATCAAGAACATCGTCTTCAACGATATCAACGAGGCAGCACTCGAGCGCGGTCTGGCTAACTACAAGGAGGCAGGTATCAGCAACGTGAAGGGATATGTTTGCGACGTGACCGATGAGAATGCTGTGAAGGCATTAGTCGACAAGATTCATCAGGAGGTAGGTCAGATTGATATTCTCGTGAACAACGCAGGTATCATCAAGCGTATTCCTATGCATGAGATGAAGCGTGCTGAATTCCAGCAGGTGATTGACGTCGACCTGGTAGCTCCTTATATTGTGAGTGCTGCTGTTATCCCTGAGATGATGGAGCGTAAGGAGGGTAAGATCATCAATATCTGTTCAATGATGTCTGAGTTGGGTCGTGAGACCGTTTCTGCCTATGCAGCAGCGAAGGGTGGTCTGAAGATGCTCACTCGTAACATCTGCTCTGAGTATGGTGGGTACAACATCCAGTGTAACGGTATCGGTCCGGGTTACATAGCAACTCCACAGACAGCTCCTCTGCGTGAGCGTCAGCCAGACGGTAGCCGTCATCCATTCGACAGCTTTATCTGTGCCAAGACACCAGCTGGTCGTTGGCTCGATCCTTCAGAGTTGGGTGGCCCAGCAGTATTCTTGGCCTCTCATGCCTCTGATGCTGTCAACGGTCACGTGCTGTATGTCGACGGAGGTATCCTTGCCTACATCGGAAAGCAGCCACAGTAAGCAGCTAAGCAAAAAGAAAGAGGGCAGCCCGAAAGGACTGCCCTCATTTTGTAATTTTAGTTTACAAATTACTTGATAGCGTCAGCGAGCTCAGCGCCAGCCTTGAACTTAGCCACCTTCTTAGCAGCAATCTTAATCTTCTGCTTGGTTGCAGGGTTGATGCCCTCACGAGCAGGACGAACATTAACACTGAATGTACCGAAACCAATCAGAGCAATCTTGTCACCCTTTACGAGAGCGTCCTTAATAGCTGCAACTGTAGCGTCAAGAGCCTTCTTTGCGTCAACTTTTGAGAGACCAGCACCAGCTGCAATCTTCTCTACCAATTCTGTCTTGTTCATAATTTTGTTTTTAAATAAATGATAAAAAAAAGATAATGTATAGGTTTTCTCGTTTTCTTTGGCAAATATAGTGGAAAGAATTCATAAAACAAATATTTTCCTAAAAAAAATAACTTTTTTCCTAAAAAAATTACGAATCGGCCCGATTTTAGACCCAAAATCGGATATTTTTGTGTATTTTTGCGTCCAAATTCATTTGTAGAACGTAATAACAGACAATCAGACAACGATATGCGGACATTACCCCCCATCACCAAAAATCTGTTGCTTATCAACGTCGTCGTTTATTTGGCGACGAGTATCCTTCAGATGCGTGGTATCGATTTGACGAACTTCGGAGGCTTACATTTTTTTCTCGCTTCTGATTTTCAGATTTATCAGTTGTTGACCTATATGTTTTTGCATGCCAACTTCTGGCACCTCTTCTCTAATATGTTTGGCTTGTGGATGTTTGGTGTAGTTATCGAAAATGTATGGGGGCCTAAAAAATTCCTTTTTTATTACATTTCGACGGGCATGGGTGCTGGCATTGTACAGGAGATTGTGCAGTTTGCCAACTATTATTTTACGGGTATGGCTGCTTATCACACCGTGTCGATGAGTGGTACCGTCATTCCAATGGATGCCTATCTGAATATGTGGACCACCATTGGTGCTTCGGGTGCCATCTATGCCATTCTTCTTGCCTTTGGTATGTCGTTTCCCAACGAGCGCATCTTTATTTTCCCCATCCCTATCCCCATCAAGGCGAAGTGGTTTGTGGTGTTATATGTAGTCCTTGAACTTTTCTTGGCTCACAGCTCTGCTGGCGATGGAGTGGCTCACTATGCCCATTTGGGAGGTATGCTCTTTGGTTATCTGATGATTCGTTACTGGAACCGTCATCCCGACTCTTCGTTCCGTCGACCGCAGGGCGACTCGCTCTTCGAACGGATGCGTAGGCGTTATGAGGAGAGCAAGCGTGCGCAGATGCATGCGGAGAATACTGGTAGTGAGCCTGATGACTGGACCTATAACCAGCGTAAGCGTGAGAATCAGGAAGAGATCGACCGTATCCTCGATAAGATTCGCATCAGTGGATACGACAGTCTGACGAAAGAAGAGAAGAAAAAACTCTTTGAAGCAAGCCGCGATCGATGATTAAGCAGGTGAAGCAGTTTACCGTCAATCTGGCGGCTGGTGGCAATGTGGCGCTCATCGCTCTGATGTGCCTGTCGGGCTATTCCGATCGTCTGAGTCCTGAGCAGTTCCCCCTGTTGTCGTGTACGGGTATTGTTTTTCCCATTCTGATTTTTGTCAACCTGGCATTCCTCCTTTTCTGGCTCACCTTCAAATGGCGTCGCGCATGGATACCTTTGGCAGGTTTTGCACTGGTCTTCCTTCCCATCCGCACCTATTTCCCCTTGAATATGTCAAAGACACCTCCTGAGGATGCCTTGAAAATTGTCTCCTATAACGTGTGCACGTACGGGGGAAATTATAAGTATGAGAATGCTTTCGATACCATCTACAACTACCTCAGGGACGAGCAGCCCGATATCGTCTGTATCCAGGAAGATGTTGACGCATGGCGCGAGTATGTGTTGCAGAAATACAAGCAGACGTTTGCTTATAACGATACCACTGTCTTCGTCTACAATGCCCAGTTCTTCAACGCGGTGGGCATCCATACCCGTTTCCCCATCGTGAAGAAGGAAAAGATCACCTACGAATCGACAGCCAACGGCTCTGTGGCATACTTCCTGAAGATGGACGGTGATACCATCCTCGTCATCAACAACCACTTGGAGGGCACACATCTCTCTGCTAACGACCGTTCGCGCTATAAGGATTTGTTGCGAGGACGGATGGACAACGATACTGCCCGTGCAGAGTCACGTTTTCTGGTGCATAAGATTACGGATGCTGCTGCTACCCGTGCACCTCAGGCTGAGGCTGTCCACGCCTATATCGAGGCCCATCGCCAATATCCCATCATTGTGTGTGGCGACTTCAATGATCCCCCCATTTCTTATTCGCGTCGTACGATAGGACAAGGGCTCACCGATTGTTTCGTTGCGACGGGTAAGGGACTCGGTTTGTCATATAATCAGAAAGGTTTTTTCTTCCGTATCGACCATATTTTGTGCTCCGATCACTTTGAACCCTATCAGTGCATTGTGGACGATAAAATTGATTTCAGTGACCATAATCCTGTCGTTTGTTGGCTGAAATTCAAGAAGAATGATTGATTTTTTGACGAAAATTCCCTATAAATTTCCCTTAATGTAAAAAAATCACTATATTTGCAAGCTATTTCGCGCATAAAATATAATTATATAACTCAATCAACAACATGCAAAACAAAGGAATTGTAAAATTTATTGCAGTGCTTCTGATTCTCGTGTGCTGCTTCTACCTTTCCTTCTCGTTTGTAACGCGCCACTACGAGAGTAAGGCTGCGGCTATGGGTGAGGAGGCAGGACAGGAGTACCTGGACTCAATCAACAATGAGAAGGTCTACATGGGTATCTACTCACTGAAGCAGTGCCGTGAGATGGAGATTGGCCTGGGTCTTGACCTGAAGGGTGGTATGAACGTAATCCTTGAGGTATCCGTGCCCGACGTTATCGATGTGTTGGCAGACCACAAGCAGGATGCTGCCTATAAGAAGTCGATGGAAGAGGCCAAGAAGGAAGAGGAGACCAGTCAGACAGACTTTATCTCTCTCTTCATCAAGTATTGGAAACAGAATAGCAACGGTCGTCCTCTGGCTGCCATCTTCGCTACCCAGCAGATGAAGGGTAAGGTGAGCACCCAGTCGAGCGATGCTGAGGTGGAGCGTGCCCTCCGCACGGAAGTGCAGTCGGCTGTCGACAACTCTTTCAATGTGGTTCGTAACCGTATTGACAAGTTTGGCGTTGTTCAGCCCAACATCCAGAAGCTCGAAGGACAGAGTGGTCGTATCATGGTCGAGATGCCTGGTATCAAGGAGCCCGAGCGTGTTCGTAAACTGCTTCAGGGTAGTGCCAACCTCGAGTTCTGGGAGACTTATAACAGTACGGAGATCGTGCCGCTGTTGGCTCAACTCAACCAGCGTTATGCTGCCACTGGTGGCGAGGCTGTTGAGGAGGTTGCCGATACCGTTGCCGCTGATACCACAGCTGCTCCTAAGAGCGATTTGGCTGCAGCGTTGAACAAGAACGCTGCCAAGGATAAGGCCGACGAGAATAAGAAGTTAGCTGAGGCTAAGAAGCAGAATCCGCTGTTCGCAATCTTCCAGCCTACACAGGGCAACACCCTCGCAGTAGTGGGTTATGCCAATGCGCGTGATACAGCCGACATCAATAAGATTATCTACTCTGATTTGGCTAAGCAGATCATGCCTGCTGAGCTGAAGCTCCGCTGGGGTGCTAAGCCCGAGACCTTCAATGGTCAGGCTAAGGGTGATATCTTCGAGCTCTATGCCCTGAAGATCACTGAGCCTTCTGGTCGTGCTCCTCTGGAGGGTGATGTCATCACCAATGCGAAGGACGACTTCGACCAGATGGGTCATCCCTCTGTATCGATGCAGATGAACTCTGACGGTGCTCGTCGTTGGAGTCAGATCACCAAGCAGAATATTGGCAAGGGCGTAGCCATCGTGCTCGACGATGCCGTTTACTCTGCTCCACGTATCCTCGGCCAGATCGACGGTGGTAACTCTCAGATTACTGGTAACTTCACCATCGAGGACACCAAGGACTTGGCTAACACGCTGAACTCAGGTAAGATGCCTGCTCCTACCCGTATCGTACAGGAGGAAGTGGTAGGTCCTTCACTAGGTGCTCAGTCTATCCAGCAGGGTATCATGTCGTTCATCGTTGCCTTCGTGCTGCTGATGATCTACATGATTATGCTCTACGGTTGGATTCCAGGTATCCTCGCTGATATCGCCCTGTTGTTCAACCTGTTCTTTACCTTGGGTATCCTGACTTCGTTCCAGGCAGCGCTCACCATGCCAGGTATCGCCGGTATCGTGCTGACACTGGGTACCGCTGTGGATGCTAACGTGCTGATCTATGAGCGTATCAAGGAGGAACTGAAGAAGGGACTGAACGTAAAGGAGGCCCTCAATAAGGGTTATTCTAACGCTTTCTCAGCCATCTTCGACTCTAACGTCACCTCCCTCATCACCGGTTTCATCCTGTTGTGGTTTGGTACAGGTCCTGTGAAGGGTTTTGCTACCACTTGGATCATCGGTATCTTCTGCTCATTCTTCACCGCCGTATTCCTCACCCGTCTGGTTTATGAGTGGCGCATGGGCAAGGACAAGTGGCTGGGTCTCACCTTCGTGACTGGCTATTCCAAGAACCTCATGCAGAATGCACACTATGACTTCATGCGTATGTTCAAGACCACGCGTATCATCTGGGGCGTTGCCGCCATCCTGTTCTGCGTATCTTTCGCTGTTCGTGGCTTGAGCCAGAGCATCGACTTCACTGGTGGTCGTAACTACGTGGTAACCCTCGACAAGGCTGTGCCTGTTGAGGATGTGCGTAAGGCACTGAGTGGTGCATTCGTCAATACCATTGGTGAGAATGCCAACAAAGAGGCTAATACCAGTGTGATTGCGCTGGGTACTGACGGCAAGACCGTTCGTATCTCAACCAACTGGGATATCGAGTCCAACAATCCTGATGTTGACGACAAGGCAGAGGATATCCTCTTCAACACCTTGAAGGCTGCTGGATTGGTTAGTCAGGCTGATGTCAACGACTTCAAGAACCCTGATGTTCGCGAGGGCGGTTCTATCATCAGTTCTGCTAAGGTAGGTCCTTCTGTCGCTAAGGATATTACCCATGGTGCTGTAATCTCCGTATTCATTGCCTTGGTAGCTATCTTCTTGTACATCCTGCTGCGTTTCCGCAACTGGCAGTTCTCTTTTGGTGCTACCGTTGCGCTGGCTCTCGATGCCCTGATCGTTATTGGTTTCTACTCCGTACTCTGGGGTATCGTTCCTATGTCACTGGAGATTGACCAGACCTTCATTGGTGCTATCCTGACGGTGATTGGTTACTCTATCAACGATAAGGTGGTTGTCTTCGACCGTATCCGTGAGAATATGCAGCTCTATGCTAAGCGCGATCGTCAGACCTTGTTCAACGACTCGCTGAACCAGACGCTGGCTCGTACCATCAACACCTCTGTGACGACCTTGATCGTATTGCTCGCCATCTTTATCTTGGGTGGTGACAGCATCCGTTCGTTCTCGTTCGCTATGATCCTTGGTGTTGTCTTTGGTACCCTGTCGTCACTCTTCATCGCTGCGCCAGTGGCTTATGTCACCATGGGTCGCACCATCCGCGAAGAGGAAGAGACTAAATAAGGCAATACCTTATTAATAATATTATATAGGGATGTCCTTCGGGCATCCCTATATTTGTTTTCCTCATCCCGTTTCGCAACCGTCTCAGTGACATGGAAGTCATAAAAAAGTATAGTATAAATTTGGTTCTATCAGGAAATAGATGTATTTTTGCATTGAATTAAAAGAAAGATTGCATTCACATACTAAAAATACTATTATTCTATGAATAAGAAGGAGAAATATGTCATTACGATCAATCGTGAGTTAGGTAGTGGCGGTCGTACCATTGGTGAGATCTTGGCCCACAAGTTAGGTGTGACCTTCTACGACAAAGCCTTAATCCAGGCTTTAGAGGAGAAATTTAATCTCACAGCCGAGGAAATTGAGAAGCTGAAGGGGGGCGAAATCAAATGGTGGGACGGTTTCAAGCGTATCGCTGGTGTTGGCGAAGGATTGGTTGACAGCAGATATTGTCTGACGAAATATGGTAAGGAGCCTGATGTGCTGACTACTGATAACGTATTTAAGGTTGAGACGGAAATCCTGCATGAGATAGCAGAGGAGGAATCGTGTGTCATCGCTGGTCGTTGCGGTTTCTTTGTGTTCCGTAACCATCCTAACCATTTAAACGTATTTATTCATGCACCGATGGACTACCGTGTGGCACGTGTTGCCGCTAAAAAGAATCTCTCTGAAGATGAAGCCCACAAGATCATTGAGAAGGTAGATAAGATGCGCGAGAATTATGTGAAGAGGTTCACAGGCACTTCTCGCTACGACGCCCGTAACTACGACCTTGTCTTCAATGCCGAAGGCAAGACGGAAGAGGAAATTGCCGATCAGATTTTGGCGTACATTAAATAAGGATAAGGAATCATACTAACAAGGTGGAAATGACAAAATTTCCACCTTTTTTTGCTTTTTTCGGAAATAATACCTATCTTTGCAGCATCGCTTGTTGGCCCTTAGGGGTAAAGCGGGCGGTCTTATTTTATGAGAAAGACGTTTTCTAACGTCTGTCGTTGTGAGCTGTGAACTTCGCAAACTCCAATCTCTACAACAGACAGATGACAACGAAGCGTCTGCGTAGTACGTTTCTATATACCATATTTATATAGTCCGTGCTGGCGTGGGCTAACTGGCGTTGTCTATCCTGTGTAGAGAGGGCAATGCGAAGGCCTACAGCTCCAGGATGGGCAGAAGAACAGACACCTACGCCTTTTTTGTATCATAAGCTATTAATGGCAAAGAGGACAATAACTAAAAATTCTATTATGATGAAGAAACTATTAATTCTATTTTTTACTCTTGCGTTTACATCAGTAACATATGCAGAGAAAGTGACAGAACAGCAGGCTTTGCAGAAAGCACAGCAGTTTTTCAAGGACAAAGGAATCGTTTCTGCAAATCCGAGAAGAGCGAAAAAAGTTGAGCAACAGTCTGACGCGACACAAGAAGATTTCTACGTGTTCAATGCTGAGAATAATGGTGGTTTTGTAATTATCTCAGGTGATGATCGCACGGAAGAAATCTTAGGTTATGCTGATAGCGGAAGCCTTGATATGGACAATCTGCCTTCTAACCTCAAAGGATGGTTGGAGGGCTATTCCAAACAAATAGATGTTATTAGGCAAGAAAACTACTCTGGACAGACAACCGCAAGAAGAGCACCAAGTACACCAAGAGCAGCGATAGAGCCATTGATTATCACGAAATGGGGGCAAGATGGTCCATATAACCTGATGTGTCCAGAGATTGATGGAAAACATTGTGTCACAGGATGTGTGGCAACAGCTATGGCACAAGTGATGTATTATCATAAATGGCCACAAAATGCATGCGCAGCAATACCTGCATATACTGCTGGCACAAGACAAATACAAATGGCTGCTCTTCCTCCCACAACTTTTAAATGGGATAAGATGAGAGACCGATACTGGGAAGGCGAAACAGGAGAAAGTGCAGATGCCGTTGCAGAATTGATGCGCTATTGCGGTCAGGCTGTGACAATGGACTATAATATTGATGAGTCTAGCTCTGGGGTGGTACTAAGTACCCTCATTAACTATTTTGGTTATAGTAAGAATGTTAAACGCATATATATGTCGCAGCATACATTATCCCAATGGGAAGACATCCTTTATAAAGAGTTAAGTGAAGGAAGACCAGTGTTGTATGAGGGGGCTAGTGTATCAAATGCTCACGAATTCATATGTGATGGTTACGACGGGAATGGCTATTACCATTTTAACTGGGGATGGAATGGCATGGCAGATGGATTTTTCTTACCTTCAATCCTTTACAGATTTCAATTATACGGTGGATATGTAGCACGTCAAGCTGCAATTATTGGATTAGAACCAGAAAAGGGTGAGACTGTAAAACCCTATGTGTATGGATTCAATGACGGCCAGTTGTCCCAAACAAATTATTCAAGGTCTTCTACTTCAGATAACTTTACCAATGTCTCATTAAATGGTGGAATCTATATACAATACGAAGTAGACGTTCCTCAAGACATAACATTAGATTATGGACTGGGACTCTTTCACTGTGATCAACTTCTGAGTGTGCTGAAACAATCAACAGCCACGTTAGATTTGAACAACAAAGCTGTTGCCAATGAAATGGACCTTTCTTTTGGTAGCAATTTGGCTGACGGCTCTTATCAAATAAGACATATCTATAAATACCCAAATAGTGAAACATGGCAAACATGTTATGATGCTTACTTGAACTATATTGTTGCTACTATCTCTGGCACAACTATGACTTTACGGAATGCCATCAACTCAGATGCACAAAATGCTGACTATATTGTCAACGACGTAAGTTTCTCTGGAAGTATTGGAAATCTAAATCTTACGATGGTAACTGTAAACCTAACTAACATAGGTGATACAAATCAAGAGTTATTACGTATTGTCACAAGATCTGAAGGTATAACATATGATGATGTTTTAGTATGTGGATTCATTGCCCCAGGGGAAACGGGAAATATTGTTTTCCCGGTTCAATGGAGGCATAAAGGAAATTTTAAAATGTTTATTTCATCTAGTATAGAATGTGCTCGTACTGCTTTAGAGAAAGTAAAATGGGAAAAAGATATAAGTATAACAAATTCGTTGAATCATCAATTGAAATGTACAGATTATTCTATAAAGAATTTCGAAAATGGATTATTACATGATTATAAATTAGAAATCACCTTAAATATTGAAAATGTAGGTGACAATACATTCGAAGACTTTATATGGTATGAATTACAAGAGGGTTTCGATAAAGGCGCATTGCTTTTTGACAAACAACCGACCCCTTCAATAAACATAAACAAAGGAGAAAGTAAAACTCTTAACGTCACGATTCCCAATTTAAAGAGCAATACAAGTTATCTTCTTTATTTACAATATAATAATGCCAGTCAATCAACTCTTTTATTTGACTTTCCGATAGAGATCTTTGTTTCACCAAATACTTGTGTTTATGAAGGTTTGAATTATGCATATGAACCAGATGCGAAGACTGCCACTGTTATCGCAGGTGACTATCAACAATTAGAATCTGTTACGATACCAAGTTCTATTTCAGTTGGAGGGCAATCTTATATGGTAACGGAAATCGGCCCTAAATCGTTTAAGAATTCTAATTTCCTGTCTGTTTGCTTACCAGAAGGATTAGCGTCCATCGGAAGTTATGCTTTTCAGGGATGTGGAATAAAGTCTATTAATATCCCATCTTCTTTAAAATATATCGGTGATTGTGCTTTTTTAAATTCATCAGGAATAAAAGAGATTGTTTTGCCAGAGGGATTTGTTTCTATAAGAAATAACGCTTTTAATAGTTGTAGAGATTTGGAAGTGTTAAGGCTTCCCTCTACGTTAAAATCAGTAGGTGATTATGTTATAATAGATTGTAGCAATCTGAAATCTGTATATTCAGCAATGGCTGATCCAATAAAAGTTGCAGAAAACACTTTCGAGTATGTTGATTTTAGTGGTGAAACCCCCAAAGTTGTAGCTCCCCCTGCAACACTTTATGTACCTAAAGGATCTGTTTCAAAGTATCAAGAAGCTATAGGTTGGAATGTCTTTACAAGAATAACTGATAAAGATGTGTATAAACTCATCTATCAAGTAGATGGTGCAGAATATAAGACTGTCTATGTAGTAGAAGGTGATCCCATCACGCCAGAGTCATCACCAGAAGCTAAAGATACCTACCAATTCTCTGGGTGGAGCGAGATTCCTGAGACAATGCCAGATCACGATGTTATTATAACAGGTACGTTTGAGCGTCACTTTGACGTGGGTCATGTAGTGAATGTGGTTAACTTTATCATGAGTAGCAATGCAACACCTGAGGACATTGCACTATACGATATGAATAATGACAATGAATTGAACATTGGTGATATTATCCTTATTGTAAAGAATATCTTGAACAATGGAAGTGCTACGGCAAGACTAGCATATAGACGCGCTGCAGATAGAATTGACTTTGCCCAGAATACTGCAGCCCAGTTTGAACTGAAGGTTGATAAGAATGCTTCGATTAAGGACATTCGCCTTGTTGGTTCAATGTCACAATCACACCAATTGATGTGTCAGCAGAAAGATGACAATACGTATGCAGTTGTGGTATATTCGTTGTCAAATCAGTTGATGAAACCTGAAAATGGTAGAATCGTGGATGTTGAGGCTGATGGAGGTAACGTGATGATGCAAAACATCACAGTAGCTACCCAAACAGGCGAGATGCATTATTATCAAGACTATGGTATGCCTACAGATATCCATCAGTTGGAGAAAGATGGCAACTCTGCTGTAATATACGACCTGAAGGGTAATCGCTTGAATGGAGTGCCTGGGCAGAGAAAAGGAGTATATATTATTAATGGTAAAAAAGTGGTTGTAAGATGAGACAAAGAATAATAACAGCCCTTGCTGCATTAGTATGCTTTGCAGTGGGATATGCAGGAAATATATCTGTTGGTGCGATTTCGCTGAAGCCTGGAGAAACAAAAGATTTGAAGATTTTTTTGTCATCAGCTGTAACAGAGATGGTTGGTGTTCAGTTTGATGTAACTCTTCCTGATGGATTCTCGTTGGAGTCTATAGATGAAAAGGTCTATAAGCTGTCTTCCAATCAAACCAGTGATATGACCTGTAATGTAAGTGATTTAGGTAATAATGCCTTTCGATTCGTAATGTATTCAGGTACTTTACAGAAGCTAAAGGCCGGTGACCTTATGAGTCTAAACCTAAAAGTAAATAGTACTCAGGCTTTGGGTAGCTATTCCGTATCGTTGAGTAATGTTGTGTTCTCCGACATTAATGGAAATACTAGCAAAGAGATAGGAACGAGTGCCACAATTAAGGTTACCAACTTCTTCACCCTATTGTATAAGGTTGACGGTGTTGACTATAAATCATATCAGGTTGAATATGGAGAGACAATTACTCCAGAGACTGCACCCACAAAGGAAGGCTATACATTCTCTGGTTGGAGTGAAATTCCTACAACTATGCCAGCTCATGATGTAACCGTTACAGGTACATTTACTATCGTTGACCCAGTAACCATTACTGCGAAGAGTTATAGCAGGAAATACGGTGAAGAGAATCCAAACTTCGAGTACACATCAGAAGGTGCTACACTGACAGGTGTGCCAGAAATCACTTGTGAAGCAACACCAGCTTCACCTATAGGCGGGTATTCAATAGTTATCAGTAAAGGAACAGTTACTAATTATAATGACCATTATGTTAATGGTATACTGACCATCACCAAGGCTCCATTGACGATTACGGCTAAGAGCTACACGATTAAACAGGGTGAGGCATTACCAACATTCGAGGCAACCTACGAAGGATTCAAGAACAATGAGACTGCAAGCGTATTGAGTGCTCAGCCAAGGATTACGACAAGTGCAACTTCTGCTAGTGCTCCTGGAACCTACGATATTGTAGTGTCTGGTGCAAGTGCTACGAACTATGATATCAGTTACGTCAAGGGTACATTGACAATCACCAAGGCAGACGAAGTTGTAGTGACAGCCAAGAGCTATAGCCGTGAGTATGGCGAGGCTAATCCTACATTTGAATACACCACATCTGGTGCAACACTGAGTGGTACACCAAGCATCACTTGTGCAGCAACAGCCACTTCGCCAGTCGGTGAATATGACATTGTAGCAAGCAAGGGAACAGTTACGAACTACAACGTGACTTATGTAAATGGTAAGCTGACCATCACGAAGGCTCCATTGACGATTACAGCCAAGAGCTACACGATTAAGCAGGGTGATGCATTGCCAACATTCGAGGCTGATTATAGCGGTTTCAAGAACAACGAGACTGCAAGCGTATTGACTACTCAGCCAACGATTACGACAAGTGCTACTTCCGCCAGTGCTCCCGGAACTTACGACATTGTTGTTTCTGGTGCAAGTGCTACGAACTATGATATCAGTTACGTCAAGGGTACTTTGACAATCACCAAGGCAGACGAAGTTGTAGTGACAGCCAAGAGCTACAGTAGAAAGTATGGTGAGGCTAATCCTGCCTTTGAATATACCACATCTGGTGCAACACTGAGTGGTACACCAAGCATCACTTGTGAGGCAACAGTCACTTCCCCAGTCGGTGAATATGACATTGTTGCAAGCAAGGGAACGGTTACGAACTACAACGTGACTTATGTAAATGGTAAGCTGACCATCACGAAGGCTCCATTGACGATAACTGCCAAGAGCTACACCATCAAGCAGGGTGAGGCCCTTCCTGCATTTGAGGCAGAGTATAGTGGTTTCAAGAACAACGAAACGAAAGCTGTGTTGAGTGCTCAGCCAAGGATTACGACAAGTGCTACTTCTACAAGTGCTCCTGGAACCTATGATATTGTTGTTTCTGATGCAAGTGCCACGAACTATGAGATCAGTTATGTAAAAGGTACATTGACAATATCGGCCGTTGAGGTAGAGCCCGTGACAGAAACGGAAACGACAACCTTCAGCGAAACCGTCAATGAGAACACGGACTTGTCAAATACAATCATCGACAACACCTACTTCACCATGAATGCAGAGAACGGTGACGGATATGATGCTACAGAACAGGCTATCGTGCTGAACTCAACGACAACAGAAAGTCAGATGAATACAGTAGAGAATGCTGAGTTGGGCGATGCAGCCATACGTCAGAATTTTAATGGTATCATCTTTGAAGTAGCAGCAGGAAGTGGCACGATTACAATAGATGTTAGGACGAAAGGAACGCATGTACTGAATGTGCAGATAGGAAAGGGTGAGCCAACAAAAATCAATCGGTCTACACGTGGAACAGCGGATGTGGCTTATAACGTTACGGCGCCAACCTACATCTATCTATATGCTTCCACGGCATCCGGAAATGCAGCTCCTCGTCGTGCAGCAGGTGCTAATAGCGTATTGCTCTACGGTTATAAGGTCACACCTGGTGGAACTGGCATTCGAGAGATAAGTGCAGACAACCCTGTAGATGTCTATAACATGCAAGGCAATAAGGTTCGTTCAAAGGCAACTACGCTCAGTGGTCTTCCCAAAGGTATTTATATCGTGAATGGCCGGAAGGTGATTGTGAAATGACCTCACAACCTCATATTTCGTTCAAAAGCCATTAGTAGAAAGGTCGGAAGGATGTGAGGTGTTTCGCCAACACCTCACATAACACCTCACATTCCGCTCAAAACGCTACAAGAGAGAAGGCATATCTCTGCGAGAGAGAAGGCTTATCACTGTGAGAGAGAAAGCATATCGCTGCGAGAGAAAAGGCTTGTTGCATATTTATGCGACGCGTTTGGGTCAAAAAGCAAGGGGGTACCTCGCGAGGAGAAAGAGTAGTCCAAACTGGCAGAGAGGTTGTCCCTCTCTTGCCCTGAGGTAGTACTTCTCCCTGTCTGAGCTAGTACCTCTCAAAAATGGAGGGATCAACGAAAAAATATGCAAATAATTATACAATCACCTTTAGACAGGTAACGTTACCTGATTTATGTTGAAAATGGTACCCCGACCGAGAATCGAACTCGGAACTAAGCTTTAGGAGAGCCTTGTTATATCCATTTAACTATCAGGGCGTGTTTTTCAGTGGCGCAAAGGTACGAACAGAAAGGCAAACGACCAAAGGACAAACAATTTTTAACACTACACACGCGCGTATTATCGTAAAATCGCCGTATATTTGCAGCGAAAATAAAAAATAGAAGAGCTACAATGGACTTCATCATCACTGCCGCAACGGTGCTCACGATGTACTACAACGCCATCAACAGCCAGAAGATACCCTTCTGCTATAACGCTGATATAGAGGATGGCGTGGTGAATCGTATCGAGGTACTCGAAGAGAAAGACCAGCAGCTGACAGTGAAGATGGACTACAACTACTATTACGATGTGGAGGGCAGACTCGACTACAAGGATGTGCGGCGATGGAATGCGAAGCGCAAGTGCTGGGAGAACGAGGTGCGACACGTGTTTAAGTACTTCTACAACGGCTATAATGTGGAGTTGTGCCATTGGAATGCTAAAGAGAATAAGTATGATATTGCCGACGAGGTGACACTTTATCGCGCGATGGGAACGAATATGACGTCCGTGCGCACCTATCGGATGAATGAGGATAAGAGCAATATGCGACTGGTGAGCAAGACCATCGTACTGGAACCCTTGGAGTATACGCTCTTCGCCGAAGCTAATTAAAATACATGGAATTAATCAAGAATCAGGAATTTGGTGGCGAACGTCCCCTGTTCGCCATCGAGGATACGCGCCTTGAGGGGGTCACAATCACCGACGGAGAATCGGCCATCAAACACTGTAGGAATGTGGAGGCCGACGACTGCCAATTCTATGGCAAATACCCTTGGTGGCATGTGGACGGCGCACTCGTCACCAACTGTTACTTCGCTCCAGAATCGCGCTCCGCCATCTGGTACACCAACGATATGGTGATGCGCGACTGCGTGATCGACGGTCCGAAGTTCTTCCGTGAGATGAAGAACCTGACCCTGGAGAACGTGGTCATCAATGATGCCGACGAGACCTTCTGGCGAGTAGACGGACTGAAGCTGAAGAATGTCATCCTGCACGAGGGTACCTATCCGTTTATGTTTTCGAAGAATATCTACGTCGACGGTCTGCAGAGTGACGCCAAGTATGTGTTTCAGTACTGCAAGAACGTAGAGGTACACCATGCGAAAATCGTGACGAAGGACTCCTTCTGGGAGTGTGCGAATGTGACCATCTACGACTCAGAGATCGATGGAGAGTACACAGCATGGCACTCGAAGAACGTCAAGTTGGTGAATTGTCATCTGGCAGGTGAGCAGATACTCTGCTATGCCGACAACCTGGTGCTCGAGAACTGTACCATCGACAAGGCCTGCGACAGGATGTTCGAGTATTCGACGGTAGAGGCAGATATCCAAGGACACCTGCCCCACGTGAAGAACCCTACCAGCGGCCATATCACGGCTGACAGCATCGGCGAGGTGACCATCGACGAGCATGTGCTGCAGCCAGCCAACTGTGTAATTAAAACGAGATGAGGATGTACGACTTTGACCAGTTACTGAACAGACGAGGCTCACACAGTGTGAAGTGGGACGAGCCCGAACAGGAGGGAGTCATCCCCATGTGGGTGGCCGATATGGACTTCATGGCGGCTCCTGCCATCCAGGAGGCCCTCAGGGAAAGGGTGGAGCATGGCGTGTTTGGCTATACGCTGGTGCCCGATGCCTACTACGACGCCATCGTCAACTGGTTCGGACGCTATCATCACTGGACCATCGACCGTCAGGACATCATCTATACAACGGGTGTGGTGCCTGCCATTTCGTGTGCCATCCAGGCACTGACGATGGGAGGGGAGAACGTGCTGATACAGACACCTGTCTACAACTGCTTCTTCTCGAGCATACGCAACAGTGGCAGTAACATCGTGGAGAACCCGCTGAAGAGACAGGGCGATACGTATGTGATCGATTTCGACGACTTCGAACGGAAGTGTGCCGACGAGAAGACCACCGCTTTCCTGCTCTGTAATCCACACAACCCTGCCGGTAGGGTGTGGGCCAAGGAGGAACTCACACGAATGAACGATATCTGTATGCGCTACCATGTGCGTGTGATTGCCGACGAGATACACTGTGAACTGGTGATGCCAGGATATACGTTCACCCCCTTTGCCAGTATCAGTGAGGCGTGTCGCGACAATAGTGTGACCCTCAACTCACCCTCGAAATCGTTTAATATCGCAGGACTGCAGATCGCGAACATCATCTGTCATGACCCTGCCATGAGGCGACGCATCAACAGGCAGGTGAACATCAACGAGGTATGCGACGTGAACCCCTTCGGCGTGGAGGCACTGATGGCCGCCTATAACGACAGTCGCGACTGGCTTGTGGCACTCAACGACTATCTCTGGGAGAACTATCAGGCGTTGTGCCGATTCTGTGAGGAGCAGTTGCCACAGTGGAAAGTACTCAAGCTCGAGGGTACCTATCTGCCTTGGGTTGACATCACGGCGACGGGGATGACCTCGGATGCACTCGCCGACCTATTGCTCAGGGAGGCGAAGGTGATGGTGAACAGCGGTACGATGTACGGCGCCCAGACGGGCGAAGGATATATCCGTCTGAATATCGCCTGTCCAAGGGCGCGGATGCTCGAAGGACTGGAGAGAATAAAAAAAGTATTCATCAAATAATAAGCTTATGAAAACGAAACTGATGACGATGGCAGTGGGTCTGCTGATGGCCCTGCCCGCAATGGCACAACAGTTTGACGCACCTGTAGGGTGGGCATCTGTTGAAGGTGGTACGACAGGTAGCGGCAACCGCAATCCTGTGGTCGTGGAGACGGTAGAGCAGCTGAAGAAGGTGCTCAAGGGCGATGTGCCTCGTACCATATATATTAAAGGAGAGCTGAAGTTCGACAAGATGCTCTCTATCGGTGATTTCAAGAATAAGACGATCTATGGTCTCACAGGCTCTGCCCTGGTGAATAATACCCACATAGACCAGCAGTGCAAGAACGACACGATGCCTAAGGAAAAGAGTGGTATCCTTACCTTGAAACGCTGTTCGAACGTGATTCTGCGTAACCTCACCTTCAAAGGTCCTGGTGCCTACGACGTAGACGGCCGTGATAACCTCTTCATTACAGAGAGCGATCATATGTGGATTGACCACTGCGACTTCCAGGACGCCATCGACGGCTGTCTGGATATCAGTAATGGGTCGGACCTGATCAGTGTCACATGGTGCCGTTTCCGTTATCTCATCGCTCCATGGGCAGGAGGTAGTGGCGGTAGCGACGACCACCGTTTCCCCAACCTTGTGGGAAGCAGCGACAAGAAGGATAGCGATGCAGGAAAGCTACGCGTAACCTATGCCTGCTGCTGGTGGGACCAGGGATGCGTGCGTCGTATGCCTCGTGTACGCTTCGGACAGGTGCACGTCGTAAACTGCTACTTCTCCAGTACAGTGGCTGGCGACTGCATCGGCGTGGGCTATCGTGCCAATATCTATGCAGAGAAGAATGCCTTCAATAAGATGAAGAACCCTTGGAAGCTCTATGCCACCAAGAAGCCGTTTACGGATTATCACATCACGCTGATCGGTAATGTGGGTGCACAGGACGAGAGAAAGGGACAGGGCGAAGATGCGTTCTTCAAGCCTGCCGACCACTACGAGATACCTACCATCGCTGCGATGATGGTGCCGATGGTGGTGGGCAATGAGACAGAGGGTGCTGGTGCAACGATGTCTATCGAACTTAATCAGTAATCACTATGGCAGAGGAACAGAAAATTCTGTCGCAGTTGCCTGACAATGCGTTCAGGGAACTGAAGGACGGCGAACAATATGAACCGATGATGTCACCTCAGGGCAACTACCCTGAGGTGACTGTGTGGTCGGTGACGTGGGGCGTACTGATGGCGATGCTCTTCTCGGCAGCTGCGGCCTACCTGGGACTGAAGGTTGGACAGGTGTTCGAGGCGGCTATCCCTATCGCCATCATCGCAGTGGGCGTGTCGACAGCTGCCCGTCGTAACAAGGCATTGGGCGAGAATGTGATTATACAGAGTATCGGTGCCTGCTCTGGCTCGGTGGTGGCAGGAGCCATCTTTACACTGCCAGCTATCTATATCCTACAGGCGAAATACCCTGAGATGAGTGCTTCATTCCTGAAGATATTCATCGCCTCACTACTGGGAGGTATCATCGGTATCCTGTTCATGATACCCTTCCGTAAGTATTTTGTGAGTGATATGCATGGAAAGTACCCCTTCCCAGAGGCTACAGCCACCACACAGGTGCTGGTGAGCGGTGAGAAGGGGGGCGACCAGGCGAAACCGTTGCTGATAGCTGGTATCGTGGGTGGCCTCTACGACTTCTTCGTGGCTACCTTCGGATGGTGGAACGAAAACTTCACCACACGTGTCATCGGAGCAGGGGAGTTGTTGGCAGAAAAGGCGAAGCTGGTCTTTAAGATCAACACAGGTGCTGCTATATTAGGACTGGGATATATCATCGGATTCAAGTATGCGTTGATCATCACCCTGGGATCACTGGCTGTATGGTGGCTCATCGTGCCAGGAATGGCACTGCTGTTCCACGACCAGGTGTTAAACCTGTGGGATCCCAGCATCACGATGACGGTAGGCGAGATGTCACCAGAGATGATCTTCAAGGCCTATGGTAAATCGATCGGTATCGGTGGTATTGCTATGGCGGGTATCATTGGTATCGTGAAGTCATGGGGTATCATCAAGAGTGCCATAGGACTGGCTGCCAAGGAGATGAAGGGTGGCAAGAGCGACGAGACCGTGACTGTTCGTACAGGACGCGACCTCTCATTTAAGTTCATCGCTATCGCCTCAATCGCTACCATCGTGCTCACCTTCGTGTTCTTCTGGCTGGGGGTGATGGATGGTGATATGCTGCAGGCACTTGTAGCCATTATCCTTGTGGCAGGTATCTCGTTTCTGTTTACGACAGTAGCAGCCAACGCGATTGCTATCGTGGGTAGTAACCCTGTATCGGGTATGACGCTCATGACGCTGATACTCGCCTCTGTGGTGATGGTGGGCGTAGGACTGAGTGGTGTCAGTGGAATGATTGCTGCTCTCGTGATGGGTGGCGTGGTATGTACAGCCCTCTCTGTGGCTGGCTCGTTCATTACCGACCTGAAGATAGGCTACTGGTTGGGTACAACACCCCAAAAGCAGGAGTCGTGGAAATTCCTCGGTGTGCTGGTATCGGCAGCTACCGTGGGTGGTGTGATGATGCTACTCAACGAGACCTATGGCTTTGCCAGTGGACAGTTGGCTGCTCCACAGGCGAATGCGATGGCTGCCGTCATCGAACCATTGATGAATGGAGTAGGGGCGCCATGGGCTCTCTATGCCATCGGTGCTGCTATCGCACTGGTGCTCACTTATTTCAAAGTGCCTGCCTTGGCTTTCGCCCTGGGTATGTTTATCCCACTGGAACTGAACGTGCCACTGGTGGTGGGTGGCGCCATCAATTGGTTTGTCACTACACGCACAAAGGATGAGCAGAAGAACAAAGAACGTGGGGAGAAAGGTACGCTGCTGGCATCAGGATTCATTGCTGGTGGTGCCCTCATGGGTGTGGTCAGCGCATTGCTCCGTTTCAGTGGCTATAACCCCATCGATGAGGCGTGGCTGGCTAATCCGATGAGTGAGCTCTGCTCGCTGTTTGCATATATCGTACTTATCGTTTATTTTATCTGGGCAACGAAAAAATGATAAGCCATAAACAAAAACAAAAACCGGTAACCAAATTTGGTTACCGGTTTTTGTTTTAGAAGGTGACACGCAGACCTAACTGCATGTGCCAACGGCTGGCCATCTGGTTGATCTGTGGCTCCTGACCAGCGTAGCTGAACACACCATAACGGTTGCCCGCCTCGTCTTTCTTCACATTGTCAACCTTTAGGATAGCATATCCAAAAGTAGTGTTATAGACTTTACCCCAGTGGTGGTTAATCAGGTTACCCAGGTTCAGAATATCGAAGGTCAGGGTAATCTTGCTGCCACGCTCCTTCAGGTAGTAGAAATCCTGAGCGAAGTGCAGGTCGAGCATATGCTCCCATGGAGTGAGACTGGAGTTGCGCTCAGCATACTGACCACGGTGCTCACGGGCATAGTCGTTGTTCTCAATCCACTGTCCGTAGTTGTCGCGATCGGCAGGAGTCGTGAACTGCATCTTCTCGAGTTCCAGCTCTGTAGGGATATAAATCAACTCGTTGTAGGTTGAGGTCTGGGTGTAGTCACCATTGAAGGTTGGCGTATAGGCACTCTCAGAGTATACGTAGCTATGACGGTGACCTGAGGTGGCATTGTAGGTCAGTGTCACATGACTCTGCCAACGGCCACGACCGTAGCGCTTTGTATTATAAGCAGCCTGTGCCATCACACGATGAGGATTGTCGAAGACAGAGTACGACAGTTCCTGCTTGTTGGGGTCGGTACGTGCGTTGAGCTGCCAGTTGCTGACCGCCTGCGACGACAGACCGTCGTTGACGGAGTATGAGTGACCAAAGGTGTAGCTAGCCATCAGATCGAGACCGAAGGGGAAACTCTTCTCGAACTTAGCACTCAGAGAGTAGCTATATCCCTTGTTGGTGTTCGTCAGGTTGATGATTTCCGTGTAACCACCTACATTATAACTATAATAAGGTACGGCTGAGTTGGCTACGCCAGGAACAGAGAATACGGTATTGCCCTCATCTTTGATGGCGAGGTTCTGGAACCATACGCTGTTGATGTTCTTAGAGAACAGTCCTTCGAGGGTCATCTTCACGTCGCCAGGAAGGATGGTCTCGTAAGCCAGATTTACACGCAGTACCTGTGGGAACTTGAAGTTGCGATCCACTGTGTTGATAGCGGGCTTAGAAGAGGTGCCAGCTGCAGAAGCAGCAGCGCCAGGAGTGTCGAGACCCCATTCAGAGAACTTTGGTACGTTGGTCGTAATCTGTGTTCCCTTCTTCTCAATACCTGTATTGGCCCATGCGTTCTCCAGCCATACGAACGGTGCACGACCGTTGAAGATGCCAATACCTCCACGCAGCACACTAGTGTGACTCTCGTTGAGGAAGTAGCGGAAACCGAAACGTGGGGAGAACATCAGAGAAGTCTTGGGGGCACGTCCTACGACGAGGTTGTTCTCCAAGGCATAGGGTGAGAGGTTGAACTCACTGTTCCATGAAGGCTTATTGAAGTATATAGGAGCGTCGACACGCAGACCGAGAGTCATCTGCAAACGGGTGTTCACATCCCACTTGTCCTGAACGTAGAAGCCCAGCTGACCAGCATCCATAGGTGCTGCCCATTCGTTGGTACCTGTGATAGTAGCATCGGAGTAGTTCCAACGGAAGCGTGAAGGGTTATCATTGAAGAAGTCAGTGAACGTGTTGTAGTCGTACTGACCAAAGGCATAGGTATAGTATGCGTTCTTCATGCGATAGAACTCGTTATGAGTACCTGCTGTCAGGATGTGATTGCCCA
The DNA here is from genome assembly GCA_900321425.1 of uncultured Prevotellaceae bacterium. Lineage (GTDB taxonomy): Bacteria > Bacteroidota > Bacteroidia > Bacteroidales > Bacteroidaceae > Prevotella. The sequence goes on along the minus strand of ONWA01000003.1, from coordinate 23,481 downwards.
GATACCAGGAGAAGTTATCCTCCAATGTCCAGATATCCTGGTTGATATAGTTGATACCTGCTGCATAGTACGGACCCATACTGAAACGGAGGCTGCTACCGCCGAAGGTCTCGGTGCCTGTCTCCACATCATAGACACCACCACCCGTGATGTATACGCTTGGGGCTCTGTAGGCTACCGAACGGGGATCGCGTACGAAATTACCACTGATACGCAGCTCGTTGTACATCGTGTTGCTGAAATGTGAGTTCAACTCAGCCACAAACGAGTTAGTTGTATTTTCTCTGTTCTGACCGCTATTGTGGAAATAGTAGGTATACTGACCTCCGCTATAACCCTCGTCGTTAGATACGTTCAACTGGTAGCGTAATGTCAGTTTGTGCTTAGCGTTGATATTCCAGTCAAGACGACCCAGCAGCGAGGTGTTCTTCGTGTTGATTTCGTTGCGGGCATAGCTCTCCTCGATGCCTGTATAACTATAGTATTTGTCGATGATAGCCTGTGCTAGTTCTTCGGTCATGAAATAGCCGTCCATACCTGCATAATAGGTAGCAGGATAGCTCTTGGTCTTACGCTCCAGACTGGCAAAGAAGAACAACTTGTCCTTGATGATAGGACCGCCAAAGGTAAAACCAAAGGTCTTCGTAGCTTGGTTGGTCAGCTTATCGGTTTTACGTGTCAGCTGGTTGTAACGGCCATACAGGTTCTCGTCGGTGTAATAGAAGAAACCTGTTCCCTTGAACTGGTTCGTACCCGACTTGGTGATGGCGTTGATGGCACCACCGGTAAATCCGCTCTGACGGATATCGAAAGGTGAGGCAACCACCTGAATCTGCTCTACGGCATCCATAGAGATAGGATTACCACCGGCACCAGTACCATTCTGTCCAGTGCTGTTCAGACCAAAGACGTCGTTGCTCACAACACCGTCAATCTGGAACGAGTTGTAACGGTTACTCATACCTGCAATGGAGAGACCGCCATTCATGGCGTTCACCAGTGGAGAGAGCTTAGCTACGTCGAATACGTCACGATTGATAGTGGGCGCATTCTCGATCTGCTGCTGCGAGAAACCTGTTGAGGCTCCTGAGCCACCGAAGCTAGCCCGTCCTGTCACCGTCACCTCGCCGAGCATCTGCGAGTCCTCCTTTAGGTTGACATTGAAGACGCTGGGGTCACCCAGTGCCAGACTGACGCCTTTAATCACCTCGTCTTTGTAGCCCAAATAAGAGATGGTAATCTCGTAGGGACCACCGGGACGCATACCCTGAATGGTGTAACGACCATTCTGGTTGGTGACGGCGTAGTAGGTTGTACCTGAAGGAACATGCTTAGCGGTGATCGTAGCACCGATAGCCGTTTCCTTGTCGGCCACCACCTTACCATAGATACTGGAGGTCGTGACCTGTGCCATCATGGTCAATGTGCAGGTTAATAGTGTGCACATCAAGAAGAGAATTTTTCTCATACTACAGTTTGTTTAATGTGAATATTGTTATTATCTGGTTGCAAATTTATAAAAAATTTCTGAACAGACCTAAAAATAAACATTTATTTTTAAAGACCCTTCTGTCTCGTTCCCATACGAGCCTCTACTACGTTCACGACATAGTCGCCCAACTTCTCACATTCGTTCACGATATCCATGTAGATAGTACCTACGGCATATGTGTACTTGTGGTTGTTGATGTCGTTGATATTCTGCGACTTCAGTTGGGTACGGTAATTGTTGATCTCGTTCTCGATATTGAAGGTTCTGTTCACATTGAAGGCTTCCTTACGTCCTCCCATGAGGGCGTTCATCTGTGTGAGCGACTGGTCGGTGAGCTCCATCATCTGGTGCAGGTGCTCATATTGTTTCTCCGTGAAATGGTCTTCTTTGCCATTATACTTACGTGAAATGGTACGGGCCATATTGAAGCAGGCATCGCCGATACTTTCCAGCTCGGAGATCTCACGCAACATGGCACGGATTTTTCCTTTCGTGTCGTCAGAGAGATGGGCATTGCTCACAGAGTCGAGATACTTGGCAATCTCCAGTTCCATATTGTCGGAGATACCCTCGTACTTCTCGATACGTGTGTAGAGTTTGTTGAAGTCGCCTGCCTGGTTGTCTTTCTTGTCGAAACTGCTGCTGGAGAGAGTGAGCAGTTCTCGTACCATACCAAACATCCGTTGCATACGCTCGGAGAACGACTGTATCTCCTTCTGTGCTTCGAGCACGGAGAGTTCTGGGGTCTTCATGAAGCCAGCCGTAATGAAATGCAAGCGGAAGTCTTCCTCCTCGTCCACTTTCTTGGGCTTGATGACCCAGCAGACGAATCGTTCTATCTGTGGTATGAACCAGATCAGAATCAGGGTGTTGGCTACGTTGAAACAGGTGTGGAAGGCGGCGAGTACGAAACTCAGTTTAGCCGAATTGGCCAGGAATACCTGTGCACTGACCGTTCCCTTCACCATGTCCGTATCGTAGCCTACGAATCCACATACCGTATCGATGAAAGGACGGAATACGATGAGAATCCATAATACGCCGAAAACGTTGAAGAACATATGTGCCAAAGCAGCTCTGCGCGCCTGTGTGTTGGCAGAGAGAGCAGCAAGGTTCGAGGTAACAGTGGTTCCGATATTCTCACCCATCACCAGTGCGATACCCTGATAGATGGGTAGGGCACCACTCGAACACAGAATCATCGTGATGGCCATTACTGCTGCTGACGACTGAACACAGAATGTCATAATACCTCCTAAAACAAGGAAGATCAGGGTGGTAATAAACGAGTTGGGATCGAACGAGGCAAAGAAATCGAGCAGTGCCTGATTCTCACCTAGGTGCATCTCCGTACCTGTGAGGCGTAGTGTTCCCAATCCGAGGAGTAGGAAGGACAGACCAAAGAGGAAGTCACCGATATACCTGTACCTCTTCAGATAGATTAGGATAATACCGATGGCAAAGGCTGGATAGATGGCGCTAGTAATGTCGAACGACATACCTGCTGACATGATCCATGCGGTCAGCGTCGTACCGATATTGGCACCCATAATCACAGAGATGGCCTGTGCCAAGGTGAGTAGACCGGCGTTAACGAACGATACCGTCATCACGGTCGTAGCGGTTGAAGACTGTACCGATGCAGTTACTAACATACCTGTCAGCATACCCGTAAACCGATTGGTAGTCATGGCTCCCAAGACGTGACGCAACTGCGGTCCCGCCATTTTCTGGAGTGATTCACTCATGCTCTTCATACCGAACATCAGCAAGGCAAGTGATCCCAGAAGTTTAAAAATTACCCAAATTGACATATTTTGTTAAAAATAATTTGTCTTTTATGCGTTATCTCAAAAAATTTCCGTATCTTTACCGCAGTAAATCACTATCAATATTTTCGAGTATGGAAGAACGCAAGATTCAAATCCGGTGCAAAAATAATAAAAAATCTCAAAACTTCCTAATAGGAAGTCCACTTTCTGAGGTTTTTTCTGCATTTGACCTCCAAATGGAGTATGGACCCATCACAGCGAAGGTCAACAATAAGGTAGAGGGTATGCATTATCGCGTGTATAAAAACAAGGAGGTGGAGTTCCTTGATATGTACACTCCATCGGCAGCCCGCGCTTATACACGTACACTGTTTTTTGTCCTCTGTAAGGCTGTTCACAGTCTTTACGACGTAGCGAAGGTCGCTATTGATATCCCTGTGTCGAACGGTTATTATGTCAATCTTAATATCGGTCATCCTGTCACGCTCGAGGATGTTGGTCGTATCCGTCAACGTATGCAGGAGATTATCGACGCCCATTTCCCCATCCACCGCTATGAGACCACTACTGAAGAGGCTATCCGTATGTTTGAGGAGTTGCACACCTTCTCGAAGGTGAAGTTGCTGAAGAGCACAGGACGTATGTTCACGACCTACTACGAAATTGACGGCTATATCGACTATTATTACGGAGCATTACTCACCAATACCTCGCAGCTCTACCTCTTCGGACTAGAGAAATATTACGACGGTCTGTTGCTCCGTGTGCCCTCGCTTCAGCATCCAGGTGAATTGGGTGAGATGGTGCATCAGGACAAGATGTTCGGCATCTTCAAAGAGCACCACCGTTGGCAGGAGATCCTAGGTATGCGTACCATCGGCGACCTGAACACAGCGATTGACGAGGGTGGATCGCCTTATCTTATCCAACTGGGAGAGGCACTTCAGGAGAAGAAGGTGGCACAAATAGCCGATGATATTGCCAACAGAAAAGGTATCCGTATGGTGCTTATTGCGGGTCCTTCGTCGAGTGGCAAGACGACCACTTGTAAACGACTGTCTATCCAGTTGGCTATCAATGGTCTTAAGCCCATCGGCATCTCTCTCGACGACTATTTCCTCGATCGTGAGAAAACACCACGTGACGAGAAGGGCGACTATGATTTCGAGCATCTGCATGCCCTTAATCTTGACTTACTCAACGAGCAGTTGAGCGCCCTCTTTAAGGGTGAGGAAGTGGAGTTGCCTCGCTACGATTTCCCCACGGGGAAGAGTATGAAAAGTGGTCGCCGCCTGCGGCTGCACGACGATGAGGTGCTGGTTGTTGAAGGCATTCATGCCCTCAATCCAGAACTGACGGCACAGATTCCCAACGAGCAAATCTACCGTGTCTACGCCTCTGCGTTGACCACCATCCTGCTCGATAACCACAACTATATCCCCACCACCGATAACCGTTTGTTGCGTCGTATCATCCGTGATTATAAGTATCGTGGTGTGAGTGCGCAGGATACTATTCGTCGATGGCCCAGTGTGCGTGCTGGTGAGAACCGTTGGATATTCCCCTTCCAAGAGAATGCTGATGCGATGTTCAATACCGCCATGCTCTTCGAATTGGCCGTCATCAAGCGTCAGGCAGCCCCCTTGTTAGAGCTCGTGCCAGAGAATTCCGATGAATTCAGTGAGGCTTATCGACTGCTGAAGTTCCTCAAGTATATTCGTCCGATACCCGAGGATCAGATACCTCCCACATCACTGTTGCGCGAATTCTTAGGAGGAAGTTCGTTTGAGTATTAAACCTTTTCCTTTTTTTGTCGTCAGAAATTACATGGAAAAGCGTTTAGTAACTCTCTGTGTATTAATATTTTGCACAATTATTGCCTTGGCTCAAGGCTCCGTAAAGGGAAAAGTCCATGATAAGCAGAGCAACAATGTTCTACAATATGTCAATGTGAAGGTGTCAAAGAACGGTAAGATGGTTAAGGGTGCCATCACCGATGCCAACGGCTCTTTCCATATTGTTGGATTGTCGGATGGCACTTATGACCTGCAGGTCAGTTTTGTTGGTTATAAGAACCTCGTGCGACGTTTTACCCTGTCCGACAAGAACCGTCAGGTGTCCTATCCCGCCCTCTATATTACTGAGGATGCCCAACAGTTGAAGGAAGTACAGGTGACAGGACAACGGTCACAAATGAAACTGGAGGTTGACCGTAAGTCGTTTACTGTCGACCAGATTCTGGCAGCAGCAGGAGGTACTGCTTCTGATTTGTTGGAAAACATCCCCAGCGTTGAGGTTACCACTGACGGTGAGATATCCCTGCGTGGCAATAGCAGCGTCGAGGTGTGGATCAATGGCAAGGCCAGCGGTCTGACTGCCGACAATCGTGGTGATATCCTTCAGCAGATTCCTGCTGAGAGTATCGAGCGCATAGAAATTATTGACAACCCCTCTGCTAAGTTCAGTGCCGAGGGTTCTGCGGGTATCATTAATATCATCCTCAAGCGCGACCGTAAGGCCGGCTACTATGGATCGTTGCGTACAGGAGTCAACAACAGTGGTGGTTGGAATGTGGGTGGCAACTTCAATTATTCCAGTGGTAAACTGGATGCCAATGTCAATGTGGGTTATCGTAAGCGTAAGGGAGTAGGATATAGTGTGAGTGAACAGCATTTCCTTCATACAAACACTTATCAGAACACTGAGTCGGAGGACGATGACAGTGGGCAGGGTATTTTCACCCGTGCTAATTTGACGTTCCATCTTTCTAAAAAAGATGAGCTTTCGTTTTCAGGTATGGCGATGTTCGGCAATCACGATGATCTCAGCGAACAGCCCTACTACTATGGCATCATTGGCAATCCCGAACCTTCCTATGTATTGTGGCGCACCACCACTGTAGATGGCAAGCACAACATGCTCCATGGTGAACTGGGCTATACCCATGAGTTCGGTGAGAAGCACAAACTCACTGCTAATCTCTCCTGGGGCCGTTGGAAGAGCGATAACGACAATTTCTATCAAGATGCACTCCTCTATTCCGAGGATGACAGCAACAACAGCTATAGTTGGCAGTACCGTCCCTTGCACATCAATAACCGTTCGTGGGAGGCCAAACTCGAATACGAGAACCAGATAACGGACCGATGGAAGCTCGAAGCAGGCTATAATGGCCGTTTCTCGCATGAGAATACTCCTCAGGAGTCGTGGATAGACACGGAGAACTGGGAGGGAACCGACAAGGTTGAGGAAACCGCGTTTTTCAACCGCTTTATCTACGACATAGACACCCATGCCCTCTATGCTACCGTCACTACGAACATCGGTAAACTGGGTATTATGGCAGGTCTGCGCGGCGAGTACTGGAAGGTGTATACTGAGAGTCTGAACTACGAGCAGGAGCACGGTCTGGCTCCCAAGGATGAACCATTCAAGAAAGATTATTTTCAACTCTTTCCCAGTTTGTTTCTTAACTACCAGTTTACTCCCACTGCTCAGATACAGTTGAACTATACCCGTCGCCTACGTCGTCCATGGGGTGGTCAACTCAACTCTTTCCGCAACACTAGCGATGCCTCTATCATTACCTATGGTAACCCTTTGCTCACCCCTGAGTATACGCACTCTATCTCACTGAATTTTCTCAAGACATGGAATGCCCATACCCTCTCTGTGAGCACTTACTACCGTCCCACTACCGATGTCATCCAACGCGTGCGCTACCAAAGTGCTACCGACGGACTGATGTACTCTACCAATGAGAACGTGGCGAAGAGTCAGAGTCTGGGTGTAGAACTCATTGTCAAGAACAAACTATGGCGCCGACTCGACCTTACTACTACGATCAATGGATATTACTATAAGCTCGATGGGTTTAGTTATGTGATAGATGGTCAAACGGTTAGTGGGGTGGGTAATAAGAGCTTTTCATGGGATGCCCGTCTGTTGGCGAGTCTTATCTTGCCCTACGATATCTCCATACAGGCCACTGGTAACTATCGTTCGCGCTCTGTCATCACGCAGGGACACCGTCGTCCTAATGCCAGTCTTGACTTAGGTTTGCGTAAGACCTTTTTTAACAAGGCACTGACGCTTAGTCTGAACTGGCGTGATGTCTTTGGCACAAGGAAGTGGGAGAATTATACCAGTAGCGACACGTTCTGGCGCCACCAGAAGAATTGGCGGAAACCCCGTTTCAACGTTACAATCTCTTGGAATTTTGGTAATATGAACAACCAGAAACGTCGTCCTGATCAGCAAGGCGGACAGGATGATGAGTATCAGGCACAGCCCGCATATGAAGGAGGAGAGGAATAACCCTCTCCTCTTTTTATAGCTGTCCTGCCTCTACCATCAGAATGACGCGTTCTGTCATTCGGTCTTCTCCCTCAGGATCGTATTTTTTCATCAGACTGGCACCGTATACCCAGGCAAAAGCCTGCCACATACCAGCCCTCACAGGACCCAAAAATGCCTTGATAGCACCATAAGCGGAAGAGTTGCACTCCCTGTTTACCAGTTTGATGAGCAGTTTTCCCTGAGAGTACGTCAGTTTCTTCATGCGTGGTGTGTAGGTCTTCTTGATATCCTCCTCTACACGTTTCATATGTGCCATCTTCGCCTTTTTGTCTGGCATCATCTCCAGTACCTCTGTGGTCTCGATGATAATCCTTCTCACCTCTTTGGCGATGGGTAACACCTTTTTCACGTTTCTCACCAGACGGTTATACTGTTTCTTCTGCTTGGGGGTATTGAAAGTCAGCGTAGGGTAGACGTAGATATTGCTCATCTCCATATACTGTATGCTGTCGCCTCCTTCCAGTACTTTGCCCACCTTTACCATCGGCACAAAGACGGGGCCTCCCGTCTCTGTGCTGTCTACTGCCGTTGCTGTCTCTTGTGCGGAGAGTGGCATCGTCAGCATCGTGAAGCCGATAATCAGTGCAAAGTTGATGTTCCTCATTTGGGCGCAAAAGTACGCAGAAAAATCCAATCTCCGAAAAAACAGAGGTTAATATTTGGTACTTACTGGTAAAAATTGTAATTTTGCCCCGCAATCTTAAATATATTTGTTATGAAAACACTACTGATTATTTTATTTTTGGGGTGGAGTGTGCTTTCCGTAGCCCAGACGGGACATCCATGGGAACAGTCATTGGGTGAGTGGATTTCTTTGCAAGACGAGGAGAGTGAACAATGGGAAACCCTTTATGATGATTTATGTGAACGGGCGTCACACCCATGTAATCTCAATACGGCGACACGTGAGGAGCTGGAGGAACTTCCGTTCCTCTCAGACCGTCAGGTGGAGGAGTTGATGGAGTATCTCTACCGTTATGGTGGGATGAAAAGTCTACAGGAACTGCGAATGATTCGGTCGTTGGATGAGCACACTCGTCAGTTGCTCCTTCATTTTGTCTGTCTGAAACCGAAAGAAGAGAAATCGTCTTTTTCCCAGTTATTACGTCAGGCTCTCAAATATGGGAAACATGAAGTTCTGTTGTCGGCTAAGATACCTTTTTACAAACGTCAAGGTGACGAGTCCGCCTATCTGGGAAACCCCTATAAACACTGGTTTCGTTATCAGTTCTCATATAAAAACCATCTTCGCATCGGTGTCGTCGGCTCTCAGGATGCTGGCGAACCTTTTTTCTCAAAGGGAAACTCATGGGGCTATGATTATTATTCCTATTACCTGCAACTGAAGAATTTCGGACGTCTGGAATCCCTCGTTATTGGCAAGTATCGGTTGTCTTTCGGAATGGGATTGGTGGCAGATATGGGTTTCAGTATGGGCAAACAGGTCATCCTTCAGAATATGGGCAGAAATACAGCTTTTCTCCGCCCTCATTCCTCCCGATCTGCTTCTTCTTATCTACAAGGGGCAGCAGCTACTATCCGGTTAGGAAAAGGATTCTCGTTGACGTCTTTTGTTTCTTATCGTCCTGTCGATGCGACATTGGACAATGCAGGGCGTATTACTACGATTGTTAGTTCAGGCTATCATCGCACAACTACAGAGATGGGAAAGAAGAATAACAGTCATCTCTTGGATTTGGGTACCCATCTGCAATACGATAAGGGATGTTTCCATCTTGGAACGACGGTCCTTTATACCTATTCTGACCGTCAACTTCATCCGAACACATCGGCTCTCTATCGTCGTTACGCAGCCCAAGGGCAACAGTTCCTCAATGCCAGTATAGATTATCGTTATATAACTTCTCGACTGACCTTACGGGGAGAGACAGCCATTCATCAGTCGGGTGCCCTTGCTGCTATACATAGTGCCAACTGGCATTTGTCCGATACGTGGAGTTTGTTGGCGTTGCATCGTTATTATTCGTATCGTTATACCTCTTTCTATAGTAACAGTATGAGTGATGGCGGACATGTTCAGAATGAGCATGGAGGATATGTAGGATTGTCGTGGAAGCCCAATGGTAAGACAGAGATTAAGGGGTATCTCGATTATGCCTACCATCCCTGGCCCGTGTATCAGGCGACTGCCCCTTCTCATGCTCTTGATGCGTTCTTGTCAGGGCAGTATCAGTGGAAGAATATTAATTTTATAGGTCGTTATCGTTGGCGACTACGGCAGCGCGATAATGCAGAGAAGTCCTATCTCTATAACCGCTATGAGCATCGTACGCGACTGGGAGCGTCCTGGGATATGGGTGAAAGGTGGCAGTCGCATATCCAGTGGGATGGTATACTGGTGAATGGCTTGAAGACGAGCAAGGGAATGGTCATCAGTTCGCAACTCATTTATGATCGCCGTTGGTTACAGCTCAATGGCAGTCTGGCCTATTTCCATACAGATGATTACGACAGTAGAGTGAGTCTGTACGAGCGAAGCACCCTCTTCCAATTCTCGTTTCCTGTGCTATATGGTCATGGTATTCGTTATACACTCATGGCACGGGCAAAACTGGGAAAGCACCTGACGGTCTCAGCGCGATTAGGGGTTACCGACTATTTCGACAGAGCCACCATCGGTACAGGGCAACAAAAAGTCGGCCATTCGTCTATGGCCGACTTGGATGTTCAACTCCGTATGGTGCTATGATCACTTATGATTCAAGTGAACCGACAATCATAGTCCGAATGCTTTTTTAATATCCTCTACACGATCGAGCTTTTCCCAAGTAAAAAGCTCTACAGGGATGGTCTTCGTCTCATGATAATGGCTGGTGAAGGTCTTGTTGACGATCTCGCTCTTACGTCCCATATGACCATAGGCAGCCGTCTCGCTATACATGGGCTGACGCAATTTCAGTGTACGCTCAATAGCTTTAGGACGGAGGTCGAAGAGCTGCTCTATCTTACGCGCAATCTCACCGTCGCTCATCTCCACACGACTACGACCATAGGTGTTGACGTAGATGTTCATGGGTCTAGCTACACCAATGGCGTAGCTGATTTGAACGAGCATCTCGTCGGCCACGCTAGCGGCTACCATATTCTTTGCAATATGACGGGCAGCATAAGCGGCTGAGCGGTCGACCTTGGAAGAGTCTTTGCCACTGAAAGCTCCTCCTCCATGGGCACCCTTACCACCATAGGTGTCAACGATTATCTTACGACCTGTAAGACCCGTATCGCCGTGAGGACCGCCAATGACGAACTTACCTGTAGGGTTGACGTAGTATTTGATATCGAGACCAAAGAGGTCGAGCACCTTTTGCGAATGAATCTGTTGCTTGACACGTGGGATGAGGATGTTGATCACATCGTCTTTGATGGTCTGCAACATCGTATCATCATCGGCAAACTCATCATGCTGCGTGGAGACCACAATCGTATCTATACGTTCAGGGATGCCTGCATCGCTGTATTGAACAGTTACCTGGCTCTTAGCGTCAGGACGAAGGTATGTCATCACCCGACCTTCCTTGCGGATATCGGCTAATGTACGCATGATGAGGTGTGCCAAATCGAGAGAAACAGGCATAAACGAATCGGTCTCGTTGGTGGCATAGCCAAACATCATTCCCTGGTCACCGGCTCCTTGTTCTTCCTCGTCGGCGCGGTCGACCCCCTGATTGATATCGCTACTCTGCTCGTGGATAGCACTGAGGATACCACAAGAGTCACCGTCAAACTGGTACTCTGCTTTTGTATAGCCTATACGTTTGATGGTTTTGCGGGCAATGGTCTGCAAGTCGATATACACATCACTGCGCACTTCGCCCATAATGACTACCTGACCTGTGGTGACAAAAGTCTCGCAAGCCACACGCGCCTTCTCGTCGTATGCCAAAAACTGGTCGAGAATGGCGTCGGATATCTGGTCGGCCACCTTGTCTGGATGGCCTTCACTGACTGATTCTGATGAAAATAAATAAGACATTGTATTGCTTTTTGCTTGCAAAGGTACAATTTTTTGTTGATATACGCAAATAATGTATAATTTTACAGGGGATGTGGCGCAAATTCGAATATTTTTACTTACTTTTGCTTGCTCAACAACGTGATGACTATTCATGGGCATATATCAGTTACTCATCAGTCTCGTCGACAGACTGCTTCACATCGTGTGGAACAGTCCACGGTTGCAACACTACCTCTTTACCCATCGTCCCAAGGTGTATAAGGTAGTGATGGGACAGCGTGAATTATTGGACCATATTGCTGCAACGATGGCTCGTGAGCAGCGAGAAGTGTACTGGCTACATGCTTCATCATACGGTGAGTACAATGTCATCCGACCAGTAGTGCAACGGTTAAGGACGGCAGAGAGGGCAGTGGTCATCACCTTCTTCTCGAGCACAGGCTACGAGATGCTACAGGCGAAAAATAAACATGGTGAGGAGGCCGACTATGTTTTTTATCTACCTTTGGACAAGAAGTGTTATGTGCGACGGTTCCTTGACAGTGTAAAACCTCAAAGAGCGGTGTTCGCTATCTCGGAATACTGGATGAACTACCTCAACGAGTTACAACGGAGGAAGATTCCTGCGTTTGTGGTGTCGATGTCGGTACCCGAAAGCTCGTACCTGTTGAAGTGGTACGGCTATCCTATCCGAAAAGCGCTGAATGCCATGCAGACGATGATGGTACTTGACGAGGGTTCTAAGGAAAGGTTACAGCAAGTTGGCTTTTGTAATGTAGTGGTGACAGGCGACCCACTCTTCGACAATGCTGTGGCTATCGCCCGTGAGGACTACCACCATCCTGTGGTAGAGCGTTTCGCTAAGACCACCAACGGACTATTGGTGGCGGGGAGTATCAATGATGAGCGCGATGTGGCACTGGTGACTCAACTGGTGAATCGTCATAGCGAAAGGAAATGGTTGATTGTGCCTCATGAACTCAAAGACCAATGCATTTGTAGCATCGAACAGCGGTTGACGGTGAAATGTTTGCGTAGCTCACAATGTGATGATCAGACGTTACTTGATGATGTACAGGTGCTCATCGTGGACGAGCTGGGACAATTGGCACGTCTCTACCGTTATGGTCGGTGGGCATATGTGGGTGGAGGATTTACCCCTTATCTGCATAGTGTGATTGAACCGGTGGTATATGGAATGCCAGTGGTTTATGGTCCCCGACTGGAGCGTAAGCCCGTAGCCAGGGAGATGGCCCGGATGGGCATAGGGGGCGTGGTGGAAACGCCAGGGGAATTGGAACAGTGGTGGACGGCGATGGAAGATGACCATCGCCTGAAGAGATTGCAACAGCAGGCACTGCAATATGCGCAACGACAGGCTGGCGCCACCGACAGGGTGGTGGAGATTCTGTTGTCAGGAACTGCAAGAAAGGAGGTGGGGGAATGAGTGGGATACAACTCAAACAACAGCTGATAATGAACGTGTTGTCCGCATTAGCACGACTGCCCTTCTGTGCGCTCTATTGTCTGAGCGATGCCATAGCATGGGTGCTCGTTCATCTGTTGCGCTATCGCCATAAGGTAATTTCCGACAATCTGCAACGGTCGTTTCCTGAGATGACCGTCGCACAACGACGACAGCTACAGCGACAGTACTATCACCATATGGCCGATGTGATAGTAGAAACCATCAAACTACTACATATCACTGAACAAGATCTCAATGAACATATCGAGTTCACCAACCCCTCATTCGTTGAGCAGTTGGCAGAGGACGGAAGATCAATTGTAGCCTTCTTAGGACATTATGGTAACTGGGAGTGGATGCAGGACATCTGTCGTCACTATAATCGTCCCACCTATACCTGTGAGATTTATCAACCGCTCAGAGACGATGCGATGAACGAGGTGATGCACTGTATCAGAAGCCGATGGGATACCACCTTGATACCCTCGAAACAGGCTATGCGCCATTTGCTCCGACTAAATAACGAAGGTACACAGTTCCTCTGCGGATTTATCGCCGACCAACGTCCTAAAGGAGTGCAGAGACATTGGACTACCTTCCTCCATCAGGACACTGCTTATGTAACAGGAGGAGAGGATATCGGCAAACATATTCACGCCCATTTTGTCTATTTGGACGTGGAGAAAACCTCCAGAGGACACTATCGACTGACTTTTCAGGAATTGCAGCCTACCGATGAGGATTTTAAGCAGCCTTATCCCTATACGATAGCCTTCTTACGAAAGATGGAGCAGCGTATCACTGCGCAACCCGCCTATTGGCTGTGGTCGCATAAACGATGGAAGTACAAGAAGAAATGAGACTGTTATATGACTTGATTACCGTATGTCGCCCGACAGGTGCTGGAGAGTATGTTAGACGCGTGCTCCATGAACTGCTGCAGCAGAAAAGCTGTCGCGAGGGGCAGTTGGAGGTGGTGGGTCTCTATGACTCCGAAAGAGGTATTGCCTACGACGACCTTAGTGTCAGTAGTATGGAACAGCGTGGCGTACGTATGATAGATATCCACAACAAGAATGTGGCAGAGTTGGTCCGTGAGCTAAAAGCCGACCATCTGTTCATCGGTTGTGCACAGTTCTGGTGGCGCTACGATGGTCTGGCTGATGTGAAAATCAACGTGACCTGTGTGATTCATGATCTGAGCTATCAAGAGAAATGGCAGAATCATATCGACGAGTATACAAAACTGGATAAGCGTCAGTTTTGGGCACTCTGCTATAGCATAGGACGACTGCGACGGAAGAAAGGGAGCGATCATATGATGGCACCTGTCATCCAACTGGTGGAACGCAATCCCAAAGCACAGATAGTCGTGGTATCAGACTATACACGGTGGTCGGTAATCTATCAGTATCCGTCGTTGAAAGACAGAATCAAGGTGCTTTATAGTCCATTACGTCATCTGACAGGTACTGCGACGGTAGAGAATACTCAGTTGCGTCAACTCATTGACGAGGGTACAGACTATTGTCTGTTGCTGGGTGGCAAGAACCCTTTAAAGAATGGGCAAAAAGCGATTCGTGCATTCATGCGCTATGCCAAGGATGGGGGGAAGATGCACCTTCTGGTGGTAGGAGGTAAGACTCCCTCTTGTCCACGATTAACAGTTGTACCTTTCCTCTCCGATGGCGATTACGAGCAGGCACTGGCACATGCTCATGCGCTGCTGTATCCTACCTATTTTGAGGGATTCGGTTATCCGCCTGTGGAGGCGTTGAAGTATGGCAAACCCGTGTTGTGCAGCAACCTGTGTTCCATCCCTGAGGTGATGGGCGATGCCCCTATCTATTTCTCTCCGTTTTACGAAACAGATATCTACAGGGCATTGATGTTAATGGATACCAGTGACTATGCCCAACTGCAACAGTGGGCAAAATGTCGTTACGAAGTAATCAGAGAACGACAGGAAACTGACTTACAGACGTTATTAATCCGATTAACACAACAGGGAGATGAATAGGTTAAGGTGCTCACTCATTATATCCGTTTATAAGAATATACGGTTTCTTCAGGCTGTTTTAGATGGTCTGAATTACCAGACAGAGCAGCGGTTTGAGGTCATCATTTCCGAAGACGGAGAGAGTGAAGAGATGCGTACGTTTCTTGCTCACTATTCCTGTTCGTGGCCGCTGTACCATCTGACACAGCCCGATGAGGGATGGCAGAAAAACCGTGCCCTCAACAGGGCCATCGTATCGGCACATACTGATCATTTGGTGTTTATCGATGGTGACTGTATGTTGCACCCAAGATTTATAGAGATGCATGTTCGTTACTTCGATCCACAAAAGATATTGGCAGGCAAGCGGGTGATGCTCAGTGAACGACTGTCGGAGCGGTTGTTGGACAACCCTAAGGAGGTGATGCATATGCAGCATCGGATGATGAGTGCTCTCGTCTGTCATCAAGGAACGGAGAGAGCGGAAGAAGGTGTGTTTATCGACCCAGACGGTCCATTGGGCTGTATTCCTAGGATGCGAAAACTGGAGTATCTGACAGGCTGTAATATGTCGTTCTCGCGACAAGCGATAACGGCTATTAACGGCTTTGACGAGGACTATACGCTACCTGCCTATGGTGAGGATACCGACTTGGTGTGGCGCTTCCGAATGGCAGGTTTCACGTTCGTCTCGTTGCGTAATCTGGCAGTAGAGTACCACTTGTGGCACAAGAAGGGATGGAATTCCCAGGAAGAGAACCAACGGATGGGAGCAGAGAAACAGGCACGAGGGGAATACCAGTGCAAGAACGGACTTAAAAAGCTTTAGAACGATGGATTGGAAACGGTTCAGAAGTAGGGTGCGACATACACTGGCACTGCTCACGACAAAAGCCAGCCGCTGTATAGTGGTCAACGCCTCCATGTTTCAGAATGGCGATGGGGTGCTGCCCTTTAACATCGGTGATGACCTGAACTATTATCTCCTCAAGGAGCTGACGGGTAAACGGGTGTTCAACTTCAAGGATATTTGGAACGTGCGTCGCGATCCTGTCTATCTGTGTATTGGCTCACTCATCAATGCTCGTTGGATGCGTATCCACCATAATATCGTATGGGGGAGTGGTGCCAGAAATGATACGGAACCGCCTAAGAAACGCCCCAAGAAAGTGCTGGCAGTGAGAGGTCCCAAGACAAGAGCACTATTGCTCCAATGCGGCATCGACTGTCCTGAGGTCTATGGCGACCCAGTGCTGCTCCTACCACGTATCTACCAGCCCGTCCGTCACCAACCCCACTATTCGTTGGGTATCATTCCACATATGTACGACCTCGACGACCTTGTGGTTCGTAACCTTCAGGCACGCTATCCTGAACAGGTGCGTATCATTGATGTGAAACACTATAGCGACTGGCATGAGGTGGTCGACCAGATTCTCGACTGTGGACTGATTCTCTCAAGTTCTCTCCATGGACTGATTATAGCGGATGCCTATGGTGTGCCTAATGTGTGGATGAAATGCTCCGACAAGACCTTCGATGGGGCGTTTAAATATCAGGATTACCTGTTGTCAGTGGGCAGAACCGTTCAACAGCCATTCCAGATGAGCGCAGAACAATCGCTCGAGGAACTCATGGCACTTGGCGCTACCTACGAAGGAGCGCACATTGATTTAGAGCCGTTGCTGAAAGTCTGTCCTTTTTGACGGCATTCACTGTTTCCCTTCCTTCTGACGTTTCTTTGCCTTGATATGGTCGAACCCTTCGCCATAGACACCGATGACGGCACTCTGGCTGACGAATGCACGGGGGTCTATTTCCTCTATCAGACGGAAGATATGGGAACTCTCACGTTGTTTAGCCAACACAAAAAGCATCTTGACGGAATGCCCTGAATAGAATCCCTGACCGTCGATGACCGTACAGCCGCGATGCGCCTCCTGATTGATGAGACGCGCAATCTCCTCGTGTTTCTCTGAGATGATGAAGAACTGCACACTGCGACGGTAGGAGTTGACCACTTGATCGATACAGAAGGCGGTGACGTAAAGTACCACATAGCCATAGATGACCTTCTCCCAGTCTTTCAGAACGAAATAGCTGCTGGAGATAATGAACACGTCACAGATAAGAATGACCTTACCCAAGGAAATATCCCTGTATTTGTTGATGATAGCAGCAATGATGTCAGTACCTCCCGTGGAACCGTTGGAAGAGAGACCTAACCCTACGCCACAACCACAGAAGACAGAGCCGATGATGGCGGCCATAAAAGGCTGGTCGGCCAACAGATGTCCATGATAATAGGTGGTGGCGACAGAGATGCCTGTAGTCAGCACGAGTACGGCATAGATCGTCTTTATGCAGAACTTGAGGCCGAGAATGCGGAGGGCTATCAGCAACAGAACCGCATTGATGAAGAAATAGCTGTACTGTACAGGCAGTCCCGTAGCCCAGTAGAGAATAGATGAAACACCCGCTACACCACCCGTTGTGATATCGTTGGGGAGGAGAAAGACAGCCCATCCGATACAATACGACATCATGGCGATGAAGATGAGTACGTAGTCGCGAAACTCTTTTAGGATAAAGGCCTTCGATAGTTGAATCTTTTCCATGGATATGTTATTTGGCTGCAAAAGTACAAAAAATGCCTTAATAAAGGAATAAATTCTTTGTTTTTCGTTTGATTTCCACTAACTTTGCACGCAAAAGACGAGGAAATGAAGAAACTTTTTATTGAGACATACGGCTGTCAGATGAATGTCGCTGACTCTGAGGTAGTCGCCTCTGTGATGCAGATGGCGGGCTACGAGACATGTGACAGTGTGGATGAGGCCGATGCTGTTTTCCTAAATACTTGTTCTGTAAGGGACAATGCCGAACAGAAGATTTACCACCGACTGGATGCCCTCGATGCCCTTCGTCGCAAGCGCCCGTTGATTATCGGAGTGTTGGGTTGTATGGCAGAGCGTGTGAAAGAAGACCTGTTACAGCATCATCATGCCAATTTGGTGGCAGGTCCTGATGCCTACCTCTCCCTGCCCGATCTCATCGCACAGGCAGAGACAGGACATCAAGCGATGAATATCGAACTGTCGACCACAGAGACCTACCGTGATGTGGTGCCTCAGCGTCTGCATGGGGCGAAGATTGGTGGGTTTGTCAGTATCATGCGTGGCTGCAATAACTTCTGCCACTATTGTATTGTACCTTATACCCGTGGGAGGGAGCGTAGTCGTGATGTGGAGAGTATCCTCAGAGAGGTGCGCGACCTGCGTGACCGTGGTTTCAAGGAGATAACGCTATTGGGACAGAACGTGAATAGTTATCGCTTTCATCTGGATAATCCAGCATCTCTAGAACCACTAGAATTCCCCAGTTTGCTCAGGCGAGTGGCTGAGGAAGCCCCAGAGCTGCGCATCCGTTTTACGACCTCACATCCCAAGGATATGAGTGATGAGACCCTTAGGGTGATTGCTGAGATGCCCAATGTTTGCAAACATATCCACTTGCCTGTGCAGAGCGGCTCAGATAGAATCCTTCATCTGATGAATCGTAAGTACACTCGTGAGTGGTATCTGGACCGTGTGGCTGCCATCCGTAGGATTATCCCCGACTGTGGGTTGTCGACGGATATCTTCGTGGGCTATCACAGTGAGACGGAGGAAGATCATCAGCTGTCGCTCTCGCTGATGCGCGAGGTGGGCTATGACTCCGCCTTTATGTTCAAGTATTCAGAGCGTCCAGGCACCTATGCCTCGAAACATCTGCCCGATGATGTGGATGAAGCGACGAAGATCCGTCGACTGAATGAGCTCATACAGTTGCAGACAGAGATGTCGGCTGTGCGTAATCGTCAGGATGAGGGAAAGACCTTCGATGTGCTCGTTGAGGGATTTTCGAAGCGTAGCAGAGAACAGCTCTGCGGACGTACGGAGCAGAACAAGATGGTGGTGTTCGACCGTGTAGCTCCTGGTAGCGGTAAGAGTCACCATATCGGCGAGACCGTTCGCGTAAAGATAACGAGTTCCACGAGTGCCACCCTGTTGGGTGAGCCCCTCGACTAAATAGCGATTCTGATGAGAGAATTCCTACGTATCTGGCAACGCTTCGTCTTTACCTACAAGAAATTTGTAGGTCTGTCGATTTTCTTCAATATCCTGTCGGCATTGTTGAATATCTTCTCGTTTGCTGCACTGGTGCCTATCCTGCAGATTCTTTTCAAGACAGGCGACCATGCAGAGGTGACGAGTTTGATGGCGTGGGAAGACGGGAGCGTGAAGGATGTGTTGGTCAACAACGCCTATTTCTATATCAACCAGTATATCGCAGAGGTGGGTCCCACCACCACACTGCTGCTGATTGGAGTCTTTTTGGTAGTGACCACCCTGTTGAAGACAACGGCCTACTTCCTTGCGGCAGCGAGTGTGGTACCTATCCGTACAGGTATCGTCAGGGATATTCGCAACCAGCTCTATCAGAAAATTGTCAGTCTGCCCCTTGGCTTCTTCTCTGAGGAACGCAAGGGAGATATTATCGCCCGTATGACAGGTGATGTGCAGGAGGTGGAGACGAGTGTAATCTCTTCGCTCGATCTGATGTTTAAGAATCCAATCCTCATCCTCTCGTATTTCACTACCTTGATGATTATCTCGTGGCAACTCACGCTGTTCTCTGTGGCCATCATCCCCCTGATTGGGTGGTTTATGGGATGGGTAGGACGGAAGCTGAAGGCGAAGAGTATTCTTGCCCAGTCGTTGTGGAGTGATACGATGAGCGTGGTCGACGAGACACTGGGTGGCTTACGGATCATCAAAGCCTTCTGTGCAGAGGATAAGATGCGCGAGAAGTTCAACGCCATCAACTCGTCGTATCGTAATCATGTGATGCGGGTGAATATCCGCCAGAATATGGGTCATCCCCTGAGTGAGTTCTTGGGAACTGTGATGATTGTCATCGTATTATGGTTCGGAGGTGTCCTCGTCTTGAACCACCAATCACTGTCTGGTCCCACCTTTATATATTATATGGTGATCCTCTATTCGATTATCAACCCCCTGAAAGAGGTGTCTAAGATAGGGTATAACATCCCCAAGGGACTGGCTTCAATGGAGCGTATCGATAAGATTCTGATGGCTGAGAACACCATCAAGGAACCTGAGCACCCCAAGAAGATAGCCAGTTTTGAGCACCAGATAGAGTTCCGTCATGTGAGTTTCCGCTATGGTGAGAAATGGGTGTTGCGTGATATCAACCTTGTGATTCCCAAAGGTAAGACCATCGCCATTGTTGGACAGAGTGGATCAGGAAAGTCCACACTCGTCGACCTCATCCCTCGCTATTACGATGTACAAGAGGGCGAGGTGCTCATCGACGGTATCAACGTGAAGGAGTTGGGTATTCACGACCTCCGGCAGTTGATTGGTAATGTCAACCAGGAGGCGATTCTCTTTAATGACTCTTTCTGGAATAATATTGCGTTCAGCATTCCAGGAAATCTAGAATCTCTAGAAAATCTAGAATCACCAGCTACCCTTCGCGCTCGCATTGAGGAGGCGGCGAAGATTGCCAATGCCTACGATTTCATCATGCAGAGCGAACACGGTTTCGATACGAATATCGGCGATCGTGGCGGTCGACTCTCTGGCGGTCAGCGTCAGCGTGTGTCGATAGCCCGTGCCATCCTGAAGAACCCACCCATCCTGATTCTTGATGAGGCTACCTCTGCCTTGGATACGGAGAGCGAGCGACAGGTGCAGGTAGCGTTGGAACGACTAATGAAGACGCGTACTACCGTAGCCATCGCCCACCGTCTGTCGACCATCAAGAATGCCGATGAAATCTGTGTGCTCCACGAGGGACAGATCGTAGAGCGTGGTACCCATGAGAAGCTGCTCAGTATCGACGGCTACTATAAGCGTCTCAACGAGATGCAGAAACTCTAAAAATACTGGTGATTCAAAGCATACGCTTCAGGTGACTGACAATCTCCTGAGGGGCAATGTCCATACATACCAGATTTCCCTTCTTACAGTTTTCGCTGCCTGCGATCGTACAGGGCTGACACCCCAGGTGTCTGCAGAGCGCATCGTCCGTATGCTGCTGCCATCCTAAGAATCCGCAGGCTGGTGTCGTACTGCCCCAGATGGACACCACACGGGTGCCTACAAGTGAGGCCAGGTGCATATTCGAAGAGTCCATCGTTACCATCACGTCGAGATGGGTCATCAGTGCCAGCTCCTCAGCCAGTGGTAGCTGTCCTGCCAACGAGGTGACCTGTTGACCAATGGCTGTCCATTGCTGCAGCTGTGCAGCCTCTTGTCCTTTGGCCCCAAAGAGAAACACATGGGTGTGGGGAAGAGCCGCCAACTGTTCTACGACCTCACGCATCCGTTCCAGTGGATAGGTCTTGTTACGATAACGCGCAAATGGTGCGATTCCTATCCATCGCTCCTCTGATGTTTTTTCCCACCCTTGTGGGATGGCAGGAGGGATGGGGAATAGCGAGGTAAATTGTGGCGTGGTCGCAAGTCCGAGATGTTGGAACACGTCGAAATAGCGTTGAGTGAAGGGGGTAGCGGTCTCTTGGTGACGCTTTAATATCCGATGCCTCTCCTTTCGTTGCTTCTGTAAGATCGCTACGCGCTTTCCCTTCAATGTATAGTATAGGTCGATGACCCATGAGCGCAACACATTATGGAGGTCGGCCACCACGTCGATATCCATCTGTTGCAATTGTCGGAGCATCTTCCACGTGCTGACGGGCTTCTGGAGGGTATGTACCTGCACGTTCTTGGGCGGTTGGATGAAGAGCTGGGCGCAGAAGGCGGTGGTGAGCACATGAAACGTATACGCTGGCCATGTTTTCGCACAGCTATAGATGGCAGGGATGGTCATTGCCACATCACCCAGGGCGGAGAGTCGTACTACAAGGATATTCATCGTGCTTATTGGAGTTGTCCTGTAATCATGAAATAACGCTCTGCCGTCAGGAGGGAGGTGGCTCGTTCCAGACGTTTGTTCCTGAACTGTGCCACATATTCATGGGCATGACGGATAATCGTCTCTGCCTCATCAGGATGTGCGATATAGTATTGCACCTTCTCTATGAGGTCGGAATAGTCGTCTTTCACCTCGATATAATGGTAGCCGGACTGTAGGGTGCCCTCCATGAACCATGTCTCGAACTTAGGCTTCGGCATGACGGCGACGGAGTTGGACGACATCACCCATTTCAGACTGGTGGCCACATCATTGCCTTCGATGCAGGCGATGAACTTATAGTGGCGCATCTGTCCGATGGTCATAAACGGCTTCTGCCACTGGGCATACTCGACGGCAGGCTGTTTGTTGATGATGCCGATATCGCAGAGGGGATGGTCTGCGAGTGCCTCTAAGAAACGTACGCGCTGTGGTTGGTTGGGAGAGAGGAAGAAACGACATACCAGTCGGTCTTCCTTCTGTGCGAAGGCGATCGTGTCGTCGACGAAACGGAAATGACGCACCTGGTTCAGTTTCATCACCACCCCGTTGGTGGTATGGATAGGTCGGCTCTTGACGAAGGTAGGCACAGCAGGTTCTGTGTTCACATCGCCGAAGAGGTAGCTGAATCGCAACCCTGGTGCAAAATACCTGATACTGTCGTAGAGGTCGAAGAAGTACGTCACAAACTTATGCTTCTTCCGATAGGGATAACGATAGTCGGCCACACGCACCCAGTTGTCCTGAGGTGTTCCCTTCGCCTGACAATAGTAGCCTGCCCGTCTGTCGGCCTCTGCCTGTTCTTCGAGGGGCAGTGAAGCGATCAAGCGGTTCCTTTGCCAACGGAAAAAGACGTTGGGAACGAGATAGCTGGCAAAATGGGTGATATAGAACGACATCCTGCCATAGAACTTCCTGAGTTGCGTATAATAGCTAACAGTCATGCTTGTTCAAGTAGCTCTCCACACCCGCGATGTCCTTGCGGTTGTCGACAGAGAGTGACTTACAGTGACAGTTATAGTAATAGATGGGCACATTGTTCTCGATGAAACGGAACGAGTCGTTCTCCTCTATTTTCTCTATCGGACCGCGTGGGGTATTATGGTAGAAGTCGAGTGCCTGACGGTTGAAGGCTCCCACACCCACGAACTTGTGGTACACATAGTCCATGTTGCCCTTGGGATAGGGAATCGGACTGCGTGAGATAAACAGACAACGGTCGTGCTGATCGGTCACAATCTTCAGGTTGGTAGCATCCACCACCTCCACAGGATTGGAGAAGTCGGTCATCAGGTTGGAGACATACAGCGCCCCCTCTTCGATATGCTCTGGGATGCACTGTACGATGGCCTCCTTGGTGAGCAGCGGCTCGTCGCCATTGACCATCACATAGAGGTCGGCAGCAATCTTCGTCGACACCTCGTAGAGGCG
>ONWA01000015.1 GCA_900321425.1 uncultured Prevotellaceae bacterium | reverse complement strand
AGTTGGCAATGGATGTTTCGTGAGAATGTCGGTTACTATTATAATAAGGTAGTTCGCATAGTTGATACAGACTTCATCCTGACTACACTATGGTCAAAGATTCCAGAAATGGATATGTCCTACGTGTTGAGAGGGATGAATGACTTTCGCCAGATTATGTATAATGGCCGTCGGTTTATGCCTGAGGACTTCAATCTTGAACATGAGAAATGTCTTAGGTTCTTGAAGCGTGCAGTCGAGGAGAGTACGGCTAAGCATATCATAGTAGTTACTCATCATTTGCCAACTATGTCGGTTGTAGCTGCACGACACATTGGCTCTGTCTTGAACGGAGCATTTGCAACGGAACTTGACAACTTCATTGCTGACAGCCGCATTGACGCATGGATATATGGCCATTCACATACGAACATCGATACCACTATTGGAAATACGAAAATCGTGTGTAACCAAATGGGGTATGTGTTCTCAAACGAGCACCTGACTAACGGATTTGAATCCGGCAAAGTAATAGAACTATAAAATAGAAAGATTATGAACCATTCAGATTGTAAAATACATTATGCCAGTAAACAAAAACGCGTTATTGCGTTACAAGATAATAGGCAGAAGCCTGAGAAACAGGTACAGAAGATGGACGATAGAGGACCTGGTTGATGCGGTATCTGATGCACTCTACGATATGGAGGGCATCCAAAAGGGCGTTTCTCTTCGTACAGTCCAAGCAGACATCCAGATGATGCGTTCTGACAAACTTGGATACAACGCACCGATAGAGGTGTACGACCAGAAATTCTATCGTTACGCTGATCCGAATTACTCTATTACTGAACTGCCTCTGACAAAAGAGGATGTCAGGCTTATAGATAAAGCTGTTGATTTGTTAGCGGAAGCAGAAGGATTCGCGCTCGACCTTTGGTCGCTTTGCTCGCAAAGAACCTCCGAAACCTTTCGGTTTTACACGTTCTTGCTCTGGCAAGCGTCTCCTTCGTCGCCGAGCGAGCAGCGTGTCGCCTTACCACTCAGCCATACTTCCTTGTTGGATTTCAGGTGCAAAGGTACAATACCCCTATGCAGCCTTTCTGCGTAACGGGTATTATTTTTCATTTTTCTTTGAAAACAGCTGTTGACAGTTGAAATCCCATAAGTATTTTCAACTTGTCAACATAAGAACTTGACAACACTCTGCAAATATTATCTTTTGCAGGATTAGTGGCTACAGATTCTGCAAAGGTGAAACACTGAGTGGCTACAAATATTCAGAATTGGCTACAAATTGGCTACAATTTTGAAATGTATAAGCTTCAGGATGGGCTTGAACCAACGACCCCCTGATTAACAGTCAGGTGCTCTAACCAACTGAGCTACTGAAGCAGGTTTTGCTGTTAAGCGGTTGCAAAAGTACATCGATTTTTTTAATCCACCAAACTTTTCTGGAAAAAAATGAATGAAAAACTAAAAATTCCACAAAAAAACGGATAAACAGGCTGATATTATCAGATATTACACTACCTTTGTGTCGTCAAATGGGTATGAATGTCTCTTGGAGACGTCAAATATAAGAAATCATGATTAAAAATAAAATGATGTGTCAGGTGATGGCAAAGATGAAATGGATGTTGTCCGTTTGTCTGCTTGCTTCTTTTGGGTTAACGGCCCATGCACAAACAGCCAAGAATCACCGTTTTGAGGTGGCTAAGAATCTCGACCTTTTTAATAATATCTATAAGAATCTGGATTTGATGTATGTGGATACATTAAATCCGGTGGATGTGATTGGTACAGGTATCAGAGCCATGCTGGGTAGTCTTGATCCGTATACGGAGTATTATCCGGAGAGTGAGACGAAAAACCTGCGGATGATGATTACAGGAAAGTATGCGGGTATCGGTGCGGTCATCCGTTATCACCAGCGACTGAAACGTGTGGTGATCGATGAGCCTTATGCTGATATGCCTGCCTCTTTAGTGGGGTTGAAGAAAGGAGATATCATCCTCAGCGTTGACGACACATTGCTAACGGATAAGGACGTGAGTTATGTGAGCAGTCATCTGCGCGGTGACCCAGGCACGAGTTTTGTACTGAAGGTGAAGCGCCCCACTACCGGCAAAGAGATGAAGTTCAAGATTACCCGTAAGAATATCAAGTTGTTAGAACTCGCTTATTACGGTATGCGACAGGGAAATATCGGTTATATCAACCTGAGCCAATTTACTGAGGGCTGTGCCAAGGAAGTGCGTAAGGCCTTTGTCGACTTGAAGAAACGGGGGGCCACCTCGCTGATCTTCGACCTCCGTAATAACGGAGGAGGATCAGAGATGGAAGCGGTGGATATCGTCAACCTCTGGGTACCGAAGGGAGTAACGGTGGTAGAGAACCGTGGAAAGGTGAAGCGTGCCGACAGGGTGTATAAGACCCGTGTGGAACCTGTTGATACCGTGATGCCTATCGTAGTGCTGGTGAACGGAGCAACAGCCAGTGCCAGTGAGATTACCAGTGGTGCGCTCCAGGATATGGACCGTGCTGTGGTGATGGGGTCACGTACCTATGGAAAGGGATTGGTGCAGATACCGATAGACCTGCCGTATAATGCCAACCTGAAGATGACCACCAGTAAGTATTATATTCCCAGTGGTCGTTGTATTCAGGCCATCAACTACAAACGTGGACGAGGCTATAAAGAACATATCCCCGACAGTCTGACAAAAGTGTTCACGACCCTCCATGGACGAGAGGTGCGTGACGGTGGAGGTATTCAGCCCGATGTGGAGGTGAAGGCAGACACTATCCCTAATATCGCTTTCTATCTGTCGGCCAGTGGACAGGATTCTACGGAGGTGATGTTCGACTACATCGTGGAATACATTGCTAAGCATCCTACGATAGCTCCCCCTGCGGAGTTCCATCTGTCGGATGCCGACTTCGAGGAATTCAAACAGCGGGTAGTCAAGAGTGGATTCACGTATGACCCCGTCAGCAAGAAACAGTTTGACGAACTGGTGAAGGCGGCGAAGTTTGAAGACTACTACCAGGAGGCGAAGGCTGAGTTCGATGCCTTGGAGGCAAAACTGAAGCATAATGTGGCACAGGAGCTCAATAAACATGAGAAGACACTCAGACGTTTGCTGGAGTCGGAAATCATCTCTGCATACTATTATCAGTCAGGTGTCATCGAGGCTGGATTGAAGCACGACACACAACTGAAGGAAGCAGAGCGACTGTTGCTGTCGCCCGACGAATATCGGCGTATATTGCGTCCGGAAAGCAAAAAGTAAAGGAAAAGTTTGGCGGTTTGCAGAATTGTTCGTACCTTTGCAACCGTTCAGAGGAATGAGGGGCTTGACAAAGCTCCTCATTCTTATTTTAATAATGATCGAATGATTAATAAAGAGGTTGTAAAAACATTGGTTGAAGAGTGGTTGCAGGGCAACGACTACTTCTTGGTAGATGTGGTGTTCGGTGCTGACGACCGGATTATTGTGGAGATTGACCATGCCGATGGCGTGTGGATCGAAGACTGTGCTGCGCTCAGCCGTTTCGTACAGGAGCGGTTAGGCGAAGAGCTGGATGATTATGAGCTGGAGGTAGGGTCGGCCGGTATTGGTCAGCCTTTCAAGGTACCACAGCAGTATGTGAATCATATCGGTAAGGAGGTAGAGGTCTTGACGGCTGAGGGTATCAAAGTGAAAGGTATCCTGAAGTCAGTGGATGGTGAGACATTTGTCATCACCGTTCAGGAGAAACAGAAGCAGGAAGGGAAGAAACGTCCTGTGATGGTAGACGTGGACAAGACCTATAACATGAATCAAATAAAATATACCAAATACTTATTAAGTTTCAAGTAAAGCTATGGCAGCAAGAAAAGAAGTAAAGGGTCCAAGCATGTTTGAGACCTTTCAGGAGTTCAAGGAAACGAAGAATATCGACAGAACAACGCTGGTGAGCGTGTTGGAAGAGAGCTTCCGTAATGTGATCGCTAAGATATATGGTAGCGATGAGAACTTTGATGTGATTGTCAATCCCGACAAGGGTGACTTTGAGATTCATCGTAACCGAATCGTTGTAGCCAATGGTGAGGTGCAGGATGAGAATAAGGAGATCTCACTGGAGGAGGCTCAGAAGATTGAGCCCGACTATGAGGTTGGCGAGGAAGTGAGTGAGGAAGTGGACTTCAGTAAGTTTGGTCGTCGTGCCATCCTGAACCTCCGTCAGACGTTGGCGTCTAAGATTCTCGAGCTGGAGCACGACTCACTCTATCAGAAATATAAAGATAAGGTGGGACAGGTGGTCAGCGGTGAGGTCTACCAGATGTGGAAGCGTGAGGTGCTGCTCATCGATGATGAGGGCAACGAGCTTCATCTTCCCAAGGCGGAGCAGATCCCTTCAGATAACTATCACAAGGGTGAGACTATCCGTGCAATTGTGAAGGAGGTGAACAACGAGAATAATAACCCACGTATCATCCTGAGCCGTACCAGTCCGATCTTCCTCGAGCGTCTGCTGGAGGCTGAGGTACCCGAGATCAACGATGGTCTGATTACCATCAAGCGTGTAGCCCGTATGCCGGGAGAGCGTGCGAAGGTGGCTGTAGAGAGCTACGACGAGCGTATCGATCCAGTAGGTGCCTGCGTGGGTGTGAAGGGTAGTCGTGTGCATGGTATCGTACGTGAGCTCTGCAATGAGAATATCGATGTCATCAACTACTCCAGCAATGTACAACTGTTTATCCAGCGTGCCCTGAGTCCTGCTCACGTGACCAGTATCACGATCGATGAGGAGAACCACAAGGCAGAGGTTTATTTGCAGCCTGAGGAGGTGTCACTCGCCATCGGTCGTGGAGGTATGAACATCAAGTTGGCCTCTATGCTGACCGAATATACCATCGATGTGTTCCGTGTTGTTTCAGAGAGTGAGGCAGATGAAGATATCTATCTCGACGAGTTCTCTGACGAGATCGACCAGTGGGTCATCGACTCCGTAAAGGCTATCGGTCTGGATACCGCTAAGGCTGTGCTGAATGCACCCCGTGAGATGCTGATTGAGAAGGCAGATCTTGAGGAGGAGACCGTCGACCATATGCTGGATGTTCTCAAAGCTGAGTTTGAGCAGAATTAATCATTATTTTATAAAGGAATAAGAATGGGTGTCAGATTAAATAAAGTATTAACAGAACTGAACATAGGACTTCAAACGGCAGTTGATTTCCTGAAGAATAAGAAGAGTCTCGGTGAGATGAAGGACGATGTAACCCCGAACACCAAGATCAGTGACGAGCAGTATGAGGCACTGGTGGGCGAGTTCAAGGGTGACAAGGCCGTCAAGACACAGGCTGCCTCTCTCTTCTCCAAGAAACCGAAGGAGAAGAAGGTGGTGGCAAAAGGCGAAGAGCTGTTGTCTACCGAACCGCGGCCTCAGTTCAAACCTGTGGGTAAGATCGACTTGGATAGCATCGCTAAGAAGCCTGCATCCAAGAAGGTGGAAGAGCCCGCACCTGTCGTTGAGCCGGCACCAGAACCGGTTGCAAAAGAAACGTCTGCTAAGACTACTGCCGAGAGTCATCCTGTAGACGAAGTGAAGAAAGAGGCTGCCCAGCCCGCACCGGTGAAAGAAACACCGCAGACTCCTGTTGCTGAGAAGGCATCAGAGCCGGCTGTCGCTGAAGAGAAGACCGCTGATGAGCAGAAAGTGTTCACCCTGAAGTCGGAGAACAAGGCTGCCCCACAGATCAACGTGCTGGGAAAAATCGACCTCGACTCGCTGAACCAGAGTACTCGTCCGAAGAAGAAGACCAA
The DNA here is from genome assembly GCA_900321425.1 of uncultured Prevotellaceae bacterium. Lineage (GTDB taxonomy): Bacteria > Bacteroidota > Bacteroidia > Bacteroidales > Bacteroidaceae > Prevotella. Next base: position 70,958 of record ONWA01000015.1, on the reverse strand, counting down.
GGAGGAGCGTAAGAAGGAACGTGAGGAGAAACAGGCCCAGGCCAATGGTGAGAAAAAGAAGCGTGAGCGTATCCATGCCGGTAAGGAGCGTGTCGATATCGAGGCCGCTGCTAACCAGGAGAAGAAGGAGAAACGCAATAAGAATAAAGGTGGTAACAACAACTTCAACGATGCCAACAACGGTCAGAAGAACGCTGGTGGCAAGAAGAACAAGAAAAACCGTCCACAGCGCTCGCTGGAGGTCAACGAGGAAGATGTGGCTCGTCAGGTGAAAGAGACCCTGGCCCGTCTGACTACGAAGAACCAGAACAAGAAAGGTGCCAAGTACCGTCGTGAGAAGCGTGATGCCGTTCAGGAGCGTCTCCATGAGGAGATGGTGGAGCAGGCAGCAGAGAGCAAGGTACTGAAGCTGACTGAGTTTGTGACCGTCAGCGAGCTCGCTACGATGATGAACGTAGGTGTGAACCAGGTGATCGGTACGTGTATGAGTGTCGGTATCATGGTGTCTATCAACCAGCGTCTGGATGCAGAGACCATCAACCTCGTGGCTGAGGAGTTCGGCTTTACCACAGAGTATGTCAGCGCAGAGGTGCAGGAGGCTATCACCGAGGTGGAGGACGACGAGAGCGATCTGCTCAGTCGTGCCCCGATCGTGACGGTGATGGGTCATGTAGACCATGGTAAGACCTCTCTGCTTGACCATATCCGCAATACGAATGTAATTGCTGGTGAAGCAGGTGGTATCACCCAGCACATCGGTGCCTATAACGTGAAGCTGAAGGACGGTCGACGTATCACCTTCCTCGATACCCCAGGTCATGAGGCGTTCACCGCTATGCGTGCCCGTGGTGCTCAGGTGACGGATATCGCCATCATCATCATTGCTGCCGACGACTCCGTGATGCCTACCACCAAGGAGGCCATCGCCCATGCACAGGCTGCCAACGTACCGATGGTGTTCGCCATCAATAAGATAGACAAGCCGGGAGCTAATCCCGATAAGATCCGTGAGGATCTTGCCAACATGAACCTGCTCGTGGAAGAGTGGGGTGGTAAGTTCCAGTGTCAGGAAATCTCTGCCAAGAAGGGACTGGGTGTTGATGAGCTGTTGGAGAAGGTGCTCCTTGAGGCTGAGATGCTCGACCTGAAGGCGAACCCCAACCGTAAGGCAACGGGATCGGTCATCGAGTCGTCACTCGACAAGGGTCGTGGCTACGTGTCGACTGTGCTGGTGTCTAACGGTACACTGAAGGTCGGTGATATCGTGGTGGCTGGTACGAGCTACGGAAAGATCAAGGCGATGTTCAACGAGCGTAACCAGCGTATCGAGAAAGCCGGTCCTGCAGAGCCCGCCATCATTCTCGGACTGAACGGTGCACCTACCGCAGGTGACTCCTTCCACGTGATGGAGACCGAGCAAGAGGCACGCGATATCACCAACAAACGTGTGCAGCTACAGCGTGAGCAGAGCCTGCGTACGACGACGAAGCTCGGTCTTGACGAGCTGTCGCATCGTATCGCACTGGGTGAGTTCCATGAGCTCAATATCATCGTCAAAGGTGATACTGACGGATCGATCGAGGCCCTCTCCGACTCGTTCATCAAACTGTCTACCGAGAAGGTACAGGTGAACGTCATCTCGAAGGCTGTGGGTCAGATTTCCGAGAACGACGTGATGCTGGCTTCGGCCTCCAACGCTATCATCGTTGGCTTCCAGGTGCGTCCTTCTGCTGATGCCCGTCGTGCTGCCGACCGTGAGGGTGTGGAGATCAATACCTACTCCATCATCTACGATGCCATCGATGAGGTGAAGTCGACGATGGAGGGTATGCTCGACAAGGTGAAGAAGGAGATTGTAACTGGCGAGATCGAGGTGAAGCAGGTGTTCAAGATTTCCAAGGTGGGTACCGTGGCCGGTGGTCTGGTGACCGACGGAAAGGTACACAGCAAGGACAAGGCACGTGTCATCCGCGACGGTATCGTGATCCACACCGCCAACATCGATGCCCTGAAACGTTACAAGGACGACGCCAAGGAGGTGGCAACGGGACTGGAGTGCGGTATCTCGCTCGTCAACTTCAACGACATCCAGGCTGGTGATATCATCGAGACCTTCACGGAGATTGAGGTGGAACAGAAGTTGTAAGTATGTCGGAACAAAATAATGAATTTGTCCGTCAGGTGGCCGAACAGAAGTATGAGTTCGGATTCACCACGGATGTACATACGGAGATTATTGAGAAGGGGCTGAACGAGGATATCGTTCGGCTCATCTCTGCTAAGAAAGGGGAGCCCGAGTGGATGCTCGAGTTCCGCCTGAGGGCTTTTCGCTACTGGAAAGAGCAGCAGGAACCGAAGTGGGGACACGTGCATGTGCCGCCCATCGACTATCAGGCCATCAGCTACTATGCCGACCCATTGGCGAAGAAACCCAAAGGCGACGGGAAGATAGATCCAGAGCTGGAGAAGACCTTCGACAAACTGGGCATTCCCCTGGAGGAGCGACTGGCTCTCTCGGGTAATACGGCCGTCGATGCCATCATGGACTCCGTGAGCGTGAAGACCACCTTCAAGGAGAAGCTCCGTGAGAAGGGCGTGATCTTCTGCTCCATCGGTGAGGCCATCAAGGAGCATGGCGACCTGGTGCGACAGTACCTCGGTACGGTGGTGCCCTACAAGGACAATTTCTTTGCGGCCCTCAACTCGGCCGTGTTCAGCGACGGATCGTTCGTCTATATCCCCAAGGGCGTGCGCTGCCCGATGGAGCTCAGCTCGTATTTCCGCATCAATGCACGTAACACAGGACAGTTTGAGCGCACGCTCATCATTGCCGATGACGACTCGTACGTCAGCTATCTCGAGGGCTGTACTGCTCCGATGCGCGACGAGAACCAGTTGCATGCTGCCATCGTGGAGATTATCGTGATGGACCGTGCCGAGGTGAAATACTCGACCGTACAGAACTGGTATCCTGGCGATGAGAACGGCAAGGGCGGTGTGCTCAACCTCGTGACGAAGCGCGGCGACTTGCGCGGCGTGGACTCGAAACTCTCCTGGACACAGGTGGAGACGGGATCGGCCATTACCTGGAAGTACCCGTCGTGCATCCTCAGAGGCGATAACTCACAGGCGGAGTTCTACTCAGTGGCGGTGACCAACAACTATCAGGAGGCCGACACGGGTACGAAGATGATTCATATCGGCAGGAATACCAAGTCGACCATCATCTCGAAGGGTATCTCCGCTGGTCACTCGCAGAACTCGTACCGCGGACTGGTGCGTGCGGCTTCGACGGCTGACAATGCCCGCAACTACTCCTCGTGCGACTCGCTGCTGTTGGGCTCCGACTGCGGTGCCCATACGTTCCCCTATATGGATGTGCACAACGACACGGCGGTGTTCGAGCATGAGGCGACGACCTCGAAGATTTCCGAGGACCAGCTCTTCTACTGCAACCAGCGGGGCATCCCGACGGAGCAGGCAGTGGGACTGATCGTCAATGGCTATGCCAAGGAGGTGATCCAGAAGTTGCCGATGGAGTTTGCTGTCGAAGCACAGAAACTGCTGAGTGTGTCGCTCGAGGGTACAGTCGGTTGAACAAGATAAAATAAAAAAGATATAGCATGTTAGAAGTAAAAAACCTGCACGCCAGAATAGGCGAGAAGGAAATATTGAAAGGAATCGATCTCGTGATCAAAGACGGTGAGACTCATGCCATCATGGGTCCCAACGGTTCCGGTAAGTCGACACTCTCAGCCGTACTCGTGGGCAATCCACTCTACGAGGTAACTGAGGGCGAGGCGTGGTTCAACGGCAAGAACCTGTTGGAGATGCTGCCCGAGGACAGAGCCCACGAGGGACTGTTCCTCTCGTTTCAGTACCCCGTGGAGATTCCCGGTGTGTCGATGACCAACTTCATGAAGGCCGCCATCAACGAGAAGCGTAAGTATCACGGACAGGAGCCGATGAATGCGGCTGAGTTCCTCAAGCTCATGCGCGAGAAACGGAAGGTAGTGGAGCTCGACTCGAAGCTGGCGAACCGTTCGGTGAACGAGGGGTTCAGCGGTGGTGAGAAGAAACGTAACGAGATCTTCCAGATGGCGATGCTTGAACCGAAACTCAGCATCCTCGACGAGACCGACTCCGGCCTCGATGTCGATGCGATGCGTATCGTGGCTGAGGGCGTCAACAAACTGCAGACACCCGAGACCTCGTGTATCGTCATCACCCACTACGACCGACTACTGGAGATGATCCGTCCGCAGTTCGTACACGTGCTCTACAAAGGACGTATCGTGAAGACTGGAGGTCCTGAGCTCGCACAGCAGATTCAGGAGCACGGCTACGACTGGATAAAGGAAGAAATAGGAGAAGAATGATGGGTAGCGAACAACAATACATCGACCTCTACAGGCAGTGCCGGGAGATGATCTGCCAGCATAGTAGCGACGTGATGAACGCCGTGCGCGATGAGGCCTTCGACCACTTCGCCAACGCAGGGTTCCCCAGCAGGAAGGTGGAGCGCTATAAGTACACCGACCTGCAGAAACTCTTCGCTCCCGACTATGGTGTGAACCTGAACCGGCTGACGATTCCCGTCGACCCCTATCAGGCATTCCGCTGCGATGTGCCCAACCTGTCGACCTCGCTCTATTTCGTGGTCAACGACGCGTTCTATCAGGACGATAAGCCCAAGGCACACCTGCCTGAGGGCGTTGTCGTAGGATCGCTCAAGGACTTTGCTACCAGCGACTACTATAACCGTCTGGCGGGGAAGAGTGGCGACAGTGTGACCCATCTGAACACCATGCTCGCACAAGACGGACTCTATGTCTACGTGCCCAAGCATGTGAAGGTGGACCGCGCCATCCAGGTGATCAATATCCTCAAGGCCACCCCCCAGAACGCACAGCGACAGGTGCCCGACCTGATGGTGAACCGCCGCGTGCTCATCGTCCTCGAAGAAGGAGCGGAGATCAAGATGCTTTTCTGCGACCATGCTGCTGACGACAGGAACTTCCTCGCCACACAGGTGATCGAGGCCTTCGTGGGCGACAATGCCTCACTCGACCTCTACTGTTTGGAGGAGACCCACGCCAAGAATGTCCGCGTGAGCAATGTGTATATCGACCAACAGGCCAACAGCCGGGTGACCCACAACGTGATCACCCTCCACAACGGCACCACACGGAATATGCTCGACCTCACCTTCTCGGGCGAGGGGGCAGAGTGCCACTGCTGCGGCTGTGTCATCGCTGACAAGCACCAGCATGTGGACAACAATACGCTGATTACCCACCGTGTGCCCCACTGCACGAGCAACGAACTGTATAAGTACGTGCTCGATGATGAGGCAACGGGTGCCTTCGCCGGACGTGTGCTCGTGGAGCACGGGGCACAGAAGACCGTCTCGCAGATGACCAACCAGAACCTGACGGCCACGAAGGAGGCGAGGATGTACACCCAGCCGATGCTCGAAATCTATGCCGACGACGTGAAGTGCGCTCATGGCTCTACCGTCGGACAACTCAACGATGCAGCACTTTTCTATATGCGGCAGCGCGGCATCACGCTCCAAGAGGCTAAGTTGCTGTTGCAGAACGCGTTCATCAACGAGGTAATCGACAAGATGCAGCTTGAACCGCTGCGCGACCGACTGCATTATCTCGTGGAAAAACGGTTCCGTGGAGAGCTTAATAAATGTGAGGGATGTAGGCTCTGTAAATAGGCTGAAACTTGATTAATAAGAAAGATTTAGGGATGTACGATATCAATAAAATCAGGGAGGATTTCCCCATTCTGGGGCGCGAGGTTTATAAGAAACCGTTGGTGTATCTTGACAATGCAGCCACGACGCAGAAGCCGCTATGTGTGCTTGATGCCATGAGGGACGAGTATCTCAATGTCAATGCCAATGTGCATCGTGGCGTACACTATCTCTCGCAGCAGGCTACCGACCTGCATGAGGCGGCCCGCGAAAAGGTGCGCGACTTCATCCATGCCCGTAAGATCGAGGAGATCGTATTTACGCGCGGCACTACCGAGGCCATCAACCTCGTGGCAAGTTCGTTCTGCGAGTCGCAGATGCAACCGGGCGACGAGGTGCTGGTGACCGAGATGGAGCACCACTCGAATATCGTGTCGTGGCAGTTGCAGGCACAGAAACGCGGCATCGTCGTGAAGCATATCCCCATTACTGACGACGGCATCCTCTGTATCGAACAGTTGGAGACGTTGATCAGCGAACGGACGAAGATTGTCAGTGTGGCGCATGTCAGCAACGTTCTCGGAACAGTCAACCCCGTGGAGGAGATTATCCGTATCGCCCATGCACACGGCATCCCCGTACTGGTGGACGGCGCACAGAGCGCTCCGCACTTCAAGGTAGACGTGCAGGCGATGGACTGCGACTTCTTTGCTTTCAGCGGACATAAGATGTACGGACCTACGGGCATCGGCGTGCTCTACGGCAAGGAGGAGTGGCTCGACAGGCTGCCTCCCTATCAGGGAGGTGGGGAGATGATCGACAAGGTGACATGGGAGAAAACCACCTTCGAGCGACTACCGTTTAAGTTTGAGGCGGGTACCCCCGACTATATAGCTACCCACGGACTGGCAAAGGCCATCGACTATATCGAGGCCATCGGTTTTGAAGAAATCCGAGAGCACGAACAGGAACTCACCCACTACTGTATGCAACAACTCATGACCATCCCGGGCATGAAGATTTACGGACCTACAGGCGACCGCTCGTCGTATAAGGATGCGGTGGTGTCGTTCAACGTTGGAGCCATCCATCATCTCGATATGGGTACGCTGCTCGACCGGTTGGGCATCGCCGTACGGACGGGGCACCACTGCGCACAGCCGCTGATGGACCGACTGGGCATCAGTGGAACGGTACGCGCATCGTTCGCACTCTATAACACAAAAGAAGAGGTGGATACCCTTGTTGCGGGCATCCACCGTGTCAGTCAGATGTTCTGACCTATCTGGTTGGTTGATTATAGCAGGATAATCAGGTAGCGTGACCGCTTCCAAAAAGCGTTGGCATCGATGATGGTGAGCACGCTCTTATCCTCGCCTTTGGTCAGCTTATAGGACGTCTTGGGGGCACTGGTGACGAGCTTCGGACTCTTGGAAGGAATCTCCCACTCGGTCAGCTCACGGATGTCGACCTTCGTAAACTTCTCTTTGTCCATCGTAGATTCGTTAATGACAATCTTCGATAGTCCGCCTCCTCGGATGAAACCACCCTCCTTGAGTGCCTTCCTCTGTCCCATGAGGATGAAGGCATCGTAGAGCAGATGCTCCTGCTCCTGTACCTTGGTGGTGAGCTGAGTGTTCAGGGTGCCCATCTCGTTGATCTTGTTATGGAGCTGAGCGATATTCGCATCTCTCTTCTGCAACTCCTCCTGTAGCTGTTGGATGGCCTTGTCCTTCTTGTCGAGCTCCATCTCCAGGTTCTCAATGATGAGTCTCATATTCGCAGCGTTCTCACCCATATGATTGATGGAGTCGGTCAGCATCTTGATCTTCGCACGCTGATCTTGCAAGGTCTGGGCAAATAACTGCAGGTTCTTCTTCAGCTGTTCACGATCCACCAGTGTACCTTCCGGGCCTTTGTTGGAGTAAAAGAGTTGACCCTCCTGTTTGGCAATGGTGTCCAGTCCTTCTGCAAGGGTGGCCATGAAATAGGACATACCTTCCAGATCGGTCTCGTTCTTGAGGTTGATGGTCTGGAGCGAGTCAATGGTCTTCTGCAGTTTCTCGGTCTGCCCTCCGCTGCATGCTGTGATCAGTAGTGCCATAGCGATGCACAAACATAATTCGAAACGTTTCATCATAGAACTTTGTTTTAATGGGTTGTTGTAGTGGACAAAGATAAGGAAAAAACGAATATCTTCCAACTAAAATATCCAAAAATGTATGGTTTCCTCCTCAAAAAGGGCTACCTTTGCATAGATGTTACAGAATCATTATTACGAAGGAAAGATCGAGGCCGGTTGCGATGAGGCCGGCAGGGGATGCTTGGCTGGCAGTGTGTTCGCCGCTGCTGTCATCCTCCCAGCAGACTATCAAAATGCGTTGTTGAATGACTCCAAACAGCTGACGGAGAAACGCCGGTATCAGTTGCGTGAGATCATCCAACGCGATGCTGTCGCTTGGGCGGTAGGTATCGTTACTCCAGAGGAAATCGACAAGATCAACATCCTCAATGCCTCCATCCTCGCCATGCATCGCGCACTGGATCAGTTGACGGTACGCCCTGAGGCGATTATCGTCGACGGCAACCGTTTCAAGCCTTATAGGGAGCCAGACACTCAGCAGGCACCCGTCATTCTCCCACACACTACAATCGTAAAAGGTGACGGGAAATACCTGTCTATCGCGGCAGCGAGTATTCTGGCAAAGACCTACCGTGATGATTATATGAATCAGTTGGCAGAGGAGTATCCCCAGTACGACTGGCTGTCAAATAAAGGATACCCCACCAAGAAACACCGTGATGCCATCCGTCAGTATGGGATCACCCCCTATCACCGTAAATCATTCAATATGCTGGGCGACGGACAGCTGTCGCTCGATTTTGGAGAGTGAAATGAGAGAGAAAGGGGAATAGAGACTTCTAAAGCTATAGAAGGAATCATTTTCTAAGCCACAGAGGAATCACTTTCTGCAGAAGGTGTACAGGTCGCGGACAAACAACGTGCGGAAGACACGTTCCTTAAGATGGTTGACCTGCTCAGGCGAAAGTAGTTCGCACTCATCCAAATGGGTCAGTATGTCGTAAGCTTTGAGGAAAGCAGCGCGTATACCAGGAGCAGCTGACAGATACGAAGCCCACTGGGCATCCTTATCCGAGCTAGGATCCATTGCGTAACGAATGAAATCATCGTCAAGCAGGAAATCATCTACTTTTGTGTAAATGCATCTTTTCACGGTACTCCTCCTTTTTCTCTAAGGACGAGATACTTAGAAAGATGTCATCAGTATATGAAAAGAATTACATGGCGGCAGCCCGTAATTTGAGCATACCGCGATGCATCAAGTTACGGACAGAGTGATAATTCATCTGCATGATGTCGCAGATCTCGTCGTATTTACGCTCTTCCAAATAATACAGTGTGATGGCCTGACGCTGACGACGAGTAAGGTGTGACATCAATGTCTCTACTTGTTTGTTTTGTAGATAGTGATGCTCGTCGGTGATGAAATCCATCTCCACATCGGAGGTGCAACGTTTGGATGTGTAGTCCTGAATGTCATTATCGGAACTGAATGCCTGACGACGGAATTCGTCTAATAGACGGTTTTTCAAAGAGATGAGGAGATATGAACTAAAATTATTAATCGAGAGTTGCTCATGCCGCTTCTTGTACACCTTCACGAACACATCATGAATACAGTCTTTTACCAGTTCCTGATCTGACGTAATCTTCAAACCATAATTATATAAGGCATGCACGTATAAGTCGTATAGCTCTGAGAAAGCACGGTCGTTACCCTTGCAAAACTCAGCAACAAGTTTGCTCGTTTTTTCCCGTCGGTTAGTCGCCATAAACATAACTCGATTTGTTAGTATATTAGTTCATTAGTCAGTGCAAAGATATGAAAAACAAAAAAATATTGCAATAAAAAGAAGAGAAAAATTGTAAAAAATACAATTTTTCTCTTTTTTTAGGAATTCGTTATGTTTTCTTAACAATCCAGAAAATTCCTTTTCTCAATAGTGGAACCGTGTCCTTAACGGCTTTGATTCGTGTGATAGTTCCCGTCTTCTCATCTACCTGATAGAGGGTGCCTTGATACGGGATATGGATGGTTGTAGATGCGCTTTCACTTCGGTAGAGTAGGAGAGCATCGTCACTCTTCAAGAGATAGCCACCATCCGTGACTTCTGGTTGCATGGTGGCGATACTTCGTAGGAATGTCAGATCTTTCACAGGGATATTGGCACAAGAGCCACCTGCCATCAGGGAAGCCCATCCCAACTCCGGAAATTTCTGAGCGGAGTAAATAACGGCCTTTGCGGGGAAACGCTGTTTGTACTCGTTGACAGCTCGGTAGACATCCTCGAAACGGGCACCACCCGTTCTAATCTTACGCATATATTGTCGTTGGGCCATGTTGACACCACCAGGAGGTGCATATTCTCCTCGATGATGGTAAAACCACTGTTCGATATCTATGATGTCAACGACCTTTGAACGAACAGGGTCATTCAAAATCGCATCCTGCACATCCTTATTGACGGCAAGATCAACGAGTACTTGTCCATTCTCCTGTTCCCACTCGGCGATGACATCCAACCAGAACTCCACGAAATGCAAAGGTCCAGTAAACTCTTCACCGATGGAGTGGATGACGTTGGGCTGCCCTTTGAAAGCATCCAACGACTGACGGATATACTGTCGGTGGAGTTCACGGAGGGTAGGATTCGTGATGTCATAGAATAGCGTAGCAGTGAAGATACGCTTGTCGCCCGTGAAGTTTACAGGTTCCAGGAATGGGGTGTGATTGATGTTGTTGGCTGTCCTCCACGGACAGTCTACCCAATGGGCACCAGCTTCCAAGATATTGTGCTGGAAGTAGTGTTGGTTCTTGAGTAGCAGTCCGATAGGTCTTGTCTTCTCTGCAAACTGCTGCAGTCGGTAGAAATACCATTTGTTGAGTTGGGTGAGGTCATATTTTGACATCCCATCCCAAGCGGTATCTATGCCTGTACGGGCGAAGGGCTGTTCGTAGAACGGCGCCCACACATCACCGTTCTTTCTACGGATACGTTCGTGGTCATCACGTCTGCGGTCGGTCCATAAACCGTAGTTCTGACTGAACAGTAGGGTGTGCTCCCGTTGCATGATAGCGATGACGCTATCTATACGGTCGGTAGCGCCTGTCCCTTCCTGATCAGGAACAAAACGGGTCAGCGCATATTTTGCTTTCGCCATAGCGGCATCGGTAGGCCGTCCGTTCCACCACGGTGTCTGGTGCTTATTACCTACCAGTAGGGCCTCGTCTTGACAGAGCCAGCCATTGTTGATAGTATACCTAGTTGCAGAACTTACATCTGATTTTTCATTTTGCAGCGAGAACAGGTGCTTGCCGGGAGTGATGTCTCCCTCAAACTGTGCAGCGTCTATCCACATCTCCATCGTCGTACGAGGTAGGAGCGCTTCCTCAGCCATCTTCATTGCCTCCTCGATGGTGGGTGAACTGCTGGCGTTGGTATTCCGCTCGAGCACACGGCATTGGTCTTTCACCTCATGTCCTAGTCGTTGTCTTAGCTGTTCGGCAAAGAGCGAGTAGGGCTTGACGTGTTCGTTCATCTCTGTGTACTCCCCGTTGCCCATCACTTGTCCCCAACAGCCGCGAGAGAAGTTTCTATTAAGACTATCGGGTGAATAGCAGAATAGTCCCGATGCTGTACTCTGCCACATCATACTGTTGGCAGTGTTCCATCCGGCACCAAACTTCTCCAACTCCCAGTTTTTAAATACGAGATCATGACCGTCGATGTTCACGCAGTCGTAGAGCAGTCCGGGTGCCCATGAGCCGATACTGCCGCTTGGGCCCAATGACTCTTTGCTCTCACACTGCACGAAGGCATTGGGACCAGGTGCTGTATGCCCAACGGCAAAGTCGTTAATGCCCTGCTCTGAATAACACCGTTGGAAGAGGGTTTTCTCACCAAAGGTCAGGAAGGTACGTCTACGGGATCCTCCAATCTCAGACACGGGATGTAATGATTTGCAGTCCTCTACCGTGATTTGGCTGGCACTCTTCTGGATGACCACTGCTGACCCGGCAAAATGACGGAAGTTCACCACCCTTACCCAACAGTCTTCTGCGTCTGCCAGATAAATACCGTTCCAACAGTGATCTTCGTCTTTGGGTAATGTCTGTTGGTACTCCGATTCCATGGTCAGGTTCTCCACTCCGCACTCGCTGATGAGTCCTGGGTGTTCATAGCGAATCACCTTAGCTCCTCCCCAGCGTTGCTCCAATGTAGAGGTGATAGGGGCATCAAGTGTCAGGAGGCGGTTCTTGACAGCAGTCACCGTCCGAGTCCAGCGGATATCGATATCTCCGGGATGCCATGCCCAGTAGCCCATCCGTTTACCACCGCCAAACGACTGGCAGTGGAGTGATGCTATCCACTCTTCGGTGGAGGGACGCCAAATCATGATCCGTTCTCCAGCGTTGACCTTTCCTTTGACCTGTAGGGTGGTGGAACCTGCTTTGACAAACGTATCTGTTACCTCCATGGTGTCTTTACCGACGAGGTCGTGTCTACCCTCTATGTAGAGTAGGGCTCCACGATCGTACCCCGCCTTTCTGAGGATGGTCTTATCCCTTCCACTACCCCGTAGGATGACTCCACTCGTGTGGATATATAAAGGCTCGTTCAGTGTGTAGGTTCCTTCTGCCAGTAGGATGGCTCCTCGCAGTCCTGTCTGTTTGTCGGACTTTTGTCTGCTGACATAGTTGATAGCTGACTGCAGTTGGATGGAATTGTCTCCCTGTTGTGGCGTGATATATATCGCCACCTTGGCCGATGGGATGGGTTTCTCAGAACGATGGTAGCCACAATATGAGTAATCCATCGGTATCTCTTGAGCTACCGATGGAATTACCAATAGTGAGGCTAAAAGAATAATAGCCTGTTTCTTCATCATTTCTTGTCGTTTACATTTTTCTGTTCTTCGATGCGTTTCATCCAAGCATCGCGCTCCTTCTTCAGGTCGTAACCGCGTGCCGAGAGCCAATTGTTGGTGCGTCCACGATACTTATCAAACCAAAAGTGCTTGCCTTTAGAGTCGGCTGCATCTAGAGCAAACTCTCGAGCTTCCTTGAGCCAGATAAGTATTTGTTGCTTTTCAAAGTCGCTGAGTGTGGGAATCATATCCTGTGTGGCTTGATAGTCACGCTTCAGTCGACCGAAAGTCATTCCGTCTTTCACAGCATCTATCTGTTCGTCGCTGAGATAGACAGACAGTGCTGAGACTAACTCGAAATGGTGTTTGTACAACTCAGCCTGTAGGGCATCCTGTTGGCCCTTGTCGTACTTTGCATGGATGTCGTTCAACTGGAAGTAGCGGTTGGCAATGATATTACGTACCGCACGAGCCTGTTTCTGATCAGTAAGCTGAAGACCGTCGACAATCTTTTGTGCACGTCCCTTGATGTTCTCTACATAGGCAGAGTCGCGCCCTTCGTAGTCGAGCGATACCAATTGAGCATCGGCTGTCAGGGTCAGCAGCGATATCATCGCTGAAAGCAGTATCTTTTTCATACGTTTACATCAGTTTTCCTTTGGCAGCCAGCGTGTCATAGTTGTTGTTCAGGTTACGCCAGTCTGTCTTGGTATTGGGGTTGATGCCATTGATATACTTCTCGATGTTGGTATAACCATCACCATTGCAGTCCTTCACGGCGTCGGAAGGATCGTTGGGGTTCAGACCATACTGCTTCTCCCACTCGTCTGGCATACCGTCACCATCGGTGTCAACGTAAGGCTCCCAAGCTTTATACTCAGGATAACCACCCATTTGACGAGGATCAGTGATGATACCCTGCTTGTAGGAGTCTTGTGGCAGACGGCGATATTTAAAGGAGCCCTGCTCGTTCATGGACTTTTTATGTAGACCCCACATATCACCATAAGGATTGTCTTTTACCTTCTTTTCATATTTATCAACATAATATGCCTGTCCTGTTCGTACCTCTTCCATGATACGCTGGTCAACGATGTCACGGCAAGGAATAGTAGCACCAGCATTGTCTAATACCCAGTTGAAGGCCTGTTCTGCACCCATGACCTTGACAAAAGGCATCTCAAAAGGTTCATTTGAATGCATCAGAGCCAGTTCCGTTTCATCCATCTCACCATCCTTGTCCGCTGTCTGGATACCACCATTCCAGTTGTCTTTGGTAATCTCAGGGTATCCTTCCATGATGTTACCAACGGCATAGACACGCCCAAATTGTTTGAAGGGGAACAGTCCCTGTGAACGGCTCTCTGCTTTTACTATACGGTGTCCTACCGGTGTGTCTGTTGGAGTCAGAGGACCTGGCTTGTAGTAGTTGTTGATGAAGTTCGACATGGTGGTGAATTCGCCACCGTCGGCCGTACGGTGTACCCAGTTGTAGACTACATTGTTGACGAAGTTGAACACGCCACCCCAGCCAATACTTGGGTTACGACCTGTGTTGTCTGCCCACAGGTTACGCATGAAGGTGGTGTTTTCACCACCGATGGTTGAACCAAAGGCGTGGTTCCATGTGTCAAGAGCCTTGGCAGAGATCGTATTCTGAATGGTTACATTGACAGTAGGCTCCTTACGATTGGGCTTACCATCGTGCATATCAAACATGTGACGATAGAACGAGATGTTCTCGTCCAGTCCCCACTCGCAAGAACAGTGGTCAATCATAATATTACCCACTGGATTTCCACCAAAGGAGTCCTCACGGTTGGTTACCTGTGTCTCGCCACGACGGAAGCGCATATGGCGTACGATGACGTCATGGGTGTCAACTTGGAATGACTCACCAGCAATGATGACACCATCTCCAGGAGCAGTCTGTCCGGCAATGGTGATATAAGGTGCACGGACATAGATAGGTGACTTCAGACGGATAATACCACTAACGTTAAATACGACGATGCGTGCACCTCCCTGCTCACAGGCCCAACGGAAAGAACCAGGGCCGTCGTCTGCCAATGTCGTCACAGTAAGTACTTTACCTCCACGACCACCAAAGGTGAACATACCACCACCCTCGGCACCAGGGAATGCGGGAATTTTTGCCTGACGAAGATCGTAGGGACGGAATGCCCAGGGCACGTAAGGACGACCTTCCTTTGCCTCCTTGACGACAATTGGGAATGCAACTTCCCATGCGGAGTCGCTATGGGCTTTCCATTGTGCTTTTTTCTCTTTGATGAGTTTAGAGGCCTCATCAGTCAAATCTGGGTATTGAGCAAATACTGACGCACTGACCAACATAGCTACACCCATCAAAATCGTTTTTCTCATCATGATTTGTTATACTCTTAGTTTTGTATTTTACTTTGACTATAAAAGGGACGATAAGTTTAATGGGATGTACCCACAAAAAAACATTTTTTAATGTATTGCATTCAGATAGATCTCCAGGTTCGAGAATCCACTCTTGGTAATTTGCCATCCATCGTTCTTGTCCTTGGGATTCAGACCATTGTTAATCTCATAGTCATCGGGTAGTCCGTCGCTGTCGCTATCAACGAAGGTACTGATGCCGTTCAGGTCGGGCCATCCTTTCATATTCGGGTCTTCCTTTTTCAGGATGACATCGTTCTGGGAGTTGATAATACCCAATGCCCGTTCCATGCTTCCGTCCTCTTTTTTGCCATAGAACTGTGGTGCGATGATGCCCGCAGCCTCGTCTAGCAGTCGGAGGTCCACCTCATCATAGCGGGGCAGTGAGGCACCGGCTTCTTGGTATACCTGGCGGTAGGCTTCCCTCGCATCGTAGGTCTTCACGTCCGATTTCACTTTCTGTTTTCGTATCACGTGGTTGTTATAAATCGTCTCACTGGCACCATCCTCTGTGTCAAAACAGCGCTCTACGCTATTCTCAGCAAATCCGTAGAGATTATCTTTGTTTACTTTTTTCAGTATCTCATCGCTCCACACAGCGGTTTTTGGAGCATAGTAGCTCGACAGTTCGAAAATGTTTCCTTTTAGCAGCCATTGTCCCAGTCCTCTTCCCTTCGTGGATGATGCCCATGCGAAATAGCGCTGGTCGGTGACATGCGCCTGTGTATTTGGTCCTGGCCGAAAATAATTATTGATCATATACACTCGGTTATAACTGTTCCCGTCGTTACAGTCTTGATAACACTCACCGCCATAAATGCTGTTGGGCTTTCCCCAGTTGAATATCACATTATTGATGAACTCATTGTCCACAAACTGGTCGTGATCGCCTCTGTGTTTCGAGGTTTTCCGCATACCGTTGAAACGGGGTGTACGATTGTTGACATTCGAGATCAGGCAGTGGTGCATGGTACCGTGCTCACCTCCCCATTGTGTGGCGTAGCATCTGGCCCCTTTTGCGTTCTTCGAGCGATAGAGTCCTTCGGCAATAATGCACCATTGTACTGTGGTGGAATCGGTATCATAGAGGGTTAGGTTTTCTTCCATTGACCAGGTCATTGAGCAGTGGTCGAGGATGACGTTACGCGTGTTCTCCACGTCAAGGGAGGTCATGCTCTTATTAGGCAGATCACCAGCACGGAAACGGATATATCGAATAATGACGTTGGGTTTGCAAATCTTCATGGTATATCCGGCGATGCAGATACCGCCGCCTGGTGCCGATTGTCCGAGAATGCTCACATTGGGGTGAGCCATGCTCAGTGTCGACTGTAAATAGATGGTACCTCCCACCTTGAAGAGGATGGTACGTGGGGTGTCGTCACCCGTACGCAAAGCCCATCGCAGTGTTCCCTCTACCAACTCAGAGTCCTTGCAGTCGTCGAGTCGGGTGACATAATAGACGTTAGCACCTCTGTCGTCAATGGCGCGTCCGCCTGTGGCATACTTACCAAAACCCTCTGCTCCAGGGAAGGCTGGTGTCCTTTTTCCTCCTGCTGTGGCCTGTCCTGCGAGGAGTAGCATACTTGCCAAGAAGATGATCGATCGTTTCATATTAAAAATAAATGAGTGATTAGAATCAGAATTGCGGATGCAAAGATAAGTTTTTTTTCTCTGAAAAAGCGATATTTTCTTTGGATATTTACTAACTTCATCGTACCTTTGCACTGCAAAAATGAAAAGAACGGTACTAACAACCATATATCTGTTTACAGCTCTGTCTGCACTGCCACAGATACAACGTACTGACACTGTGACCAATCGTACCCACCATCTACAGGAGGTGACAGTGACGGAAACGCGTCAGGCTCGTGCTGTGAGTAGTACTGTCCCTCTGCATATTTTAGCGCACGAAGAGATGGCATTGTTGGGCATTACGGATATGGCTGATGCCCTCCATCGACTACCGGGCATTACCCTGCGTGACTACGGAGGGGCAGGAGGTATGAAGACGGTGTCTGTGCGTGGCTTTGGTGCCAAACATACTGGTGTAAGCTATGACGGAGTGATGCTCAGTGACTGTCAGAGTGGGGAGATTGATCTCTCGCGTTACTCGTTGGAGAATGTCGACCAGTTGTCGTTGATTGTGGGCGATCATGATGACATCTTTATTCCCGCCCGTCAAGCCTCTATGCCTGCTATGCTTGCCATCCGTACGATAGCTCCCCCTACTGCCGATCACCGTGCTCATCTCACCACCCAGGTGAAAATCGGATCGTACGGATTTGTCAGTCCGTTTGTACGCTATGGTCAGAATCTGTCTGATCGGTTTGCCTTCTCTTTCGCTGGCGAGTATACCCATGCCGACAACCATTATCCTTATATGTTGGAGAATGGTGATATGCCCATTTATGCCAAACGGGAGAACAGTCGGATGGATAGCGGACATGGGGAAATGAATTTCATATGGAATACAGGACAAAGTAGCCGTCTCATCGGTAAGATATATTATTACGACAACGACCGTCAGCTGCCTGGCCCTGCTCGCTATTATACTACTCTCAGCGGGGAGACGTTGCGCGAGCGCAATTTCTTTGCCCAACTGCAGTATCAAAAGCACTGGAACGGTCTTTGGTCGTTGCGGGCATTGACGAAGTTCAACTGGGCCTCCTCGATATATAAGGATGCCCTCTATCCAGGTGGTGTCAACGATGCTAGTTACTGGCAGCGCGAGACGTATGGGTCACTGGCGGTGATGCTGACGCCTACTGATCACTGGGCCTTCGACTATTCTGTCGATTATGCTTTTAACAACCTGAACGGCAATTCATGGCGAACGGTGGTGGGACGTCCTTATCGACACAGTGTCCTGCAGTCGTTGACGGCTAAATTCCGTCATCATCGGCTGACCGTTCTCGGACGTCTGTTGTATTCTGTCTACCTTAACGAGAACAAAGGTGGTGAGAGTGCCCGTAACATGCGTAGACTATCACCTTCACTGTCGCTGTCCTATCAGTTAATGGCCGATCATGAGTTCTATGTGCGTGCCTCATATAAGAATATCTTTCGTTCGCCTACCTTCAACGAGAGCTACTATTTTCATTATGGCTCTACCAACCTATTGCCTGAGACTACCGACCAGTTGAATATCGGTCTTACGTGGCGCAAGGAACACCAGTTGGGGCTTTCGTGGCAGGTCACTCTTGACGGCTACTATAACCATGTGAAGGATATGATTGTTGCTGTTCCTTATAATATGTTTGTGTGGACATGCATCAACGTAGGTAAGGTGCAGGTGTGGGGACTCGACGCAACCCTCCGTGCCAGCTATCGCTGGAATGACAGACACCGGCTGACCCTCACGGCCAACTACAGTTATCAGAAGGCAGAGGACCGTACAAACCCATTAGCAGAGGTGTATGGTCATCAGATACCTTACATCCCTTTGCATACAGGTGCTTTCTCCTTGGGTTATGAGAACCCATGGGTGAACATCGTGTTCCACGGGTTGGGTGTTACCGATCGTGAGGCTAATCTCCAGCACTATGAGGGGACGATGGTGAAGGGATATGCTGATTTTGGCTTGACATTCTATCGCTCCTTCCGTTTTGGACACCACCAGTTTGAGGGACGGTTCGACATCAAGAACCTGTTTGATGCCCAATATGAGATTGTAGGGAAATACCCGATGCCAGGAAGACATTGTTTGTTATCTATTCAATACCAATTATAATTTAACAAGAACATGAAAAGAATTGTATTCCACTTGATGGTAATGGCGATGGGAATCATCGTTTTTACTGCTTGTACAAAGAGCGAGGGTGAGCCTCAGTACACACCGGTGCTCATCAGTGACGGACTTTATGTGGTCTGTGGAGGTAATGTGGCTAACAACATCAACGGTAGTCTGACGTATGTTGACTATGCTACTGGTACAACTACCCAGCGGGCCTTCTACAACCAGAATCACCGTAATCTCGGTTTAACTCCCAACGACGGACTGGTCTATGGTAGTAAGTTGTATATTGTTGTGAATGGCGAGAATACTATCGAGGTATGCGACGCCAAGACATTACGTTCGATCAAGCAGATTAAACTCGTCGACATCTTTGGTGCTGAGCGTGCCAACAACCCCCGTTGCATCTCGGCCTATGATGGTAATATCTACGTGACTACCTATGGTACTTCGACTGCGGAGTACGAGGGATGGAGTGTAAAATCGACCTCTGGCAATGGCTATGTGCTCGCTATTGATACCGTAAGTTTCAATGCAGGTCCTTCCTACGAGGTTGGTTCTTATCCTGAAGGCCTTGCTATCTACAAAGACTTCGCTTTTGTGGCCAATTCCGATTACAGTGCCTGTCTTCGTCCATCGGTCTCGGTCATCAATCTGGAGACCGGAGAGAAGGATACATATACCTCCGATAAGCTCTATAATCCCACCAAGATAGCTGTTGCCGGTTCTGATATCTATGTGCTCGACATGGGCAACTATGCTGACGTGAAGGCTGAGGTGAAGAAAATGAACGTAAGCAAAAATAAGTTATCGGTGACCGTACAGTCCGTGATGGATGCTACTGCCGTTTGTTTTATGGGAACCAAGATTTATGGTATAAATAGTCCTTATGGAGCTACTGAGGCGACCTATGAGGTCTATGATATCCGTACGGCGCAGAAAACTACCTTTACCAACGATGGTGTGGTCAGTCCTGTGCTCATCGAGGCTGATCCTGTAAATAATAAGGTGTATATCGCCTCCTACCAGATAGATACCGCCACAGGCTATCCTGCTTACAGCAGCAATGCCTACATAGCAGAATATGCAGCCGACGGCAGCAAGCAGAATGAGTACGAATGTGGTGTAGGTCCTAACGCCATTGTGTTCAATACGCGCGTTGAGTATATCAAGTTTAATGATTAGGCTCGTTCTAATAGTTCTATGGATGGCCGTATGGCTATCTTCCTGTGGTCGTCAGACCGATGGTCGACAGGAAGGTGGCGATACGGTCACTTTTCGCTATTCTTCGCTGCTGACGGTTGTTAGGTACGATGGTTATACTGTAGCCACCATACGTAATCCGTGGAAAGAGGGTAGGGTGTTGCATACTTACGTCCTCGTTCCTCGTCACCACCCCTTGCCTCAGGTCCTTCCTGAAGGAACGCTCATACGTACCCCCATCCAACGAGCCTGTGTGTTTACTACCGTCCACTGTTCGCTGTTTACTTCTTTGGGTGTTGAAAATCGTATTGTTGGTGTTGCTGATTTGAAGTACATAAAAATTCCTGCAATTCATCAACGGGTGAGTGCCGGTGAGATTGTCGACTGTGGCAATGGTCTCAGTCCTGTGGTGGAGAAGATGATGGAACTGAAGCCCGAGGTGATTCTCCTCTCTCCCTTTGAAAACAGTGGTGGTTACGGGAAAGTAGAAGAATTGGATGTCCCTTTGGTGGAGTGTGCCGAGTATATGGAGACCTCGCCTTTGGCACGTGCTGAGTGGATGCGTTTCTATGGTATGTTGTTGGGTGAAGAACGGCAGACAGACAGTCTTTTTGCTGTTGTTGACAGCTGTTATCAGTCGTTGAAGCTACGCGCACAGGAAGCTGGTAAGGGTCGTTCGGTACTCATTGACAAGATGGTGGGTAGCGTATGGTATGTCCCAGGTGGTCAGAGCACCATTGGACAGATGATTCAGGATGCCGGAGGTCGCTATCCATGGGCTGGTGATACCCATAGTGGCAGTCTTTCGTTACCCTTCGAGACGGTGCTCGAACGAGGAGCCGACTCGGAGGTGTGGCTCTATCGCTATAGCAGCGACCACACGATGAGTCTTCAGGAATTACTCAACGAGTATACCGGCTATCGTCAGTTGTCAGCATTCTCCCGTCGACAGGTTTATGGCTGCAATGTCGAACGGTCGCTCTTTTATGAGCAGACGCCATTCCGGCCAGACTATCTCCTTTCTGATTTCATCCGGATTTGTCATCCGGATCTTCCTAACCTTCCTCCTCTCCGCTATTACGAGTTATTGCAATGAGGAAGGAATTTCTCTATTTTCTGTTATTGGGAGGGCTTATCGTTGCTCTTTTCCTCGCTAACCTACTGATGGGGTCGGTGCAGATTCCTGCTGATGAAGTCTTCAGTATCCTCTTGGGCGGTGAGTCAAGCAAGTCGAGTTGGCAGTATATTATACTGGAGTCGAGATTGCCTCAGGCCATTACGGCATTATTGTGTGGCGGAGCGTTGGCTACGAGTGGACTCCTGTTGCAGACAGCTTTCCGTAATCCTTTGGCTGGTCCCAGTATCTTTGGTGTGAATAGTGGCGCTGGTCTAGGTGTCGCTTTGGTGATGTTGTTGTTAGGAGGCAGTCTGTCGATAGGAAGTACGAATGTGACAGGATTTATTGCTGTGCTGATTGCTGCATTCATCGGCGCGATGGCTGTGATGGCAGTCATCTTTTTCTTCTCTACTCTCGTACGCAATCATGTGATGTTGTTGATTATTGGTATTATGATCGGTTTTATGGCCAACTCTGCCATCTCCTTACTTAATTTCTTTGCTACTGACGAGGGTGTTAAGTCGTATATGGTGTGGGGGATGGGTAGTTTCTCTGGGGTATCCATGGATCATATGCCAACATTTGCATCTATCACTCTGTTGGGTTTAATGGGTGCCTTCATGCTTATCAAACCCCTTAATGCGCTGTTGCTGGGTGATCATTATGCGGAGAATCTTGGTGTGAATATCATACGGGTGCGCAATGCGCTGCTAATAGTTACCGGTCTGCTTACCGCCATCACAACGGCATTCTGTGGTCCTGTGACCTTTATCGGTTTGGCCGTCCCTCATATTGCCCGTCTGTTGTTCGCTACCGACAACCATCGTACCTTGTTACCTACCACAATGCTTACCGGTAGTGTGGTGGCCCTGTTCTGTAATCTTGTCTGTTTCTTTCCTGGTGAGTCGGGTGTCATTCCTCTGAATGCGGTTACCCCGTTGATTGGTGCCCCTGTCATTATCTATGTCATTACCCGAGGTGTGAGGGGCAATGCATAAAAAAACAGCCCCAGGAATCACTTCCGAGGACTGCTTGGTTATTGAATTCTATTACTTTCTTAAAATAAGGAGCCTCTGCTCCGTCTTGTTATCCTTTTATTCAATCTTTTACCTTAACAATAACCTACTGACTAAAACTAATCTTTTACCAATAACTAAAACCTAAAACTAAAAACTTACTACTAACCTAAAACAATCTATTTACTTTTGACGATGCAAAGGTAAGGTGATTTTCGTCACCTTCCAACAATTTTTCCCGAAAACATATCAAAAACGGTCTTTGTCTTGACTTATATCAAATTTTTGTGTGCGAACACAATGGGGGGGGGGTAAAACTGACACTTAAAGAAAAATCTCGTGTTTCTGTCATTATTTTTTTAAAAAAATGTGTTTATTATTAAATAATGTGTACCTTTGCATCCAAAGTGTGTAATATAAAATATATAATATGAATCCGGTTCGAGGAATTCTTCATTGGTACTTCTCCAAGAATGCACTTCCCTATTGGTGTGTTTTAATTGCCGATAGTGTGATTGTTTTCTTAGCGGGTGTCCTTACTTATTGGATCTTTCGCAGAACAGGTGTTTTAATCGAGCATCGTTTTGAGATTACATATACATTGTTGATGTATGTGCTCTTTAGTTTGATAGGAGCGAGAGTGTTTTCCACCTATTCAGGTATTGTTCGTTTCTCGTCATTTGTCGACTTGTTAAACGTAGCCTATGCCAATGGGTTGACGTTTGCGATTGCCCTTATCTCATCCTGGATTTTTGAGTATTTGGACATTGATGCGTTATCGGCTTTCACCCAGTCTCAGATTCTGACGATGTTCGTTGTTTCTACGGCAGCTATGTGGGGTGTCCGTGTGCTCATCAAAGCCCTTTACGATGTGTCGTTGCCAGCTAATCGCTGTATGCGTGTACTCATTTATGGAGCTTTGTCGGGTGGTGTAGGTCTGGCTAAGAATATCAATTCGCAACGTCCCCGTCGTTTCCGTCTGGAAGGTTTCATCTCTCATGACAAACGTGCTGACCACATGTTATTGATGGGTAAGCGGGTGTATAACATTGACAGCAATCTGCCAGCTGTTATTGCTGAGAAGCGGATTGAGGCCGTCTTGGTGAGTCCTCTGCGTGTTGAAGAGTTCCGTAACAATCAGGAGATACAGAATATATTAATCGGTGCAGGCTGTAAGATTTTCATGGCTCAGGGAGTTAGGGAGGCCAGCATCAAGGATAATCAGTTGACGGAGCAGGATGTCATGGGCATGCAACTTCACGAGGTATCGGTTGAGGACCTTTTGCCCCGTCAGGAGATTCATGTCGATATGGAGTCCGTGGGTGCTCAGCTCACAGGTAAGCGTGTACTCATTACAGGATCTGCTGGTAGCATCGGTTCGGAGATTGTTCGTCAGATAGCTGTCTATCGTCCGCAGAAGATGATTCTCATCGATCAGGCTGAGACACCGCAGCACGACATTCGTCTGATGATGAAAAACGACTTCCCTGATATTGATGCCGACACCATTGTCACCAGTATCGATCGTGTGACTCGTATGAATACCATCTTCAGTAAGTATCGTCCTGATTATGTGTTTCATGCTGCTGCCTATAAGCATGTGCCGATGATGGAGGATAACCCCAGTGAGGCGGTGCTGAATAATATTTACGGAACCAAGGTGATTGCTGACCTCAGTGTGAAATATGGCGTCAAGAAGTTTGTGATGGTGTCTACCGACAAGGCTGTCAACCCCACCAACGTGATGGGTTGCTCCAAGCGTATTTGTGAAATCTATGTACAGAGCCTCAGTAAGACGCAATCCACTACCCAGTTTGTCACGACTCGCTTTGGTAATGTACTCGGCTCCAACGGATCCGTTATCCCCTTGTTCCGTGAGCAGATTCGCAAGGGCGGTCCTGTCACCGTTACCGATGAGCGTATCGTGCGTTTCTTCATGCTCATCCCCGAGGCCTGTAAACTCGTGCTCGAAGCGGGTACGAAGGGAAATGGCGGTGAGATATTCGTCTTCGATATGGGACAACCTGTCAAGATTGCCGATCTCGCCAAGCGTATGATTCAGTTGTCGGGTGCCAAGAATGTAGAGATCAAGTTCACCGGTCTTCGTCCAGGCGAGAAGCTCTACGAGGAAGTGCTCAACGAACTCGAAGGCACCAAGCCGTCGTTCCACGAAAAGATCCGTATCGCTCAGGTACGTGAGTACGACTTCCAGCAGGTGAGCAAGGATATTGATGAGCTCGTGGCTATAGCCAAGGCCTATAACGATATGAACACGGTAAAGAAGATGAAGGAAATCGTGCCAGAATACAAATCCAACAATTCCGTCTATGAGCAGTTAGATCACGAATAGTTTACTACACAATAATTAATAAAGAGGGTGTGTCAAAATAGACACATCCTCTTCGTTGCTTTTAAGCCTTGTACCCAGAGCCGAACTACAAATATTATATTCAACTATTTTATAAACTATCTGCAAATCCTTTGTTTATAGGCTTTTATAACTTTATACAATCAATGCAAAGGTAATGAAAAGTATTAAAATAACCAAATTGTTGCACCAATGTTGCACCAAATTGTTGCACCAAACAATATTTTTTGTAACTTTGCACTTGGATATTTAATTTAATTAGTTATGGCAAACAAAGGAAACACAACATTTGGCTTTATGTTAGCCAACCATCCCAACAGATTTGGTTTCTATCCCGTAATGCTCCGTATTACAAGGGATAGGAAAACAAAGAGGGTAAAGACAGAGTTAGAAGTTAAGAAAGCAGATTGGAATCAAAAGGCTAAAGGCTACAAGCATTTTAGAGACACATTCCACAATGCAAGTGTGTATAATGATATGCTTCTTGGCATTCTGCAAAGGTACAAAGACACCTACCTTGAACTAAAAGAAGATGGTAATGCATCAGCAGGAAACATTATTGAAAAAGTAAAGTCAGGGGATATTACGGAATCATTCCTACAATATGCCAAAGACCGAACACAAGCCATCTATGATGCAGGAGGCATAAGGAATTGGAAAAAGTATAATGGCTTCTGCAATAAACTGGAAACATACCTAAAGAGCATAAAGAAAAGTGATTTACTTTTTTCCGAACTAACACCATCCTTTCTTTCTAAGTTTGATGCATTCCTGCATAAACTACCCAATGAAAGACACCCAGAACAACTGTTGCACCAAAACACTATTGCAGTAGTGTTTAATATCTTCAAGACCTTAGTAAATAGGGCTATCACAATAGATGATAAGATGAAGCCCGAACAAAACCCATTTATGAAGTTCAAATATGGCTCACTAAAGACCGAAAAGGAAAAGTTAGATGCAGTAGAATTAGACACCATCAAGGCACTTGATTTGCAAGAGGGAAGTTTGATTTGGCATTGCCGTAATTACTTTTTCTTTTCTTTCTATTGTGCTGGAATCAGAGCAGGAGACCTTATACAACTAAGATGGTGCAACATTACCCAAGAGGGAAGATTAAACTATCAGATGGGGAAGAATCACAAAGTTAGGGATTTGAAACTTGTGCAGCCTGCCATTGATATATTGGCATATTATAAGAAAGAGGGTGCAAAGCCCACTGACTACATTTTCCCATTGCTTGATGATAGTGAACAATGGTGCAAGTATATCACACAAGAGCAAAAAGACACAATGCCATCCGACCTAAAGAAAAGAATGTTTGAAGTGATTGGGGCTAAAAATGCACTTATAAACAAGGAACTTGCTAAGATACAAAAGTTAGCAGGATTGGAAAAAAGAATATCATTCCATATTAGCCGACATTCATTTGCTAAGGCTGCAAAAGATGCAGGAATAGACAATTTAGAAGTGAAAGCCTTACTTG
Source organism: uncultured Prevotellaceae bacterium (assembly GCA_900321425.1). Classification (GTDB taxonomy): domain Bacteria; phylum Bacteroidota; class Bacteroidia; order Bacteroidales; family Bacteroidaceae; genus Prevotella. Next base: position 44,946 of record ONWA01000015.1, on the reverse strand, counting down.
CACATACAAATCTATCTACCACACAAAAATATATGGGAGATTTTGACACACAACAGAATGATGCAGCCCTTGACACCATCTTTAAGAAAGATGATGAGGAAATGCTATTGAAACAACTGCAAGGGGTAAATCCCGAACTATTGAAAAGGGTACTTGAAAAGTTATCTGTAAAGTAATTGTGCTATGGAAAATGAGGATAAAAAGAAAGGGGTACAAGCCCTTGTTACATTCCAAAGGGAACTAACAAAACAAGTGGATGAAGTTAAGGGCAATTTGTCAGTCTTAGACAAAGATAATGATTTTATAGGTTTGCCTAATGAGAGGCAAATGGAATACCTTGCTATTATGCTTGATAGACTTGAAGATGAAAGGAAGCAAACCTTTTTGTGGCTACAGGGATATGCAAATAAATATGACATTGCTTTAGATTACTCCAAGTTTGAAGATAACTATGATGTTTTTAAGGATGATATTAAGCCATACCAAGAACAATGTAATTACTTTCTTGATTTGGCAAATATTGCCATTATGGTAAAATTAAATATCCCTACCAAAGAGTTTAAAGTTAAGAGTGATTTGATGAGAGAGAACCTTGCAACTTTCTTACAAGACATAGTTTCTAATATTGGCTTTATGGATTTGCCCAAAAGAGTAAATAAAACCAAACTAAAAAAGGAATTTGATAATTATATATCCTCCAAACATCCTAAAGAACAAAAAGAATTTCTTTACTCCGTACAAAAACAATTCCTCAACAAGTATAAAAAGAACAATGCAGTGGAATGGCTTTGTAGTATTATTCAAGGGGAAAAGTACAATGTTAAGGCTGGAGCATTTATCTATGATGTTTTAAGCCAAATAGGGCTTTTTAATAGGAAAGACTATATTTTGAATAGGAAAGAAAAGTATGATTTAGTTAAGCCATATTTCACAAGATAAAGCCATTTGGGGAAAAGTTACTTGCTTTTCCCTTTTTCTTCCCCAAAAGCCTTAAAGAAATCCTACTACCTTTGCATTGAAAAAGAAATTATATTATTTCATTTTAAATTTACAAAGGTTATGGATTACAACAAAAATCAGACCTGCAAGAACTCAAGGAACTTGTAAGGGTAAAGAGTAGTGAAGAACTTAATGCCCAGTGGATAGAATCTACTGAAGCAAGGAAACTCTTAGGTGTGAGCCAAAAGACTTGGCAACATTACAGAGATACAAGGATTATTCCTTTTACCCAAGTGGGCAGGAAAATCTATGTAAAGAGAGGGGATTTAGACAAGTTTATGCAAGACCATTATATTAATTCAAAATAAGAAAGGAGTAATTATGAATGCCAAAGACTTTATAGATGGAATGCTTGCAGATGCAAAGGAATATGCAAGTATAAGTGTGCCACCATTGGCAGCAGGGCAAAGTGCCAAAACTTATCTGTTGGAAGATTTAAGGCTTATCTTGTGTAGTGCTATTAGCCCAAGACTTGGTAAATACGAAAAATCATCTAAGCCAATAAGGGATGATGTATTGCTACAAGAACTTATTTTGTACTACCATATCTTAGGTTATACGGATGAGGCTGCAAAAGGAAAGATAATATCAATATTAGACCGAAAGGAGGTGTGGGATGGAGAATGAGTTTATAAGAAAGCAGATGAGGGTATGCACCTACCAACTTAAACAATGTACTAAATCAAGTTACTATTATTTTGGTGGGGAAAGATTATTACCCAATAGAGTAGGCATTACCCCTGATGGCTTTACACAAGTACGGAAGAAAGGGAGAAACTTGCAACCAATAGCAGGGCAATTTGTAGCCAATTTCAACAAGAAAGAGGAATCTTTACTAAAGCAATATCCCCCTTACATAGTCCGAACACAAATTTGGAAGATAGAAGATTATCCCCAATTTATAGGATATGGCACTTGTGGAATAACCAATGAGAATGGAGAGACACAAGACACTGGAGACTTGATGGTTTTTTATTCTAACAACAAGTGGGAGACAATAACAATATTCTATTTTGTCGGAATGGCTACACCACAATTTAGGGATGAGGCTTTTAAATATGCTGCAAGTATTGTTTAACAGGCCAAAGAAAAGGGGAGTGCTTCACAGCCTCCCCACTTTGGATATTTATTTAATTAGTTATGATTGACTTTATCAGTGCAACCATATCTCGGTGCAAAGATACAATAAATTATTCACATTTAGTGCTTGAAAGTGAAAATATCAAGTACAACAGAACTTATTATGGGAAATGCAATTAATTATCATACACAACACTGGGGATATAAGGCTAAAGGGTAGTGTGCCGTATTACTATCAAGGCAATAACTTTACTTTTGATAGAAAGAAGTTTGTGCAAGCCATAGACTATATAAACACACTTACTAACATTGATTTTTGGCAGTCAGATTTAGATGAGTTTGAATATGGTGTAATAATGGAAGTACCAACAACACCCCGAAACTATATAATACACCATACTGCAAAGAGAGGGGAAAAGTTATTGCAGAATGAAAGAGGCAGAGATAAAGGAAAATTTAGATGGTGGGAAGATAAAACACTATCCTTAAAATTGTATGATGCAGGCAGGAATATCAAGGCAAAGCAAAGTGAGAATAGGAAACAAGTTATCCGAAATGCAGGATGGGATGATGATAAAGAATATATCAAGTTTGAAATCCACTACAAAAAGCCTCATCTTTGCTTAAACAATGGCAGGGCAATGAAACTATATTGCTTGGCAAATCCTACTTGGGAGGATAGGCTTAAAGAAGATTTGTTTGAACAATACCAAAGATTAAACCCATACAAGGAAATAACCATACCAACAGACAAGAAACAATTTGGAACACCAAATATTTATGCCCACACTTTCACAGAGTTTGCCATAAATATGGATTATTCCCCCGAAGATATAAAAGGGCTATTGTATAATACCATCAATAATGCAACCAACACACTTTCTAAGTCTGATAAAGATGCAAGAAAAAGAGAAGTTTCCAAGATACAAGGGACATTGCTAACTCCCACTGAAAGCCAATGGGATTTGCGAATCAATCTGCAAGAGGCAATAAATAAGACAAACACCCCTTAAAAGGCACACAAACACCCCCACAATCAATTTTCTTTTGTCGGATGCACACTTTATCAAGAAAACAAATTCAAGGGCTTGTAAGCAACAATCCCGAAAGCCACATAAGCATAATAATTCTTATGCTTTTACAATACAATAAAAGGGGCATAGATACTCTATTGCCAATATTAAAGCAATAAAAATAGTGACACATACCATATACTATAGTAGATTTTTTATTCTCTATATAATAATTAATATAATATAATTAATTAAATATAATACTATAGGATAGCATTTTTCTTTTTCAAAAAATTTTCGGGAAAGGGTATATGCACCAAGCAAAAAAGACCACATTCCAAAAGCCCCCGACCCCATACAATAATAATCGGGCTTCACTTACATTGTTATGCAGCCAAAGCCCTTGTAATTATGAATGCCTTTCTTGGGTGCAAAGATACGAAATATATATCAAAAACAAGAATTGTTGCACCAATGTTGCACCAAAAATAAAAAAGTGTGTTGTAACTAATTGATAGCCAACACACTTTGCTTTTAAGCCTTGTACCCAGAGCCGGGGTCGAACCGGCACGGGTTGCCCCACTGGTGTTTGAGACCAGCGCGTCTACCGATTCCGCCATCTGGGCTCTAAAGCGGGTGCAAAGATACAACATTTTTTGGTTCTGACAAAGAAATCTGTAAAAAAACTCAAAAATACTTGCGGATATCATTTTTTTGCTGTATCTTAGTCGACAAATAAGAGACACAACCTAAAACAATGAATAAAAACGAGAATTACTACTGCGTCATACTTGCTGGTGGTAAGGGAAGAAGACTGTGGCCGTGCAGCCGCGAACGCCAACCGAAACAGTTCATGGATTTCTTTGGAGTGGGGCGTACACAGTTGCAGCAGACTTTCGACCGCTTTTCGCAATTGATGCCTATAGACCATATCTTTGTGAGTACGAACTGGGAGTTTGCGCACTATGTGGAAGAACAATTACCAGAGCTTCCTAAACAGAATATCCTGCGAGAGCCGGTACATCGGAATACAGCACCCAGTATGGCATGGGCTGCCTATCGTATCTCTCACCTGAACCCGAAGGCACAGGTTATCATCTCACCGTCGGATCAGGCGGTATTCAAAGAGCAGGCGTTTCTGCAGAATGTGAAGGACTGTTTCGCATATGTGGAGAATCACGATTGCATTATCTCGCTCGCTGTGAAACCCACACGCCCAGAGCCTGGCTACGGTTATATCCAACTGGGTGAGGAAACGGCAGAAAAAGGGCTATATAAGGTTCGGTCGTTTACAGAGAAACCAGAACGGGAGTTTGCTCAGCTGTTTATGGAGAGCAATGAGTTCTATTGGAACACAGGTATCTTTATCTCGAACGTGATGAATCTGGTAACTGCTTTGAGGAAGATGCTGCCTGTGGTGCTGCGCCTCATCGACAAGGAAGGGATGGAAATCAGTCTGGACGAGGAACTGGAGTTTGTTCAGGAGAACTTCTCAAAATTCCCTAACCTCTCTATCGATCATGGCGTGTTGGAGCAGAGTGATGAAGTCTATGCGCAGACGTGCGACTTCGGATGGGCCGACTTGGGCACATGGCACTCTATTTACGAGTGCATGAGCAGGTCGGATAACGACAATGTGGTGATTGATTCTGAGGTACAGCTGGAGGATTGTGAGAATAATATCATCAAGTTGCCTAAGGGGAAGTTGGGCGTGATACAAGGTCTTAGCGGCTATATCGTAGCGGAGAGAGATCATGTGCTCCTGATTTGTAAGAAGGGTGACTCGTCGGCGCTGGTAAGGAAATACGTCAACGAGGTACATATTAAATATGGTGATGACTTTGTATGATGAAGGTCAACAAAAAAGCTGTAACCCTCGAGTTACAGCTTTTTAAATGCTTCGTAGATACGTGAGGAAATGTCCTTGAATTCTTCCTCCGTGAGTTGAAGATGCTCATTACGGAAGTTCACGTCGGCTTCGGAATTCATCGGTATGAGGTGGATATGTGCATGGGGAACTTCCAAACCTAACACGATCTGTGCTACCTTCTTGCAGGGGAACGCCTGTTTGAGGGCTGTGGCCACCTTCTTGGTAAACACCTGATAGGCTGCTATCTCATCATCGTCCATATCAAAGATATAATCGACTTCGCGACGGGGAATGACCAAGGTATGCCCCTTGGCTAAGGGACTGATGTCGAGGAATGCATAGAACTGCTCGTTTTCTGCACACTTGTAGCTGGGAATCTCGCCAGCGGCAATCTTACTGAAAATATCCATACTGCTTATGCCAATGAAATGTTGTCAATACGTAGTTTGATGGTGCCTCGGGGAATGGCGATTTCAACTTCGTCGCCCACCTTCTTACCCAATAATCCTTGGGCGATAGGGGTTTTGATGGAAATCTTACCCTCGCGTAGATTCGCCTCGTTCTCACTGACGATCGTGTACGACATCTTCGCCTTTGTGGTGAGATTGGTCATCTCTACCTTGGTGAGAATCTGTACGGCATCGGTGCTCAAACGGGAGGTGTCTACAATCTTGGCCTCCTGAATAGTGCGCTTCAGTTGGTTGATCTTGTCCTCCAGATGAGCCTGTGCCTCTTTTGCGGCATCATACTCTGAATTCTCACTGAGGTCGCCCTTGTCGCGTGCCTCGGCTATAGCTGCTGACGCCTTTGGGCGCTCAACACCCTCCAGACGCTGTAGTTCGGCTACCAGTTTGTCGTAGCCTTCTTGTGACATGTACGTCATAGTTTCTTTTATTTTATGTGAATAATACTCATTCGTAACGCTGACAAAAAAACAAAGAATTCCGACAATCCAATATGTCGGAATCCTGATTGATTATCAATGTGCGTTTTGTTATCTGTCTGCAAAGATATGACATTTTTCCGAATCAACCAAATTTAAACCCGAAAAAATGATAATTTTGTCAGCATGAGGAGTGAGAAATAGAGAATAATTGCCGATAGCCAACCTCCCAGCACATCAACGACATAATGAGCTTGAATATATACTGTAGATAGGCATAGCAGTACGTAGAAAGGCATAAGAATGAAGAAAAACTTACGGTTGTGGGTGCACCAAGCTAAAATCATGACGATGGTGCTGATGCCCACATGACTACTGGGGAATGCTGCGGTAGGCCGTTCGCCAGCATCGTGGGCACCCTGTACCAGTTGATAGAAGATGCCTTGATTCCAACCAGGACTTGTGAGTGCCTCTTGGTGGGTGGCGAAGTAGTCGTGCACATTGGGGAAGATGCCGTGAGCGATATTGTCGACACCTGCTGCCAAGTAATAGAACTGAGGACCAGTGACGGGTACGAGGATGAAAATCACATAGTAGATAAAGAAGGCAGTGGTAACGATGAATGATGCCCGATGAAACTCCTGATTACGACGGAAGAAGTAGAATAGCACCACAACAGCAATCATGTAGAAATAGCAATAGTATCCTAAGTCCATGAGTTCACTGAACCAGTGCCATGGCATCTTTTCGCAGAACAGCAGAGCGGGCTGACAACCCCACAGTTGTTGCTCCCATCCCGCAAAGAGATGATCGAGGTTGGGGAACATCCGGTTAAAATCGTATGTGTCTGGATACCACCACGATAAAAAAGCCATCTGCACAATTACACGTATCAGGGTGGTGAACCGGCAGGGCAGCATCCGATAAACACCCCACAAAGCCAAGGTTATGGCAAGGATCTGGAAACGTCCTTTCAAGATCTCGCTGGGATTGACGACCTTGGTATAGGTGAAGAATAGTAATATTAAGGTGAAAATCATATAGATGATCATCACCCATTCCAGTGGTAGCAGACCCTTGTGCGGTTTCTTGTCGCGGGCAAACAGAAATTTCAACCACTTACTCATAGCCATCCGTTTTCTTGGTACCATTTGACTGCCAGAGCTACGCCTTTTTTTAGGTCATAGCGTGGCTGGTAGCCCAGTTCGTCCTTTGCCGGTTGGATATCGCAACGCCAGTTGCGCTGGCGCATAATATGATATTTGTCGTTGTTGAGTGCCGTTATCTGCCCAGTCATTCGTCCTATATACTCTCCACAGAAGGTGATGATGCGCAACAGCCAGATGGGGGCTTTGATGCGCAACAGCCATGGGTTTCCGAGCTCCTCACGGATCAAGTCACTGAAGGCACACCTGTCCATCGCTGAGGAAGTACTTGCGTCCTGTCTTACCTCTCTCCAAGGCGAGGAAGATGGCCTGTACTACATCGAGGACATAGACGAAAGTCAGATCTTGCTGCTGAAAGCCTACTGCGAAGTCAATATGCTGACGGATGCTCTTGGCCATCATGAAATAGTCACGCTCGCGAGGGCCATACACCCCCGTAGGGCGTAACACCACATAAGGAAAGTCGTGGAGCGTATCAAGAAAGTGCTCAGCCTCAAGCTTGCTTTTACCATAGGCGGTATTGGGCTGCGGCGTATCACTTTCACGGATCTCTTCATAGGGCTGGTGCTCCCTTACGGGACCGTAGACACTCAGACTGCTGATGTCGACAAACCGTTTGATGGGCATCTGCAAAGCTATCAGTGCGCGGACGAGGTGCTTGGTGCCTTCTGTATTGATGCGGAAAGACATTTTGTGACACCTGCGGCATGTACGATATAATCGAAAGAATGACCCGTCAATTGCTTTTTCAAGTCTTCTTCCGATGACAGGTTCAGTTCGATAAAATGTATCCGCTGGTCCTGCAGATACAGTCTGCTGCTCGATTTCCTGACAGCAGCCCATGTTTCCATCCCTTGTCGTAGAGCCTCCTCTACGATAAAGGATCCGATGAAGCCACTAGCGCCTGTAATCAGTATTTTTGCCATGTGATGATCATTTTGGCTGCAAAGGTACGATTTATTTCCCATTTAATTTGGCTTTTCTTTTTATTTTTCGTAACTTCGCCACCAAAAGCATACAAAACCGTACAGACTATGGGAAAGAAAAAAGCTGGTAAACGAATGACCAAAGGGCAGCTGAGCATACAGCTGCAGAGTCTTTTTCAGGACCATCCGAATGAGACCCTTAATTTCAAACAGATATTCAAGGCCCTGAGATTGGATACCCATCCCTTAAAGATGCTTGCCATCGACACGATGGAGGAGATGGCATGGGATGATTTCCTGAGTAAGGTGAGTGATAACTCTTACCGATTGAACCTCAAGACGCAGGTGCAGGAGGGTACCTTCCGAAGAAAAGCAAACGGCAAGAACTCGTTCCTGCCTGCCGATGGTGGTGCCCCTGTCTTCGTATCCGAGCGTAACTCTCTCTATGCGATGGATGGTGATACGGTTAAGGTCACCTTCTTGGCACGTCGGGAGCGCCATATGCGTGAGGCAATGGTGATAGATATTTTGAAACGAGCACACGATACCGTCGTGGGTAAATTGAGGGTGGAGAAAGACATGGCGTTTCTCATCACTCAGGGAAGTGTGTTTGTTCATGATATCATCATCCCCAAGCGGAAACTCAAGGGAGGTAAGACCGATGACAAGGCTGTGGTGAAGGTGACCCAATGGCCCGACAATGAGCATAAGAATATTCTAGGTGAGGTGATTGACCTGTTGGGAAAGACAGGAGAGAACAATGCCGAGATGCATGCCATCCTGGCACAATATGGATTGCCTTATCAGTATCCGAAGGCTGTAGAGGAAGCTGCCAAGAAAATATCTGAAGAGATTACCGAAGAAGAAATCCGGCGCAGGGAGGACTTCCGTGAGGTGTTCACCTGTACCATTGACCCGAAAGATGCTAAGGATTTCGATGATGCCCTTTCCATCCGCAAGTTGGAGAACGGATTGCTGGAAGTAGGTGTGCATATCGCCGATGTGAGTCATTATGTGAGAGAAGGCTCTACTATCGACAAGGAGGCCATGAAACGGGCCACCAGTGTCTATCTGGTGGATCGTACCATTCCAATGTTGCCCGAACGACTCTGTAATTTCATCTGTTCACTTCGTCCTGACGAGGAGAAGTTGTGCTATAGTGTTATCTTTGAGATGAACGATCAGGCTGACGTGAAACGCTGGCATTTAGCACATACCGTTATCAGAAGTAACCGTCGCTTTGCTTATGAGGAGGTACAGCAGTTACTTGAGGATAATGGAGTTGTGGATGGCACAGGGCAGCCTGCACCGCCAGCAACGAAAAACCATCCGTATAAAGGGGAGTATGCTGAAGAGCTCATTACCCTTGATAGTTTGGCGAAGAAATTGCGTAATGCCCGTTTCAAGGGCGGAGCGGTGAAGTTCGATCGTGAGGAGCTCCACTTTGATGTTGACGAGAAAGGCAAGCCCATACGCTGCTATTTCAAGAAGTCGAAGGATGCCAATAAACTGATAGAAGAGTTCATGCTCCTTGCCAACAGAACCGTTGCCGAATCCATCGGAAAGATAGACAAGCCTAATGCAAAAGGGAAACCCGGAAAGGGAACAAAAACCTTTGTCTACCGTATCCACGACCAGCCTGATCCTACGAAACTGGAGAAATTGCGTGAGTTTGTTGTGAAGTTTGGTTATAAGATGAAGACGAGTGGTACTAAGGGGGCCATCTCGAAGAGTCTGAATGCACTGATGGATGAGGTACAGGGACGACGGGAACAGAACCTTGTGGAATCCGTTGCCCTTCGTGCCATGATGAAAGCGAAGTATAGCACACACAATATAGGACATTACGGATTGGCGTTTGATTTCTATACTCATTTCACTTCACCCATCCGCCGTTATCCTGACACACTGGTACACCGACTGTTAACCCGATACCAAGAAGGTGGGCGATCGGTCAATCAAGAAAAGTATGAGGAGTTCTGTGAGCATTGTTCAGACATGGAACAGGTGGCACAGAATGCGGAGCGCGACTCTATCAAATATAAAATGGTAGAGTATATGGAAGATAAGATAGGAAATATCTATGACGCTCATATCAGTGGAGTGCAGTCATATGGTATCTATTGTGAGATCGACGAGAATCACTGTGAGGGACTGGTACCGATGAGTGACTTGGATGGCGACTATTACGATTTCGATGAGAAGAACTACTGTCTGGTAGGGCGCCATCACCATCGTAGGTACCAGTTGGGTGACGCTGTCCGTATTCAGGTGGCAAGAGCAAACGTAGAGAAACGACAACTTGACTTCACATTGGCATAAGGGATATAACATTCTGCTAAGGCTATGTGTGATAGGGATATTGGGATTTCTCTGTACACGTGGTTTGTGGATGGATATGGAACAGGAGGAAACCCCTGTTCCAACTATCCAACAGAAGTTTTTGATGATGCGTCATGAACTGCTTAAGCGCTATGAGGGTATTGATGAGGAGGCCTATGGTGTAGTAGCGGCGATGACACTGGGTGACAAGTCGGCACTGGACAAGGAGGTGAGAGAGGTGTATTCTAAGACAGGAGCCTCGCATGTGCTGGCTCTCAGTGGACTGCACTTAATGATGATTTACGGAGTAGTGTCTTTTTTGGTGACGTGGCGACGATGGCGTCTGTTTGCCCAAGCATTAGTGGTCGTCTGCATTTGGATGTTTGCATTCTTAGTGGGGCTTCCTTCCAGTGTGGTGCGTTCGGCCACGATGATTACCATATATACTGTCTTCGCTACGGCTCATCGTACACGAAAACCGTTCCGCACGCTCATCTTCACCGCTGTCGTGATGCTATTGCTACGGCCGGAATCCATCAGGGATATCGGCTTTCAGCTGTCGTTTTTGGCTGTCACTGCCATTCTTCTCTTTCATCCCCTTTTACAACAAATGATACCGTCGGCAGTCCTATGGCGTCATCGCTGGTTGCGTTATCTATGGGGACTGACGACGATATCTGTTTCTGCTCAGTTGGGGACGGCACCCCTCGTGGCATATTATTTCGGACGACTGCCCGTCTATTTTCTACTGAGCAACTATGTAGTCATCCCATTGGTGACACTCATCCTCTATGAAGCGCTTCTGCTTTTTACCCTGGGATGGATCAACATACTACACCCCTACATCGTTGACGGCATATCGGCAACAGTAGGTCTTCTGAACCGTCTGCTCTCCGCCATTGCCCAATGGCCAGGTTCAAGTATCGACCATATCCATCTCGGGGTGGCACAACTGTTACTGGTCTACCTTATCATCGGTTGTACCTATGTACTGATTACATATAGCCTAACCAGCGTAGGATATCGTTCAGGTTGGCGACCACCATCAGGAGGATAAGGATACCAAAGCCGACATACTCGGCGCGGACCATAAATTCCTCACTGGGTTTGCGACGCGTAATCATCTCATAGAGCAGGAACAAGACATGTCCTCCGTCGAGAGCAGGGATAGGCAGGATGTTCATGAAGGCGAGGATGATACTGAGGAAGGCTGTCATCTTCCAGAACATATACCAGTCCCACATGGGTGGAAACAGACTGCCGATGGCTCCAAAGCCACCCAACGATTTCGCACCCTCGGCAGTGAACACATATTTCATGTCATCCACATAGGAGGCGAGTACATGCCAGCCATACTTAATACCGGCAGGGAAGCTCTCAAAGAAACCGTATTCTTTCGTGACGGGCTGGTAGATGCTGTTCAGTCCGATATTGGTGAAGCCCAATAACAACTCGGGAGTGAGCACCACTTGTGCCGTATCGTTGACTCCGTCACGGGCATAGACAATCGTTGTTGTACGTATCTTCAGACTGTCGGCAGATGTCTTTGCCAAAGCCAGCATATCACTCAGTCGACCAATCTCGTCGAGATATTCGTTGTGTGAGTCAATAGCATGATTGTTGATAGCAACAATCTTGTCGCCTTTCTGCAGACCTATCTTATCGGCAGGTGTGTGGGCAATGACGCTATCCACCTGAGAGGGAAGCAGTGGACGGACGAAAGCAGGTTCGCTCTTGAGCATATCCAACAGGTTCAATTCTCCGGGCAGGTTGATGCTCATTTGCTTACCTTGACGGATGATGTCAACACGGCTGGCCTCACTGATGGCTCTGAACATATCGGCAGAAAATTCCTTGAAAGCGCCTTTTTCCGTTCCTAACAGGATATCGCCGTCTTGGAAGCCGTAAGCCTTTGCCTCACGGTTGAATTTCATACCCAGTGACATGTCTTTCAGGGGGATATAGGTGTCGCCCCAATAGAACAAGATCATAGAGTAGATAAACAGAGCTAAGAGAAAGTTGACGAGTACACCGCCAATCATGATGAGCAGACGTTGCCAAGCCGGTTTAGTGCGGAACTCCCATGCCTGCTCGGGTTGTTTCATCTGTTCGGTGTCGAAGCTCTCGTCAATCATACCGGCAATTTTGCAATAGCCACCTAAAGGTAGCCATCCCATGCCGTACTGTGTATCACTGTTCTTGGGTTTAAACTTGATGATACTGCCATCCCATTTCCAGATTCTGGGGTCGAAAAACATATAGAATTTGTCGACACGTACGCCAAAGAGTTTGGCGAAGAAGAAATGACCACCTTCGTGCAGAAGCACCAGAAGGCTGATAGCGAGTATGAACTGTAATAGTCTGATGAGAAATATTTCCATAATCGTTAATTGTTTTTACTTTTTGACGTCATCTACTTTTTTAAAGTTGCGAGTCGTTATTTCAATAATTCTGCAGCGATGCGACGCGCCTCGGCATCGGTGGCTACATAAGTATCGTACGTAGGATTCTTGTCGAACGTCGCCTTTTCCATTGTCTGTTCAATGATTTCGGCCATTTGGAGAAAACCGCAGCGGTCTTCAAGGAAGGCTCTGTTGACAATCTCGTTGGCGGCATTCACGATGCAGGGCATATTTCCTCCCTGATGGATGGCCTCGAAAGCAAGAGCCAGACAACGGAATTTGTTCAGGTCGGGCTCAAAGAACTCCAACGGATGTTGGAAGAGGTCCAGACGGTCGCCACTGAGTGGTAGGCGCTGAGGGAACGAGAATGCATACTGGATGGGCAGGCGCATATCGGGTACACCCAACTGAGCCTTTACGGCACCATCGTGGAATTGTACGGCACTGTGTACGATAGACTGGGGGTGTACGAGCACCTGTATCTGATGCGCCTCAACACCGAAAAGCCATTTGGCTTCGATGACTTCAAATCCCTTGTTCATCATGGTGGCGGAGTCGATGGTGATTTTCGCCCCCATATCCCATGTGGGGTGTTTCAAGGCGTCGGCCTTCGTCACGGTAGCCAGCTTGTCTGCAGGCAATAGTCGGAAAGGTCCGCCACTGGCAGTCAGCAGAATCTTCTCAATAGGGTTGTTGTCCTCTCCTACGATACTCTGGAAGATGGCGGAGTGTTCACTGTCTACCGGTAGAATAGGGGTGTGGTACTGTTGGGCGAGACTCAGGATGAGTTCGCCTGCCACAACCAATGTCTCTTTGTTGGCTAAGGCAATCGCCTTACCAGCCTTGATGGCATGGATAGTGGGTGAGAGACCCGCAAAACCTACCATGGCCGTGAGCACCATCTGGATGGGGGCTGCCTCTACAATTTCATCGAGGGCACGAGTTCCTGCATATACCTTGATGTCTGGTTCGTCAGCCATCAGTTGTTTCAGTTCATCATATCGTGCTTCATTAGCGATGACAATGGCAGCAGGTTTAAACTGGTGTGCCTGTTGTGCAAGAAGCTCCACACGGTTGTTGGCGGTGAGGCAATACACCTCAAACAAGTCGGGGTGTTCCGCTATCACCTGCAGTGCTTGTGTTCCGATGGACCCTGTAGAGCCAAGAATAGCTATTTGTCGTTTACTCATAATTCTAATAATCCTTCGGGCAAATCGATGGTGATTGTCCGTTTCTTGGTGTCGATGTTTGTAATTAAATCCTCTGAGGCAGGAATCAGTGTGCCGTCTTCCAGTTCGAAGAGGACGTTCTCAGTACTGTCATCTACTGAAGCGATGGTCCCCACTGGTGTATTTGTTTGTTCGTCGATGACGGTGAACCCAATGATTGCGGCCCACGAAAGGTTCTCTTCATCGTCTTGTTGCTCACGTGGGAAAAACACCTCGCAGTTGGTTAACTCACGAGCACGTTCCTGCGTATCTATACCTTCCAGTTTCATCAGCGCAAGGGAGTCAGACCGGAAACGGTATTCCTCCATAAAGAACGGAACTAGAATACCATCAAGTTCCAAGATGAGAAAGTCGGCATCTGTTCGGTCGAAGATATCATCATCAAACTGAAACGACACCTCTCCTTTCACCCCATGGGGTTTACCAATCTTTCCTATTCTATAAACGTCCTCGCGTCGAATCATATACGTTGGATGTGGGCACCGAGAGCATTGAGACGTTGCTCAATATCCTCATAGCCTCGGTCAATCTGTTCAATATTGTCAATACGACTGGTTCCTTTGGCACTCATCGCTGCTATCAGCAAGGCGATACCTGCACGGATGTCAGGGCTCGACATACGTCCTCCGCGGAGGGTAATCTTCCTGTCGTGGCCCACGACGACGGCTCTGTGGGGATCGCAGAGGATAATCTGTGCTCCCATGTCGATTAGTTTATCGACAAAGAACAGTCGACTCTCAAACATTTTCTGGTGGAACAGTACACTACCGCATGCTTGGGTAGCCACCACAATGAGTACGGAGAGCAGGTCGGGAGTGAGTCCTGGCCACGGAGCATCAGCGATTGTCATAATCGTACCATCGATAAATGACTGAATCTCATAATGACGCTGACGGGGGACGATCAAATCATCACCCTCTACTTTTATCTTGACACCTAACCGGCGGAAGGCCTCTGGGATAATGCCTAGGTTTTTCAACGATACGTGTTCGATGCGGACATTGTCACCACACATCGCTGCCATGCCGATGAATGAACCCACCTCAATCATATCGGGGAGGATGGTATGCTCTGCACCATGCAGAGAAGTGACACCTTCAATCGTCAGTAGGTTGGAGGCGATACCACTGATTTTTGCGCCCATGTTATTGAGGAGGAGGCAGAGCTGTTGGATGTAGGGTTCGCAGGCAGCGTTGTAGATGGTGGTCTTGCCCTTGGCAAAGACTGCTGCCATGATGATATTCGCCGTACCAGTCACCGAAGCCTCGTCGAGTAGCATATAACAACCACGTAACTGCTTGGCAGCAATCTCATAGACGCTACGGTCCTCCACCTGGTTGAAGCGAGCTCCTAATTTCTCGAATCCCAGAAAATGGGTGTCCAATCGGCGCCGTCCAATCTTGTCACCACCGGGTTGGGTGATGACAGCCTTGCCGAATCTGGCCAGTAGCGGACCAATCATCAACACGCTTCCTCTGAGTGCTGCGCACTTCTTCACGAACTCGTCGCTCTCCAGATGGTCAAGGCGCAGGTCGTCGGCACAGAAGGTGTAGTCGTTGCGATTGTTTTGATGCACCTTTACACCGATATCCTTTAGCAACTGTATCAGGTTGTTCACGTCGCGGATATCCGGGATATTGCGGATAGTCACCTCCTCGGCTGTTAGTAGGGTGGCACAGATCACCTGTAGTGCCTCGTTCTTGGCTCCTTGTGGACAGATAGTGCCACTAAGCAGATGACCTCCCTCAATGATGAATGAAGACATAGGCTATTTCTTTTTCTTGATCTGTTTCTTTGGCTCTGATGCCATACTTCTCATACCCAGTGACTTGAATATGTCAAGATCCAGTTGGATGACACCATCTGTCATTCGGGCAATATCGTCAATCACCTTTTCATCGTCAATCGATCCATGGCCCCATGTCATGAGGTCACGTTTCATCTGATTGGCCGTCATTCTGGTGAGCTCGTCACGCTCTTCGCCAGCGGGCATCTCCTTCAGTTTCTGCAGCAGTTCTTTTACCAACTTGCCATAATAGCGTAGGTAGTTACCTTCTTGAGGAATCTTAATAGGTTCTGGTTTACTCTGCAGTTTCTCAGCTTCGCTGATATCAAAAGGCCAGTCGATATCGAGGAGTTTGTAGCTCATCAGGTATAGATGATCCCACAAGGTACGGATGAACTCCTCGCTGTTTCTCAGTTGTGGAGCTTTATGACTCATTTGGTTGATGATAGCCTCAGCACAGCGTTGTCTGTCCTCTTTCTCAGGAAGGGTGATGGCATAGTCAATCATTTTCTGAATCTCCCTGCCATATTCCGGCATGATGAGTTTTTTTCGTTGGGTGTTGTAATCCAATCCTTTTATATCCATAGTTATTACAGTAAATTCTTGGGTTGTTTGGCGATAAAATCTTTTAAGTAGAACGGAACGAAGTAGGCCACATCCTCATACTGTTCGTTGAGGAATCGTTTCTCTGCCAATGGGAACATCCATTTGGCAAGAGGCTCTATTCCCTCGATAAGATGAGCATGGGGGTGCTGTATTTTCTCCATACATTTGGCTGCTCCATTGCCGAAAAAATACACAGGGCGCTCTTGGAGAAATGCCTGATAGGTCGTTTCGTCAACGATGTCAGCCTGTATTTCTCTTATGGGCTTCAGGCTACGGTCGTAGATAGCGGCATATACCTCCATCCTTCGGGCATCTATCATCGGACAGAGAAGTGCGTCGTCTTCTATCTCCTCATGACGCAGCAACACGGGCACTGCCATCAGTTCGAGGGTAGGTATGGCAAGCAGTTTCAAGTCTCTGCCATAGCAGATGCCCTTTGCGATAGAGGTGCCAATACGCAGACCTGTATAGGAGCCAGGACCGCAACTGACGGCTACTGCATCGAAGGGAATGGCGTGGTTGTCAGTAAACGACAACGCTTCGTCAACGAATCCACCGATTTTGTTGGCGTGGTTGGGACCATCGTGGTCTTCTACAGAGAAGATGCAGGCACCGTCCTGTGATACAGCCACAGAGCAAACATCCGTACTTGTTTCAATATGTAAAATGGTTGCCATAACAATTGTTTCTTCACCTAATAAAATGCAAAAGTACGTATTAAAAATCGATTCTCATGCAATAACACACCTTTTTTCACGTTTTTAAAGCAAAAATGCAAAAAAATATGAAAAAAGTAATTACTTTGCTGCTTTTGATAGCATGTTGTTCTGTAGCACAGGCCCAAAATCCTGTTGGTCGTTTTACTGTCTATCCTAAGTTAGGTCTGAACCTGTCGCAGATGAGTGATGATGGCATCTTCTTGGGGGGTACGGATTATATTGCTACTACTCAGATGAAGCAGGGATTTACCGGTGGTGCGGAAATTGCTTATCAGTTCATGAAACCTTTGAGTGTATCTGTAGGTGCTATGTTTTCCAACCAAGGAACGAAGTTTCATGATTTCAGTATCACCGCTGACGATTCGTATGAGAGGTGGAGCGACATGAAATACACCATGAACTTTCTGAATATCCCCATCATGGCAAATCTCTACGTTGCCAATGGTTTGGCTTTGAGAGTCGGTGTTCAGGTAGGCTTCTTACTACAGTCACAATTCTCGAGTCGTGTGGAGACAGGACAGAAGGTCCAGGAGCAATGGCAGACAGAGGTAGTGACTACTAAGACGGACATGAGTAATATCCTAAACACAGTCAATTTCTCCCTCCCCATTGGTATCTCTTACGAATACAAGAATATCATGTTGGAAGCCCGCTATACCTTCGGACTTACCAATCCTTTCAAAGCTGAAAGTGGATTGAATAGCAAACACCAGGTGATTACCTTTACAGTGGGTTACGGGATTGATCTCTGACCGTGTTGTCAGGAGGGAATCTCATTTCTTAGGGGCTTGCGTACGTGACCGATCATGTCACGGCGACAAGCTCCGAATTCTTTGAAATTCTTCTGCGCTTGTTCCAAACTGACGCTGTTCACATTCTTCGGGCTGCTGGGGTCTTGATAGGCTTTGGGGTCATCTTCCCAGTAACAAACCTCACAGATCTCGTAGATGCCGCTGGGCTTGTGATTGTACGTCAGGTGACCACAACAAGGACATGGATAGCGCCCTTTCCACCAGTAGCCTCGATGTACATTCAGACCGATTACCCATAACAGATAAACAGCTAAGACCGTGAATAAAGTACAGCTAACGCCGGCAATGTAGAATGCGATCTCGCGCTTTTGCCAGTAGAACTCGTGGGGCGAGGAGAGCCTGAGCATTTTTTCTTTTGTGTAGTATGCCCAGTCTTTGATGGAAGGGTAGTATTCTGGTTTGTCATGGTCGGGTTCTATCACAAAATACCCCTCCTTGCTTTTGCCGACAATGGTGTCACCAATAACCATCACACTGTCTACGTCCACCACTTGAATGGAGTCGTTGTCCTTGGAGTAAATGGCGTTTGACAAATGGTCCATGTCGGAAGCAAGCAACTTATAATCCTTTGACAACTCCGTTTGTAGTTCTGATTGATGCTTCTCGTCCGTATGGAGGAAATAGCCTACTAGCATTCCCGATATGAAAATGCTGAAAAAAGCTGCTGCTATAGCGGTAGCAGGCGTTAAGAACGCCAACATCAATTTGCGACGAAACATATTTTTATGTCGACAAGTCAAGGCGACTATTAATGCAGCAATCAGTCCTAAGACAACTGATGTCCCAAGATAAACGCCGGGCCAATAAAAAGTCAGTAATAATAATGAAATCATCCGTGTAGTATTTATTATGTGACAAAGTTATACAATAAATAGGAAATATGAAAAGAAAATAGGAGAAAATATTTATATTTATTGCAAAGAGAGGAGTTTTTCATCCGGTAGAAATGGTTCTGAAACTAAAAAAATACGGACCTGTTTTGGTAAGGAACAAAAAAACCTGTACCTTTGTACCCAAAAAGACAAGACACTTATGATACAGTCAATGACAGGCTACGGAAATGCAGTTGTAGCCTACAAAGAAAAAAAGATTCACGTAGAGATCAAGTCGCTGAACTCGAAGGCTTTGGATTTGAATACCCGTATTGCTCCCTTGTATCGGGAGAAAGAGATGGAAATCCGTCAGATGATAGCAGAGTCGTTGATTAGGGGGAAAGTTGACTTCTGTGTATGGATAGAAAAGGAGGCTGTTCTTGACGCTACCCCCATCAATGCTGCTTTAGTAGAGAACTATTATCATCAGATACAGGCTATTGCCGAGAAGACAGGCATCCCTGTGCCCAACGACTGGTTCTATACCCTGTTACGTATGCCCGATGTGACGACTAAGACAGAGGTGGAAGAACTCAGTGATGAGGAGTGGAACGTGGTATGCCAGACCATCAAACAGGCTCTGAAGTCCATTGTCGATTTCCGTATTCAGGAAGGTGCTGCTTTGCAGAAGAAGTTCAGTGAGAAGATTGATAATATCGAACAGTTGTTGGCCAGTATTGCACCTTACGAGCAGAACCGTGTGGAGAAAATCAAGAATAGAATCATCGATGGCTTGCAGAATATCCCTGGTGTTGACTACGACCGTAACCGTCTGGAACAGGAACTGATCTATTATATCGAGAAACTGGATATCAGTGAGGAGAAGCAACGACTGACCAATCACCTAAAGTATTTTCGTGAGACGATGGATGAACCGGCAGGACAAGGGAAAAAGCTGGGATTTATCGCACAGGAGATGGGGCGCGAAATCAATACGACGGGTTCCAAAAGTAACCAAGCGGAGATGCAGAATATTGTCGTGCAGATGAAAGACGAGCTGGAACAGATCAAAGAGCAGGTTCTAAATGCATTGTAAACGATGAAGGGAAAGTTGATTATCGTAAGTGCCCCCAGTGGTAGTGGTAAGTCGACCATTGTTCAGTGGTTGATGCATGAGTATCCTGAGCTCCGTCTCTATTTCTCCGTCTCCTGCACTTCGCGTGCACCGAGGGGTACGGAACAAAATGGTGTGGAGTATTTCTTTCTGACTCCTGAGGAGTTTAAGGCGAAGATAGATGCTGGTGAGTTTCTGGAGTATGAGGAAGTGTATCAGGATCGTTTCTATGGCACCTTGAAGTCTCAGGTCGAGCGTCAGCGTGATGCTGGACAGAATGTGGTGTTCGACGTGGATGTCAAGGGAGGTGTCAATATCAAGAAATTCTATGGCGACGAGGCACTTAGTCTTTTTATTCAGCCTCCCTCAGTAGAGGAACTGCGTCGTCGACTGGAGGGTAGAGGCACCGATACCCAGGAGGCGATAGAGAACAGGTTGGCAAAGGCATCTTATGAGATGACCTTCGCACCACAGTTTGATCATGTGGTTGTCAATGATGATCTAACGACAGCCAAGCAGGAGGTGCTATCGATTGTTAAAGCTTTCTTAGATCAAGCATAATCCATGCAGAGGACAGGCATCTTCGGCGGTTCGTTCAACCCTATCCACAACGGACATATCGCTTTGGCGCAACAGTTGCGAAAGGAAGCATCGCTAGATGAAGTGTGGCTGATGGTGTCGCCTCAGAATCCTTTGAAACAGGAATCCGACCTATTGGCCGATCACTTGCGTTTCATGATGGCTCAAAAAGCAGTGGAAGATATTGAGGGTATCGTTGCTTCCGATTTCGAGTTCCATCTTCCCAAGCCCTCCTACACATGGCATACATTACTGGCGTTAAGTCAACATTATCCCGATCGGGAGTTTGTCTTGATGATTGGTGGTGACAACTGGGCACACTTTACCCGTTGGTATCACTGGAAAGATATCCTGCGGCAGTATGATGTGGTGGTCTATCCGCGCGACGAATATCCTGGTACAGTTGATGCAGAGCTCTACCCCGTGTCGAGCACGGAGATTCGTGAACGGGTACGTAAGGGTGAGTCAGTGGGTCAATTGGTTCCTTCAACCATTGAACACATGGTGGTGGAGTATTATCGTTAGTGGGTACTCCTGTAGGTATCAATCATGTCCATTAGACGGTCGCTGATACCTGTAACCGTTTTCCGACAGAACATCTTATCACTTTGGATGAGTTCTTCAAAGTCTTCCTCTGTAAACACCTTTATACCATGGGTATAGTCAATAAAGGTGAGTGGGGTGATTCCCTCTAAGTTCTTGAATTTTCCTTCCAATCGTATCGCCTGAGGTGCAAATGTCGAATGCGCAGTTATCGTGTGGATAAAGGTCTCGTCTGGTGCAAAACCGTCGTGGAAGTATCGCACGTAGTCCGTGTTCTCATCCCAGTACTGAAGAGCCAGCGTGGCGAGAGCAGGCGTGATGGCCCACCACATAGAACCTTTGTGTAATACATATTCCTTCCCTTGGGCTCGGAAACGTAAAGACTTGCGGATGCCTATCGCATAGATGATTTTGCGGAGTGCCACTCTGAACTTACTGCCCAACGAGCCATATGGCCATGATTTATAGTTGAACGGACGGTGTTCGCGATAGAGTTGTGCTGCCTCTCCCTGGTTTTCCATACAGAGGGTTACGATATACTCTTTTCCCGGTTGACGGACAAAGAAGTCGTTGATGCGCTGGTTGCTCCATAGCGGATAGTCCAGTCCACTCAGCGATATCAGATAGTCGATAGGCTCTTGCTGGTTCAGTTGCAGTGCCTTCCTGATCATCTTCATCTGCGCCTCTACAACACCGATACTTCCCCACATCACGTCTGTGCGTTCCTGGATGAAGAACACCCTCGGGTCTGTGATCAAATCGGTGAAAGGGGTCAGCTTGGACTTCGCGTCCACATGCACGATAAATACCGATGCTGGGGGCA
This sequence comes from uncultured Prevotellaceae bacterium, assembly GCA_900321425.1. Taxonomy (GTDB): domain Bacteria; phylum Bacteroidota; class Bacteroidia; order Bacteroidales; family Bacteroidaceae; genus Prevotella. The sequence goes on along the minus strand of ONWA01000015.1, from coordinate 23,262 downwards.
GACTCCCTATCATCCGTCGCAAGTGGATGGGGTCTGTGTGGGCTGAGATGAGAAAGGCAAGTCTCATAGTCGTAATCGCTTTTGACAAACGCTGGGTTCTATTACTTGCTGCAAAGATAACCAAAAAAGCAGGAACTACCAAACGATTCTAAAATATTCTTTGTACCTTTGTCGCCAAAATCATATGGATCGTCATGCAAGAGATAACACCTGATTTGCAACCGAAGTGGAATGCCATCATTCTGGACATTCTCAAGAAGTTTATTTCCATTTGTGAGGAACATCACCTCACCTATTACTGTTGTGGAGGTACGGCTATCGGAGCCGTGCGTCATCATGGTATGATTCCTTGGGATGATGATATCGACGTGTTCATGCCTCGTCCTGACTATGACCGTCTGTTGGATATCTGTGGAGAGAACGGCGACCTGGGTGAGTATGAGTTGCATACGCCTTACAATACGGATAATTATTTCATGTATTTCTCGAAATTGTGTAAGAAAGGTACCACCATTCTGGAACGCAAGGACACCCCTTGTGTATTCGGTTTGTTTGTCGACATTTTCCCTTTGGATGGAACGGCAGAGGAGATGGAGGAGGCGATACGGCTCAAACGGCGTTTCTCAAAGATACAGAACCGGTTGGCTGCCATCTCCGCCCACAGTACGTTTGGCGAGTATCTCCGCCTGTTGCTCGACAGACATGAGTGGGGTCGCTTCTGTTATAAGACGCGCGGGTTCCTGGGACGACGGAGTTATCGTCGTCATTTGCTGAGGATGATGGACGATATCTGTCATCGTCATCCCTTTGGTTCCACGAGCCATGTGGTGGTGTATTGTGGTATCTATGGCGACAAGGAGGTCTATCCCCGTGCGTGGGTCGGTGGACCGGTGAAGTTCCCGTTTGAGGGCATCGAAGTGTGCCTGTCGGATGGCTACGACCATTACCTGCGTCATTTCTTTGGCGACTATATGCAACTGCCTCCTGTCGAGAAACGGGAGTCTCATCATTACAAGACCTATTTCAATATGGATGCGGAAGAGTCGGTGGCACAGGTGATGCGGAAGGTTGGTCGCCACTACTACCCCTGGTTTTGAAGACGTTGCAGAGTCTGACGAAGACCTTCATCAATGGTGTATCTGGGTTTCCAACCTAAGGCTTCTATCTTTTTCGTTGCGAATGTAGCGCAACTGATGGGTGTCGTGTTCCCTTGTGTAGCATCCTGAGGGATATCGATGATCACCTGTCTGTCGGCCAATGCCGCAATCTTCTCTGCTAGTGATCGGATGGTGATGCATGACTGCGCATCTGCCACATTGTAGGCTTCTCCTTTTTCCCCTTTCAGTAACAGAGTCAGGATAGCGTCTACGGCATCCTGTACATAGATCCACGAACGCATCTGTCTGCCTGCACTCTTCATCACGATATCCTCTCCTCGCAGTACGTTGCGTAGGAACTGAGCATAGACACGGTTGTCCTTCTCCGTGAAGCCAGGACCATAGGTATGACAGAGTCGTGCGATAACCACGTCGACATTCTTTTCTGCCACATACGCTGCGCACAGGGTCTCTGCAGCCCGTTTGGAGGAGGGGTAGCAGGCGCGTGGTGAAAGACTGTCGATATAACCGCTGTCATGCTCTTGAAACGGTGTTCCGTCGCCCTCACCATAGATCTCACCGGAGGAGATGAAAAGCATTCGTTTCATCTGGTGGCGCTGTCCATAGTCCAGAAGATGCCTGACTCCAAGGATATTGGCCATCATCACTTCTACGGGATACTGACTGAAACTGGCAGGACTGGCCGGACTCGCTGCATGGATGATATAGTCGAAGTGGGTATTTGCCGTCAATGGTTGTGTCACATCGTATGTCAACAGATGGAGACGGGGATGTGGGAGGATATGTTGGAAGCGTTGTTGTGCCGTATCCTGTTGTCTGCAAGTAGCATAGACCTCACAGTCGGTTGCTGTCAGCAGGGTCTCTACCAGTTCGGAACCGATGAGGCCTGTCGCTCCTGTAATCAGGATAGTGGAACCATTCAGCGCACTTATTTCAACCATGATTCTGCCTTGATATTCATGAGGGCTTTCAGAATCTCCAGATCCTCAACAGTAGTCACCTTGATATTCTTCTCAGAGCCAGGCACGATATGCATATCCCTTCCGCCGAGTTCGGCTATTAAAGTACATGATGCCACAGAGTTGTTGATACCTTTTGTTTTCGCTTCCTCATGGGCCGCGATGATATTCCCCAGACGGAAGGTCTGTGGTGTCTGTGTGCGCACGAGCTTGTCGCGTGGGATACTGGTATTAGAGGAGAAACCATCTTCGCTTTCCAAAATAGCCTCACGGCACTGGATACCTGTGATGGCATAGCCGTATGCCTGACAGGTGGCAATGTTCGAGGAAATGATTTCCTGTGAGAGCAACGGTCGTACGGCATCGTGGATCAGTACTAGGTCACTATCTTGACAGCCAGCCTCACGCAGTCCGTAGATACCGTTGTGGATGGATTCCTGACCTGTACCTCCTCCAGGGAAGATCCATTTTAGTTTGTCGATGAGAAACTGGTTGGCATACGACTGTAAGACGGTCTCCCATCCTTTCAGACAGACCACTGCAATCGCCTGTATATCAGGATGCTTCTGGAAGGCCTGCATCGTATGGATGATGATAGGACATCCTTCTACGTGTATGAACTGTTTGGGGATATCTTGTCCCATCCTGTTGCCAGAGCCTCCAGCGATAATTAATGCGATGTTCATAAACTCTTTTTATCTATAGACGATCAAAGACAAAAAGCGTACCCTTTTCGATTGAAAAGAGTACACTTTTTCAATTTTTCAGTTCTTCAATTTTTCAATTTTTCACAGTGGATAGTCCTCGAAGGCATAGAGCACCGTAGAGAGGTAGCGCTCGCCTGTATCGGGCAGTAACACCACAATCTTCTTGCCTTTGTTCTCAGGACGTTTGGCTATCTGGATGGCAGCAAAGAGGGCAGCACCAGCACTGATACCCACCAACAGACCTTCCTGTTGGGCAATCTCGCGTCCCGTGCGGATAGCGTCGTCGTTCTCCACGTCGAACACCTCATCGATGACGTCGGCATCATACGTCTTGGGTACGAAACCGGCACCGATGCCCTGAATCTTGTGCGGACCGCTCTGACCACCATTCAGCACGGGTGATGACTTCGGCTCCACCGCAATCACCTTCACGTTGGGATTCTGCTCCTTCAGGTACTTACCTGTGCCGCTGATGGTACCACCAGTACCTACACCACCGATGAAGATGTCCACCTGTCCGTCGGTGTCGCGCCAGATTTCAGGCCCCGTGGTCGCATAGTGCTTGGCGGGGTTGGCCGCATTCTCAAACTGTTGCAGGATGACGGACCCAGGAATCGAGTCGCGCAGTTCCTCAGCAGCGCGGATGGCACCGGGCATACCGTCTTTACCTGAGGTGAGACGCACCTCTGCACCGTATGCCTTGACGAGGTTACGACGCTCCACACTCATGGTTTCGGGCATGGTAAGGATCAGGTGGTAGCCCTTGACGGCGCTGACCAGTGCCAGTCCTACGCCCGTATTACCGCTGGTGGGTTCGATGATGGTAGCGCCAGGTTTTAGGATGCCCTTCGCCTCAGCGTCCTCGATCATAGCCAGCGCGATACGGTCCTTGACGCTGCCGCCGGGGTTGAAAAACTCTACTTTGGCAATCACGGGTGTCTCCAATCCCTTTGCCTTTGAATACTTATTGAGCTCAAGAAGTGGTGTGTTGCCGACGAGCTCGGTCAGCTGTTTTGCAATCTTTGCCATAATCCTTACCTTCTATTTAAGTTATAAATTCAAAATCATGGTGCAAAGGTACGGCGAATTTCTCACACCCGCAATACCTCTGGTGCGTTATTCGCATACCATAAACATGGTATTTTACCGAAAGTGATGGTCTACCATTAAATGTCTTTGTCGTTTTTGGCTTTTGATGGCCTGATTATTTGAGAAAAAGTAGTACTTTTGCATCGTAATACAATCAAGTAATGGCTATAGACAATGCAATATTCCGCAGGAGTGAGTTGTTGCTGGGCGACGAGACGATGGAGCGTATCGCCCAGAAACGAGTGATTATCTTTGGCGTCGGTGGAGTAGGGTCGTGGTGTGCTGAGAGCCTGGTGCGCAGCGGCATCCGACGGCTGAGCATCGTGGACTCTGACCGCGTGTGCATTACCAACATCAATCGCCAGCTGATGGCGACGACAAAGACGGTGGGACAGGTGAAGGTGGAGGCGCTGAAGGAACGGCTGCTCGCCATCAACCCCAAGGCGGAGATTACGGCGCTGCAGAAGATTTTTACGGAAGAGACGGCTTCAGACTTTCACATCGAGGAGTATGACTATATCATCGATGCCATCGACTCGCTGAAGGATAAGGCCCTGCTGATAGAGATGGCATGCCAGACGAAGGCACGCTTCTTCGCATCGATGGGTGCCGCGCTGAAGATGGATCCTACGCGCATCCAGGTGGCCGAGTTCTGGAAGGTGAAGGGCGACCCCCTGGCACGTGCATTAAGAAATCGCTTCAAGAGACTGAAGCGATTTCCGAAACGCAAGTTCCTGTGTGTGTTCTCTGACGAGTTGTTGCAGAACCGTGGTCATAACGCCACCTGCGGCACAGAGCAATGTATGTGTCCGAAAGCTAAGAACGGACCTGGCGATCCCGCGCTGTTGAATCACGAGTGGTGCTCGTCGAAAGCCCAGATTAACGGCACCGTGGCGCACATCACCGCCATCTTCGGCTTCACGCTGGCAGGCCTGGTTATCCAGGATGCAAGCTATAGGTGAACCTCCTTGTCAATGTCAGTGCCGCAGGACTCAGTATCGGACTTGAAGCGGGTGAGGATCTGCTGGAGGATATCAAGACTGCGATTAAATATAGAATTCGGAGGAGTCAACCAGTCCGGCTCGTAGGGCGTATTTGATCACCTCATGAGCGGTGTTGATACCCAGTTTACGGAAGATATTCTTGCGATGGGTATTCACGGTGTGGATACTCGAAAACCGCTCTGCAGCAATCTCTTTCGTCGACTTTCCCAATGCGATCGCCTTCACAATCTCTATCTCTGTATGGGTCAGGATATTAGGTGTTTCCTCTTCCTGCTGTTGGGCGATGATTGCCTCGAGGGCTCGTTGACTGAGATAGCGAGTGTGCCCCTCGACAGCATTCAGAGCATTTCGTATCTCACTCAGTGAACCGTCCTTGAACACCACACTGAACTGATGCGAGGAATAGACCATCCGGCGGAGGAACTGGGGTGTCAACTCTTCGCTGAGAAGTATCCAGTCCGACAGATTAAAACGCTCAGCGATAATCAGAAGCTGGTCCTCGTCGGCAAAGTCGAAGAGGGTGTAGTCGAGTATCACCACAGCACTTTCATGCAGCTTGAGCAGTTCTACAAGATCAGCTTTATCGCTGGTCTTGTAGACTACGTTCTCTTCTTTCTTACTGAGAAGACTCTCCAGTGCGAAGCGTGTCAGCTCCTGATTGTCTGCTAAGATATAGTTCCTTCTCATCTTCCTAAATCTTGTCGAAGGCCTGCTTCAGGTCGTCGAGGATGTCGTCGATATGCTCTGTGCCGATGCTGAGGCGTACGGTAGCAGGTGTGATGTGCTGCTCAGCCAGTTCCTCTGGTGACAGTTGCGAGTGGGTGGTGGTGTAGGGGTGTATCACCAGACTCTTCACGTCGGCTACGTTAGCCAGGAGCGAGAAGATCTGTAGCGAGTCGATAAACTTCCATGCCTCCTTCTCACCACCTTTGATCTCGAAGGTGAAGATACTGCCAGCTCCCTTGGGGAAGTATTTCTGATAGAGAGCATGGTCAGGATGCGTCGGCAGACTGGGGTGGTTGATACGTGCCACCTTCGGATGACCAGCCAGGAAGTTGATGACCTTCAGCGTGTTCTCCACATGACGCTCCACCCGCAGACTCAGGGTCTCCAAGCCCTGCAACAGGATGAACGCATTGAAGGGTGAGATCGTCGCACCTGTGTCGCGCAGGATGACGGCACGGATACGGGTGACGAAGGCAGCAGCACCTGCCACATCGGCAAAGATAGCACCATGATAGGATGGGTCGGGCTTTGCCAGCGAGGGGAACTTGTCGGCATTGGCCTTCCAGTTGAAGGTTCCCCCATCAACGATCACACCTCCCAATGACGTACCGTGACCGCCAATGAACTTCGTGGCTGAGTGTACCACGACGTCGGCACCATGCTCAATAGGACGGATGAGGAAAGGTGTGCCGAAGGTGTTGTCGATGATGAGTGGAATATGGTGGCGGTGTGCAATCTCAGCTAAGGCATCAATATCCGTCACATCCGAATTGGGGTTGCCGAAAGTCTCGGCATATATCACTTTTGTGTTGGGTCGGATGGCGGCCTCGACAGCTTTGAGGTCGCGTACATTCACGATGCTGTTGGTGATGCCTTGAGTGGCTAAAGTGTGTGTGATGAGGTTGTAGGAACCGCCATAGAGATTGTCGGCAGCAACGATATGGTCGCCTGCCTGTGCGATGTTCTGCAGGGCATAGGTGATGGCAGCAGCTCCTGAGGCTACAGCCAGTCCTGCCACACCCCCTTCGAGGGCAGCAACACGCTCCTCAAAGACACCCTGTGTCGAGTTGGTCAGTCGTCCGTAAATATTTCCTGCGTCACGCAGACCGAAACGGTCGGCAGCATGCTGGGAGTTACGGAACACATACGAGGTGGTCTGATAGATGGGCACGGCACGAGCATCGGTTGCAGGGTCGGCCTGTTCCTGGCCTACGTGGAGTTGCAGGGTCTCAAAACGATAATTCTTCTTGTTACTCATAATCTGATCCTTTCTTTTATTTAATTTGATGATTTTTGATGTTGCAAAGGTACGATGTTTGGAAATATCCACCAAATTTCTTGCGAAATCCAGAAAAAACACCTAAATTTGCATTTTGAAAAGAATATCATTCCAAACGAAGCCTTCAAAGAGGCCTTTTGCAGAATAAAACACTAAAAGGTAAAAAAGTAAAAGAGTAAAAAGGTAAAAATATGGCAGAACTACTTGATGAAACCGACCTGCAGATTCTGAAAACGCTGCAGAAAAATGCGAAATTAACCACGAAAGAGTTGGCGGATGCCGTTCATCTGACCCCCACGCCTGTCTTTGAGCGTCAGAAACGATTGGAGAAAAAAGGCTATATCAAGAAGTATGTGGCGGTTCTCGATCCAGAAAGATTAGGTCTGGGACTATTGGTGTTCTGCAAGGTCAAACTGAAACAGATCAACCATGAGTTGGCCGACTCCTTCGTGCGACGCATCCAACGGGTCCCTGAGGTGACGGAGTGCTATAATATCAGCGGTGCCTACGATTATTTATTAAAGGTCCGCGTGCGCGATATGCGACAATATCAGGAGTTTGTCATCAACAAACTCGGTGATATTGATACCGTCGGCTCCATCGAGAGTACGTTTGTGATGAGTGAGGAGAAGCATAGCTACGGTATCAACCTCTGACCAGTAGCTCGCCCTGTCTGCTTCTCAGAACACTTCCTTGACAATCCGACAGACATTATCCGTCTTCGCCATCGTGTAATAATGGATGGCAGGGGCCCCGTGCGCCAACAGTTCACGACTCTGTTGGATGGCCCACTCGATACCAATCTGATAGGCGGCATCTGCTGTTTTAGCCTTGCTGAGCTCACTCACCAGTTCTTGGGGGATGTCGATATGGAACGAACGGGGTAGCAGGTCGATTTGTCGTTGACTGGAGATCGGCTTCAGTCCTGGGATGACGGGAACGGTGATACCAGCCTGTCGCAGGCGCTCCACAAACTGGAAGTATTGTTGGTTGTCGAAGAACATCTGCGTGACGATATAATCGGCACCAGCCTCCACCTTTTCTTTCAGGTGCTGGATGTCCACCTCCATGTTGGCAGCCTCGAAATGTTTCTCAGGATAGGCAGCCACACCGACACAGAAATCGGTAGACAGACCGTTCTTGACCGTCGGGTCGAGATATTGTCCATGGTTCAGGTGACGAATCATCCCTACCAGTTCGGCGCTATGACTGAAACCGTCGGGCTCAGGGATGAAGAACCGTTGTCCTGGGATAGCGTCACCACGCAGCGCCACCACATTCTGGATACCCAGGAAATGGAGGTCGAGCAGTTCACTTTCTACACGCGACTGTGAGGCTCCGCCGCAGATAACGTGGGGCACAATCTCCAGTTGGGGATAGCGTCGCATGATGGCTGCCACGATAGCTACCGTACCTGGTCGTTTGGCCAGTGTCATCTTCGTATAGGTGCCATTGCTGTTGGGCACATATTCCACCTCGTCGCGATGACAGGTGACGTTGATGAACGGGGGCTCAAACGCCATCAGCGGGTCGATACTGTTGTAGAGTCGGGTAGCGTCGCTGCCCTTCAGGGGTGGTACCAGTTCGAAACTGGCGAACGGTCGTTGACTGCTATGGAGAATGTCGATTACTTTCATGATGCTGGGTCGTTATTTCGTGATGATATACTTCGAGAGCAGTTGCTCGCCCTCCTCGATACTGATGCCCCGTCGCCGGCAGTAGTCGGCCAACTGGTCCTCGTCGATACGTCCCACGGGGAAATAGCGGGCTTCCGGATGGATAATGAAGAGTCCGCAGATGGCTGTCGAGGGTTGGATGGAGTAGTGGTCGTTGAGGGTGACATTCATCTGCTGCTCAGCATCCAACAGGTCGAAGACGCTGCGTTTCAGTGAGTGGTCAGGACAGGTGGCATAGCCGAAGGCGACTCTTAGAGGTGAGAGGTAAGAGGTGAGAGGTGAGAGGTGTGTTTGTTGTAGCCATTCTGCACAGGCTTCCGTCAGTCGGGCACAGAGGGCATGACTCATCAGTCGTTCCCCTTCTTCCTTTGGTTGCTCCTTGGGTTGGCAGACGATGGTGAAGAGTCCGATGGGACTGTCTTCCTCCTCGTCGTAGAAGTCGGCCAGACAGAGGAAATGTCCTGCTGCACTCTGACTGCGTAGCATCGGTAAAACCGTACCGTCAGCGAGGATGATATCGTTGCCTTTACGGGTAGCCGACTCCATCCTCAGCAGTATCTCCAGCTGGATGGTGTCGTGCTCGATGGCTCGTGTCAGATAGGCTTGTCCTTCCTTCAAGGTACGTTCGGCCTCTGGGTTCACCAGTTGCTGTTGGAGGGTTTCCCCCTTGAATCCCCAGAAGAGCAGGAACATCCGCCAGTCGATGTGTGCGACGAGGTCTGCGAGTTGTGGACCTTCACCTTGCGAGTGCTCAACTGTCGAGTATCGTGTTGTGGTTCCTGGTATGACGAGTGTCCTGATGTCTTGAGGATGGACGAAACGAGGTGCTCTGCTGTTAGCCTCTGCATAGGGAACGAGGGGAGTATGGTGCTCCTCGTAGGCATTTCTCAGTGTCTGCTGCTCCGCCTTGACCTGTGCGATGGTGGCAGCGGCATCCATCTGTAGGTGTTTGGCTGTGAGTGCTGTCAGCGAGGCATCGCCGCCGTAGATGACGCATCCCTCGTAGAGCGGTGCCAGTTTGATGGCGGTATGTACTGCCGATGTGGTGGCACCTCCCACCACGATAGGCACGCGCAGTCCTTCGCGTTGGAAGAGTAGACAGAGCTGTTCCATCTCCTTCAACGAGGGAGTGATCAGTCCGCTGATACCCACCATACACGGTTGACGTTTCAAGGTCTCTTCGAGGATGGTCTCGTTGGACACCATCACACCCAGGTCGACGACCTCGAAACCGTTACAGCTCAGGACGATGCCCACGATATTCTTACCGATGTCGTGTACGTCGCCGTTGGCTGTGGCCAGCACGACACAGGGCCGTTCTTCTTTCCGGTTTTCTCCTTCCTCGTCGATATAGGGTTGCAACAGGGCCACAGCATCCTTCATCACCTTAGCCGATTTCACCACCTGGGGCAGGAACATCTTCCCTTCACCAAACAGTCGACCGATATGTTCCATCGCCTGCATCAGCGGTTGTTCGATCACGTCGATGGGTCGTCCGTATTGCTGGAGGGCCTCAGGGATATCCTCTTTCAGGTGCTCGCTCACGCCCTTGCTCAGCGCATAGGCCAGTCGTTCCTCGATGGTTTTCTCCCTCCAGGCGTCTTTCGTCACGGCGACAGCGTTCCCCTGTCTGGCGTCGGTTGCCTCCTTTTCCTGATTCAGCTGTGCCGCCAGTTCTATCAGTCGTTCGGTGGCTCCGTCGTCTTTGTTCAGGATGACATCCTCCACTGCCTTGAGCAGGGTGGGTTCGATGTCGTCGTAAACCTGTAGCATACCAGGGTTGACGATAGCCATATCCAGTCCTGCGTGGATGGCGTGATAGAGGAATACGGAGTGCATTGCCTCGCGCACCTTGTTATTCCCTCGGAAACTGAAGGAGAGGTTGCTCACGCCGCCGCTGGTCTTTGCCTCAGGCAGGTGTTCTTTGATCCATGCTACCGCCTTGATGAAGTCCACACCATAGGTCTGGTGCTCCTTCAGTCCTGTGCCCACCGACAGGATGTTCACGTCGATGATGATATCCTGTGGCGGGAATCCGATGCCTGTCAGCAGTCGGTAGGCCCGTTCCGCGATAGCGATTTTCCGTTCGTAAGTCGTTGCCTGTCCCTCCTCGTCGAAGGCCATCACCACCACGGCGGCTCCCAGTCGTCGCAGCTCTTGTGCCTGTTGGAGGAAGCGTTCCTCACCGTTCTTCAGACTGATGGAGTTGACGATACATTTGCCCTGCACGTTCTTCAGTCCTGCGAGGATGGTGTCCCAGTCCGATGAGTCGATCATCAGTACGGCCCGTCCCACGGCAGGGTCGTTGGCGATATAGCGGCAGAAGGTCTGCATCTCCTCTCTGCTGTCGAGCATCGCATCGTCCATGTTGATATCGATGATGGAGGCACCGCCTTCTATCTGTTGTCGTGCCACACTCATCGCCTCTTCGTATTTCTTCTCGGCAATCAGACGGGCAAACTTCCTGGAGCCGGCCACGTTCGTGCGCTCGCCGACAGGAATGAAGCGCTCGCCGGAATGGCTAGAAGGCCTAGAATCTCTAGATTCTCTAGAATTTCTAGAATTTCTAGAATCTCTAGAATCAACAGCCAGTGCCTCCAAGCCGGAGAGGGAGAGTTGCGATGTGAGAGGGCTTATCTCTCTGGGCTTGATATCATGGAGTGCCTCACTGATGGCACGGATATGTGCTTCGTTGGTACCGCAGCAGCCGCCTGCGATATTGAGGAGTCCGGCCTCCGCCATCTGACGCAGATGACTGGCCGTATAGCTGGGCAGCTCGTCGTACTCACCCATCTCGTTGGGTAGTCCGGCGTTGGGATAGAGCGACAGGAACACAGGGATGCGATGCGACAGCTGTTCGACAAACGGTCTGAGGTCTGTCACCCCAAACGAGCAGTTCAGTCCGAAGCTCAGCAGGTGTGGGTAGTGACTGATACTGATATAGAATGCCTCGAGGGTCTGTCCTGTCAGCGTCCTTCCGCTACGGTCGTTGATGGTCGCCGATACCATTACCGGTATCTGTCGGTTGGTCTCGTCGTTGAGGCGTTGGATGGCATAGAGTGCCGCTTTGGTGTTCAGCGCGTCGAAACAGGTCTCCACCAGCAACAGGTCGGCTCCTCCTTCCATGAGTGCCTGTGCCTGTTCGTAATAGGCGTCGGCCATCTCGTCGAAGGTGGTCTGCCGATACGCTGGCTCACTCATGTCCGAGGCCAGCGACAGCGACCTGGACGTGGGTCCCATCGATCCTGCCACGTAGATCTTCTGTCTGCGGTCTGATGGTTGCGGACGGAAGGCGTCGGCTGTCTCTCTGGCTATCCTCGCTCCTTCCTTTGCCATCAGTCGGGCCGTCTCCTCACAGCCGTACTCATGCTGACTGATACGGTTGGATGAGAACGTATTGGTGGCGATGATATCGGCTCCTGCCTCGATATACTGCCGATGGATCTCTTGGATGATCCCAGGCGCCGTCAGACAGAGCACATCATTATTGCCTGTCAGCGCTACGGACCACTGGGCAAAGCGTCCTTGATGGTAGTGCTCTGCCGTTAGTCCCAGCGACTGTATCTTGGTGCCCATCGCACCATCCAGTATGAGGATTCGTTGTCTCAGTTCGTCGTCAATCATCATCTTGCTTCTTTTTTGTGTTTGCGGAGCAGGTAGTCCATACACTCCTCCAGTATCTTGGCGTGCGCCATCTTTAGCGTTAGGAAATACAAGGCGCCACAAGCGGCTATCCTACAGAGTAGTTGCAGGATGGGCGAGGGGATGCCGTTGGTGAGCCAGTAGACCAATCCGATGTTGCCTGCTGCAGCCAACAGAAACGGCAGGATGTCCTTGGTGAACTCCAGGAATCGGATACCGATGAGCCGTTGGGCGATGAGCTGCCATACGAGCAGCCAGGCGACATACAGCACGCTGTAGACCGTCACCATCGCTATGATACCCTGTTGCCGGCAGGCTAATATCAGGACGACCTGCAGCACCATCAGGGTGATATTACACCACATATAGATATCGGAGCGTTTCTTCGAGATGGCGAGGTTCTGGTAGACGGTATGGAGCGGCATAAACGCGCCGCTGATACACAGGATCTGTAGGAGGATGGCGCTGTCGGCCCATTTTGCGCCTAAGGTGATGGCGATAAACTCCTTGGAGACGGCTGCCAGGCCCAGCATCGCAGGGAAGGCGAGGAAGGCGGTGAAGCGCAGGATCTTACGGAAGATGCGCAACTGTCGGTCTTGTTCGTCGCTGACGGAGGCGAGCACGGGTTGGGCGATCTGCTGGAGTGTTCCCGATACGAACGAATAGGCCATCGTGTTCCATTTGTTGGCCTGTGTATAGTTACCCACCACGCGTTCCGTGAACAGTCGTCCGAAGATGAGGGTGAAGATATTCGCGCTGAAGCAGTTGATGATATTCGTCACCAGAATCTTACTACTGAAGACGAACATCTCGCGGATGGGAGCGAAGTCCCAGTAGAATGCGGGTCTCCAGCGCACATAATAGTACCTGAAGAGGTTCACCACCGTGATATAGACCAGCTGTTGTGCGGCGAGACTCCAGTAGGAGAATCCGTTGCAGGCCATCACCACGCCCACGCTTCCTGAGAGGAGGAGGGCAGAGGTGCCCATGATGGTCTTCTCGCGGTTCATCATCTTTCGGAACATATGGGCAGCGTGAACGGTACCTAAGCTGGCGATGAAGAAGCCGAGGAACACCACGCGCGAGAGGTCCACGAGTGCCGGCTGACGGAGGAATGCGGCGATGAGGGGTGCACAACAGAAGAGGATGACATAAAGGGTGGCACCCATCAGCGCACTAAACCAGAACACGGCGTTATAGTCCTTGTGGGTGGGCGCCTTCATATTGGTCAGCGCCGAGGTAAACCCGCTCTCCTGCAGCACACTGGCGATAGCGGAGAAGATCGCGATCATGCCCACCATACCGTATTCGCCTGGTGAGAGCAGTCGTCCCAGCCAGATGCCGAACAGGATATTCAACAGTTGGGTGAGTCCGTTGTTCACAGCTCCCCACAACAGTCCTTGTGCCGTTTTCTCCTTCAGTGTCTTCTCTGCCATCGTTAGCGGTTGCTTTCGTCTACCTTGCTGAGGATTTCCTTCATCCTGTGGGCATACATCTGATAGAGGCGTTTGCCGTTACGCTGACTCTGTTCGCCTGTGAACCCCTGGTTCCACAGTCGCATACCGCCAGCGGTGAGCGACTTGAAACCGGCGTCGTACCAGCCTACCTGCAGTCCTTTGAGCCACGCTCTCAGACACAGCTCGTCGTCGTCATACTGGAACGGGGCGAAGTTGGCATCGATATGGTGCAGGTGTTCCATAAACAGACTGCGACGGATCCACATTGGCGCCCTGTTCACGGAGGGTACAAAGCGGAAACCGTCCTTCAGCGTGTCGTCGCGCATACCGTGACCCCACTGTTTCTCGTCGTCGAACTCCAGACGGAGGCCCCAGTTGCCGCCCAGCACCACCATCTTCGGATGTTGCTCGAAGAGGGCGAGGGCACGATGTATCCACGCCAGATGACTGTCGAAGTCGTCGTCATCCTGCAACAGGGCGATAAACTGTCCGTTCGAGAAACGGATGGCCTTGTCGTAGGTGCGGTTCTCATACAGGTCGTTGGCCCTCACGAGAAACTCGTTGGCTCCTGTCAGCGCACGAGCCAGTCGACGGGTATGCTCCTCGCTCGACCCGTCGTCGATGACGATGATCTCGATATCCTTGAACTGCCGTAGCTTAGGCAACAGGTGGCACACCTCCAGACTCTTGTTGTGCGACTGGATGACGATGCTCACCAACGGTTGGTCCAGATACCCTTTGGCTGCCCATGCGGCATAGGATTTCTGGGGTGTGGCAATCTTCGTTCTCTTCTGGATGGCCAGTTTAATTTTCTCAAACAGTAGTCTCATGCGACAAATTTTTGATGCAAAGATACGAATAATCGGTTACAAATCAAAAAAAATACTTATCTTTGCACCAAAATGCATATAGAATGGAAACAATTGCTAAGAAACCAAGGTTAGAATGGCTCGATGCCATGCGAGGATTCACGATGATCCTCGTGGTTGCCAACCATGTGAGTCAGACGGGATTCATGCAGGCGGTGAAATTCTCCTCTTCCCTGTCGTTTCTGATTCTTTTCCGTATGCCGCTGTTCTTCTTTATCAGCGGATTCTTGGCGTATAAGGCCTCGCAGGTATGGGACCTTCCCAACCTCTGTCGCCTGGTGGGCAAGAAGCTTCGCATACAGATCATTCCTACGGTGGTGTTCTTCTTCTTCGGTATGGCTGTGCTCTTCGATGATTTCGTCGAAGCCGTCATCCTGAAGTTCCACTCTCCGCTGAAGGGTGGCTACTGGTTCACCATCGCCCTGCTCTATATGTTCATTATCTACTACCTGTTCTCCTACTTGGAGAGCAAGCTGAAGTGGAAGTCGTGGATACCCATCACCCTGCTGTTCCTCGTGTCGCTGGGTGTCTACGAGACGTGCTACCTGCCTCACGAGTTCTGGTGGGCGTTTGGTCGCAGGGGCGTGAAACCCTCTACGTTCCTCGACGACTCCTGTCTCATCCAGGTGATGCTCTATATGCCTTTCTTCCTCTATGGCAATATCGTGCATCGCTATTGGGACAAGTGGCAGCGTGTGATGGACTCCCGTTGGTTCTTCCCTCTGCTGGTCATCATGGTGATTCTCTGTACGATGGACTCGTTGAAATGGCACCAGCTGCGTATGCAGTGGGCGGTAGTGCCCCTGACGCTGGCGAAGTTCTCGCTGCTCACCATCGTGTTCATGTATTTCCGCTATTACCATCAGTATTTCACGAAGCTGACGGTCATAGGGCGCAGCCTGCAGTATATCGGTCGTCGCACGTTGGACATCTATCTCATCCACTATCTGTTCCTGCCCAACCTGCCCGGCGTCGGTACGTTCTTCAAGTTCAACCAGCACAACTTCGCCATCGACCTGACGCTGGCTGTGCTCATCGCGCTGTTGGTGATCGGCTTCAGTTGTGTGACGTCGAACATCCTGCGTATCAGTCCTTTCTTTAAGAAGTACCTTTTCGGACGGTCGTAATGGGGGCTGAACAACAGCCCTCCGCCCTTTTTTCTTTTTAAACATTTGCTTATTTCAAAGTAAGTTATTATCTTTGCATCGGACTACGAAAAAAATCGTAACGAAAAAAAACGTAATATGGAAAACCCTTTTAAATTCGGCACAATCGTGGAGGATAATTACTTCACAGATAGAGTTGATGAGGTGGCATTTATCCGTCAGTTTGTCAATAGCCCCAACCATCTTGTACTAATTAGCCCACGTCGCTTTGGTAAAAGTAGCGTAGTCGAAAAAGCACTCAAACTGTCTGGACGTAAACACATCACAGTGAATCTGCAACAGGTAACGTCGGTAAACGATCTGTCGGCCAAATTACTTCGTGCGTTCTTTAAAATATATCCATTGGAGCGTGTCCGTCATCTGATCACTCATTTCCGTATTATTCCGACCTTGTCCTTGAATCCTGTAACCGGCTTGATGGATGTTGGCTTTCAACCCAGTGCAGATGGTACAGTGCTGTTGGAGGATGTGATGAATTTAATAGAAGAGGCTCACTCTGAAAATAATAGAATGATAGTTGTTTTGGACGAATTTCAGGAGATACTGGATATCGCCCCCCAACTGGACAAGAAACTTCGTTCTATCATGCAGGTACAAAAACACATTAACTACATCTTGTTGGGCAGTCAGGAAAGTATGATGACGGAAATCTTCGAAAAGAAAAAATCGCCTTTCTATCATTTTGGAGAATTGATGCGTTTGAAGAAACTACCTCGCGAAGATTTCTATTCATATCTCTCTGAACGTTTAGCCAGATGTTTTCCAGACAGTTATGAGGCATTGTCGAATCAGATATTGGATTATACCGATTGTCATCCATACTATTCTCAGCAGCTGGCAGCAAATGTTTGGCAGATTGGGATGTTACAACCAGAGGTAGCTGATCCAGTAGAAAGTGCTATTCAACAAATAGTAACTGCTCACTCTTTGGACTATGAAAGGCTTTGGATGAATTTAAATCGTACAAACAAGTGGATTCTACATTATAGTGCCATTAATAAATTGCAGAAATCTGGATATATCATTTATACAGATCACTTTGAGATAGAAGATCCTTTCTTCCGTCAGTGGATAAAGGAAGAGATGTAAGAAAGTCCTCACGCAACTGCACCACATCAGCATTATCAGAATTATACGATTTCTATAATAGAATTTGTATAATTGGAATAATTTATTTATTTTTGCAACCTAAAGTAGTTATATTTGCAAATGAAATAACCGCTCGGGTGGAATAAACCGATGCACAAGCCTCCTGAAAAATGGAGCTTAATCCTTAACAATAATATGAAAACCAGAAAAAATCTGATGTCTAAGAAATGACAAACAACATAACTTCAGAATTAGCAAAGTTGCTCGAACTGACAGGAGCGGAGTTCTCTCGTCAGGTAGAACGTATTGCAAAGCGAAAGGAATTTCACCCCCTTGAAACAGACAAGGACATTTTCTCAGTTGGTGGGCAGCAGAGTGATGATTATGAAAACCTGTTACAAGCAGCAAGGAGGGCTGTCTTTTTTGGATATAAAGTATATCTTTTACCCAACCCAACAGAAATAAGAACACCGGACTTTATTTTGGAGAAAAAGGGCGTGTATCGAGTTTATGACTTGAAAACGGTATATGGCAAATCATCCATTGGCCAGAGTCTAATTGATTCTATTGGCCAGACTAATAGGGTTCTATTAAATATTCAGCAAGATTATAACACTCGTAAACTTACCTCAGACATCAAAAAATATTTTGAGGCACATAAGCAGGCGATAGAGGTTCTTATTTTCAAAGGGGGAAGGAGACTGTCCGTGAACAGGCGTCTTACTGATAATCCTGCATTTTACTCGGTTTTAAAGAAAATGTATGAAAAATAATAAAGCCACTCGGCGAGTGGCTTAAATGGAGCAGGGTCGGTTTTGGCTTACTCCACTCGGCATTCACTTAGAATGTTTACCGGATAGTCAAACATATATTTGACGTTGCAAATATACGAACTTATTCTGTATATTCCAAATTTTTAGAAAAAAATCTTTTCTTTTGCATTTTCTGCGAATGCTCACATTTGTTATCTATCTCCCTTTATTTCCTTTCTTTCTTAAAAAATTCCCCCGATTCTCACGAACCAGGGGAAGTGCGTTTACTTTTATCATCCAAATTTTAACTAACTATTCACACCTCACGGTGATTTTATTTTATATCCTAATTGTGATGTATTCTTAATACTCTTCGTCGTCCCAGAAGCCGCGACCTTGGCGAGACTCCATTCCTGAAGGATCATCAATTGGAGTTGCATTGGGATCAAGCTTGGTTTCTGTAACAGCATCTGGAATTGATGTTGCAATCATATTGCATGTTGTTACCTTTACGATTTCAATCGTTGGATTAATATATACTTTTTTCATATCTTGTTTCCTCCTTTCTTACTTAACCATAACCTTTTTACCATTCACGATGTAGAGACCCTTACGCGGGGTGTTCACACGCTGACCATTCAGGTTGTAGAATACACCGTCGTTCACCTCTACGTTCGTATTCTCAACGGCATTGATGCCTGTTGTTTCACCATCAAATGACATGTTGAATGTACGGCTTTCAACAGTTGTGCCATCAACCTGGAAATAGGCCTTGTTGGCAGCAAAAGTGGTTCCTGTATATGGTTTGAAGGTTTTACCGCTCAAGACATAGATAGTCTTGCCACCAGGAACGCTAACAGTACTTCCACCCTCAGCAGTTGTACCGTGCAGGTTGTTATTTACCAGAGCAGAAGCGCCAGTTGCGTTAACAATAGAAACCTTATCACCTGCTGCGCCTTTGAACAGAATACCAGCTCCTGCAGGAATCTTGGTGTCTGCAGCTAACTTGGTACCAGTAAGTGTACCTCCTGCCAGATTAAGAGCCATTGTGTAGGCATCCGCGCCTGCATAGGTAAAATCTGTTCCTGCGCTATAAGTAGCATAGCCATTAGCATTCAGAGTAATCATTGCGTCTGGACGATAAACTGCAATAAATGCGACCTTTGCATTCCAGCCATTAGAGCTTGTACGGCAAATACTGATAGAGGACTTGCCATTTATTGCAGCAGGAAGAACAAATTTGTTGTTACCAACGACTCCTATAGTCTCAGTATTATACCACACATGATCTTCATCTTTATTTGCTGGATCATAAACTTTAATTGAGCCACCACCAGAAGATACCGTAGTGATATTTACAACGAGTACATCTCCTGTTTGGAAAGTTGTACCTCCAGGAAGGGTAAGGGTTACGTATGCACCAGTACCAAATTTGTTACCACTTTCAATATTTGCTTTTGCTGCGGTAACACCATCAACACTACCAGTTACTGTAGGATCAGAAGTACCATTAAGCTTCACTTTGATCATAGCTATTTCAGGAACAGTAACTGTAATCTTTGCAATACCTAAACGATACGTTGCATCTGCATCCTGAGTAATAGTGATTGTTGCGGTACCACCGCCAACACCTGTGATAACACCTGCTTCAGAAACTCTAGCTACACCTTCATCGCTACTTGTAAAAGTGATATCACCAGTGCTTGATGTGGTGTACGTAATAGTTGACTCTGCATCGATAGCTACTTCAGGAGTTGTTGAAGAAGTAATTGCAAAGTCTGAAACCGTGCCTGAACCTTGAATAGTTACAGAACTAATCTGGACACCACCATTTTTCTTAATGTAAAGTTCGGTAGCACCAATAAGAGCATCCTCTCCAGTCAACGTATAAGGGCAGGTTTTGTTTGAGGCAGAACTTGTCTTACCTAATTTCCAGCTGATACTTTCTCCACTTCCATTATCGCCTTCTGCACTAATGACATCTCCTGCCTTTAGGATAACGTTATTAGGCAATATAATATGAATATAGCTATCACTAGATCCATTAAGAGCAAGATGATTACTAACAAGCATTGTTTGCTTAGAGCCCTTTCCGTTATATATCTCAGCAGAGCCTCCCTTAACAAAAGTTGCTGTTACAGATTTTGTTTCTTTGGAAGCGACATCACCTTCAGGACCTGTAATATTTGTCATTGAGAACAACGTATTCAATGGCTCGGAGAATACAGGAGCGATGGTTACATTAGAAGCTGGCATGGTGAACTGATTATTTGTTACAGTAACATCTGCTTCATTTGCATCTTTCACATTCCATACTACATAGGTATGTGCAGGATCTGTTGGGGTACCTGCAAGAGTAATGGACTGGCCAATTGTGGCTGTAGTGTTCTCGCTTGTTGCTTCACCACCAGCTACGCTGATAGTGTATGTACCACCTGTAGCTGCATTATGGGTAATCGTGTAGTTGATAGCTGAGAATGTAGCTGTAACTGTCGCATTTGCAGTACCCATTGTTAAGGTCGTAGGGTTGGTTGTCGTAGAAGACAAACTAGAGCCTTCACCTGATACTGCCCAACTCGTGAACTCATAACCAGTCTTGGGAGTTGCTGTAATAGTCGCAGTCTCGCCCTCATCCAGTGAAGAAGCTGATGTAGCCGCTGTACCATAACTGTTATTGTTTGATGCTGCTGTTACTGTGTAATCTTTGGCTGGAGTTGCAGACGGAGTCCAGATTACTGCATAAACAGAACGCTGACCATTTATATAATATTTGTGTCCTGCATTCAAAGATGTAGTTATTTCTATATCCTGCTTAGTGCCATTTAAATTCGCTTCCGTAGAATTTATGGAAGTTATTTCTGTGCCATTATATGCATTATCATTAATTGTAATCTTCTTATCGTTGTTCTTGCCAGAAGCAAACACAATAGATAGAGTACCAGTACCAGAAATTCCTTCTACATACATATATCTACCACTGCTTGTTGTGCCATTCAGGTTTACATAACTTGAGTAAGATACACCTCCTATGGTCGCTGCAGTTGCAACCAAAGCATCATTACCATTATTTCCTTTGTAAGTTAATTCTTTACTATCATCTGCTACAAATACATTAGTACCTGTAGGTGCAAAATCTGCACCATTTTTAATGTCTGCAGCTCTAAAAGTCCATGTGGTCGCCGCACTTGCTCCCGTGACTATCGCCACTAAGAGCGTGATTAAAGTAAATAGTTTCTTTTTCATTTTTTAATTTGTTAGTAAATTATAGTTAATAATGTATTCTCTTCTCGTTATAGTTATCGGAAGAACATCGCTGAGCCAATGGTTGTTTCTCAACAGCACCCCTCGCGCGAACATATATATAATATATACGACAGAAGCGTGGAACTGATGCTCCACATCTCTGTCCTGAGGTCCTAGGATTAACCCACTATAAAAAGATACAGACACCATCAGTCCACGCAAACACGTGAACCGAAGTCATCTTTTCTCTTGTTTATAGTTTGAAATTTCCTAGGTTTCAGAACACAAGATCAAAGCACAACGCTTCATTTTTCCAATAAGTATGCCAAACTCGTTGGCGCTTCGACGAGTGGTCAGACCACAGGTCGGGTGCAAAGATACGAATAAAGAAACGAATATCCAAAGAAAAACAACATTTTCTCTGAAAACATTTGGAATCTACAGATAAAGTGATTACCTTTGCCATGATATTTTGGGCCATATGCTATTTTGCTACAGGGAACCTGACAAATTTTCTAGAGGCGAGATAAGCATCGTGTCCCTCATGCTTTGGCGTGAGTGGCATTGTTGTATCTTCCTCTAGGGTTTTGTCAGGACCTCCTGTATGAGATTCAGCAATACGCTCACGTTTTTGTTTCACATTTTTAAAGCATGCAGCCATGAATGAAGGAAATGTATTTGATTTGTTGTTTGGTGCCGGACCTGCACTCAGGGAGATTTACAAACTGGGATTTATGCCAAAGGAAGAAGACTTATTGGAAATGACTCCTGAACAGTATGAGAAATTCTATGAAAATGAAGAAAACACGGGCGAGAAGGTCTACCTGCTATTGCCAAGTGATCCCAGTAAATCTGCGTCAGTAGCCTGTGATGATGGTGTGATTGCCGTAACAGAAGGTGACATGGAGGTTTTCCGCCGAGCCTGGAACATTGTAGAGAACTACTGCAAGAAGCATGACATGGAGAAGGCTTCGGATGAAGATAAGCTAGCTTGTGCCGCAGCTTTTCTGCCTTCAACATTCACTGAGGGGACCAAGTTCGAGAAATATCATACGAGTCGTATGTTCCCAGTTCATACAGATCGGACTGATGAAGCCGATAATGGGTAGTAAATATTTAGGGGATGACTGCTCATCATCCCCTAAATACATTTTATAGCTTTTCTATTTCTAGTACACATTGTTCCCCATGTGCTTTTCATACCAATATCTTAAAGTATACTTTGCAAAAATTCAAAATTATCTTTAAGTATAGTTTAAAATATTAAGGATAACATAACAGAGGGACGACGTAATCCCATCTTGTCGGAATTGGAGGTCACAAATTGTGACTTCCAAATTTGGAACTCTGTTTTTGACAGTTGAAACATAAAGTTATCGGGACGAACCAAGAAAAGGGACGCCCCGCAGGACGCCCCTCGGCTTTAGAAGATGATGGGTCCTCGACCCATACAACTCGTGGTGGTAATCGCTGTTGCGAATGCTGTGAGCGCGGCTACTAACATCTTCACCGCAATCTCGATAAAACGCTTCTTCATAGGCTACTGGTTAAGAGATCACACCATCATCGGGATCGTCGTTGCCGCCGCCATTACCGCCGGTGTTGTCACTCGTGTTGTCACCTGGAGTCTCAGTACCCTGCTGCGTGCTTCCGCCCTGCTCGGTGCTGCCGTTCTCAGTGCTGTTGGTGTCGTTATCCTCCACCTCGCCACCGTCGGTCGACGTTACACGCTTCACCTCTTTGCCGTTGCGGTCGAAGCAAGTGATCTGGATAGCGGTGCTTGCCAGCTCCTCCTTCAGGTCCACGTCGGGCGTGAAGATGATGCGACGGGTCTTGATGAGCTTGCTCTTCACGTCGTTCACGTCCTCGACAGCCTTCGCACGGAGTCCGAATCGCATGGTTCCCAGTCCGGGGATAGCCACACTGTGACCCTCAGTGGCCCACGCCTTGATCACCTCACCGGCTGCATCCCAGCACGCCTGCATCACACCCTGACTCACACCGCTGCGGAGCGCAGCCTCCTTGATCACCTTCTTCTGGTTGAGCGAGGTATAGAGCTCAGGAGCCATCACATAGCGATAAACGCCAGGATCATTCTCGTCTTTGTTAAATTTCAACAGCTTCTCTACTGCTTTTACTTTCAATGCCATAGTTTTTAAAGTTTCTTTAGTTAAACATTTTGTTAATAATTTTCACCATTAAGGCTTTTGCGCATCTGCCTGTCTTATTCGAGACTATTTTTGCGCGCTGAGCAGCGAGAAAATTCTTGTAGGCCTGCCAATTATTTTCCCTGCCCGGGGAGCAAATTTTCATCTCTCCTTTGACAATGCAAAGGTACAAAAATTTCATAGCGCTTGCAAATAAATCCTCAAAAAAAGCACGCAAAAAAGCACGCTCAATTATTTTCAACATTTGCTACAGTGCTACAGTGCTACAGTTGAAAATACAACCCTTCTCCTTGGAGAGCAAAAGAAAGTTCTATTATA
>ONWA01000016.1 GCA_900321425.1 uncultured Prevotellaceae bacterium | reverse complement strand
TCGTTGGCATCATCAAGGGTGGGGGTATAGACCTCCACCTCTTTCTTGGGGATATCTTCATTGGAGTATGAGCCTTTGACGTAGACGCGGTAGCCTTTAGCTTCCAAATTGATGGTCTTGCTAGTACCAAATGTCTCTTGCTTACGACTGGTGCCCTGAGCAATCGTCTCACTTGTCAGCCACAGACTCCAAGCACCTGCAGTCAGACCTGTGATGGTAGCATTGCCTGCAGAATTAGCCATATTCATAACAACCAATATCTCGCTGTCGCCCGACTTACGGGTGAAGGCCATCGCACTTGCATTTCCTGAAACGGTAATCAGATTGACTGTCGCATCGTCACTTAGTGCAGGGACAACATGCTTCAGTGCTGTCAGTGTGCGGATGGTGTTCAGCATCTTGTCGTCTTTTGCTGACCAGTCGATCTTGGTATCTTCGAAATAGTTGAGTGCTTGGTTTCCACCCACCTCTTGGCCGTTATAAATGAGGGGCATGCCATAGAGCGTATAGGCCAGTACGGTGAGGGGATAACGGTTGTTTCCGTATTTCTGAGTCAGCGTCTTTTTATTTTCGTTCCAGTTTTGGTCGTGGTTGGTCAGATAGAGCATTCGTTTGAAAGATACGCTACTGGAAGCATTCAACATAGTAGTTGCATTGGTCCGTAATGGGTCAGCAGAAACACCATTAGGGCCGAAATTTAGCAAACTCGTTTGGTATGCCCATGCATAATCGTAGTCAAATCCAGCCGTCTTTAGTCGTGCTACGTTTTTGTCATTGTTTTGTGCAATGTCTGCCTCTCCGAGGAAGGTAATCTTCTTTCCGGTCTTATATGACTTAATCATGGGGATGGTTGCCTGCCAATAGCTAGTAGGGATATAAGGGCTACTGATATAGTCGCAGCGATAACCGTCGATGTCAGCCTGGTCAATCCAGAATTTTAGGCAGTCGTTCATAGCATTTACCAAGTTGCTGTTGTAATAGTCGAGCTGCCATACATCATTGTAGTTGTTTGGATGAATCATTTGTCCACCACCTGTCTTGGTATAATACTCAGGATGTGTAGTCACCCAATCGGCATTAGTAGCTGTGTGGTTGGGAACCCAGTCGAGCCATACCTCCATATTTAATTCATGCGCGCGAGTCACGAAACTCTTTAAGTCAGCGATAGTACCGTAGCTTGGATTGGTTTGCTGAAAGTTAGTGGCCGCATAGGGACTATTGATACCACCACCTCGCGGGTAAATCGGCATCAGCCATACGATATCCACACCCAATGTCTTCAGCTCATCGAGTCGTTGTTGCGCAGCAGCAAACGTACCTTCGGCAGAAAAAGAGCCGACATTCATTTGGTAAATCACTTGATGACCAGACTCATTCTTAGCCGTAGCTGAGTTGATGTCGTCAACATAGTCAGCCAATACCTGCAAAGGTAGGAATGCTAAAAGATAAACAATAATTCTTTTCATTTTTTTTAGTTATTGAATTTTACGAATGCAAAGATATAAAGTTCTATAGCACTCAGCAAATTATCCAATTGAAAATCAAAACTTTTCAACTTGTAATTATTTGAAAATCAGTTGATTTTTATCTTTTCTGTACTTAAAAATCAAAAGAATTACAAGACTTCTATTCTATACCTTCTCTCGAAAATACTCGATAATGTGGTCTAATCCTTCGTCTAATGTGACCTTGGGCTCCCATCCTAATTCGCGTTTGGCCAGTGTGATGTCTGGACGGCGCATTTTGGGATCGTCGCTAGGTAACGGACGAAATACAATTTTGCTCTTTCCGCCAATTTTCTGAATGACCTTTTCTGCCAACTCGAGCATTGTAAACTCGCCTGGGTTACCCAAATTGACAGGACCAGTGAAGTTGTCCCCTGTAGCCATCATCCGCAACATCCCTTCGATAAGATCGCTAATATATTGAAATGAGCGCGTCTGCTGACCATCGCCATAGATGGTGATATCTTCGCCGCGTAGAGCCTGAACGACAAAGTTGCTGACTACGCGTCCATCGCTGATAGCCATACGTGGACCATAGGTATTGAAGATGCGAATGACTTTTATTCGCACTTGATGTAAACGGTGATAATCGAAAAATAGTGTCTCGGCACAACGTTTGCCTTCGTCATAGCAAGAACGAAGGCCAATGGAATTCACATTTCCCCAATATGACTCGGGTTGAGGGTGAACATTCGGGTCGCCATACACCTCGCTCGTTGATGACTGTAGTATCTTTGCCTTTGTACGTCGGGCTAATCCCAGCATATGGTAGGCACCAAATACGCTGGTCTTGGTCGTCTGTATAGGGTCGTTCTGATAATATATAGGTGAAGCTGGACAAGCCAAATTGTATATCTCGTCAACCTCAGCCCAATAGGGATTGATCACGTCGTGGCGCACCAACTCGAAGTTTGGCTTGCCAATCAAGTGCCACACGTTTTCCTTAGAACCACTATAGAAGTTGTCAAGACAGATGACGTCGTGCCCCTCATTTACTAATCTCTCGCAGAGGTGAGAGCCTATAAATCCCGCTCCACCAGTAACTAGAATTCTTTTCATAAGACTATACTATTCTATTAGTTTTTGCAAAAATACAAATATTTCTTGAATAATTGGGAGTTTTGGCAGGAAATATTCATTATGTCCACAAAATGGTCGCATTTTGGCATCAGCCATCTTATGGTGAATATGGATTTCCCATAATCGGTACTTGTCTAGCCGAAAAGGGCCCTAAGAGCCTCTTCTACTTTACGGACAGGAACAAGTTCAATCTTGAATTTCTTGCAGTTGAGACCTGTGAGGTTATATTTGGGGAGAATCATGTGGGAAAAACCGAGTTTCTCAGCTTCTGCAATACGTTGTTCAATACGATTAACAGGACGTACCTCACCGCTTAGGCCTACCTCTCCTGCCATACACCAACCGCTTTCTATCGGTGTGTCTACATTGGAGGAGAGAACAGCAGCAATGACACTTAAGTCCATTGCCATATCTGTGACGCGCAGTCCTCCTGCGATATTCAGAAATACATCTTTCTGCATCAGTTTGAAACCAACACGCTTTTCGAGTACGGCTAATAGCATGTTCAGTCGACGCTGGTCAAATCCGGTAGCACTGCGCTGAGGAGTGCCATAAGCGGCTGAGGAAACGAGAGCCTGTGTTTCTACAAGGAAGGGACGTACTCCCTCAATGGCGCTACTGATAGCAATACCTGAGAGACCTTCATGGTCTTGGGTAAGCAGCAACTCGGAAGGATTGCTTACCTGTCTTAGCCCTGTCTGTTGCATCTCATAGATGCCCAATTCCGAGGTGCTTCCAAAACGGTTTTTAATGCTTCTCAGAATACGGTACATATGGTGCTGGTCGCCCTCAAATTGGATGACTGTATCAACGATATGTTCCAATATCTTTGGACCAGCAATAGTACCCTCCTTGTTGATATGACCAATGAGAATAACAGGGATGCCGCTAGACTTCGCAAATCGGAGCAGGGCAGATGCACATTCGCGTATTTGGGTGACACTACCGGGTGAGGTCTCCACTTCTTCAGTAGAAATGGTTTGGATGGAGTCGATGATGACGAGTTCAGGTTGTACTTCTTTAATATGATTGAAGATATTCTCCAGTGAGGTCTCACAGAGAATCATCACCTGATTGGATTGCTCATGAGGAATACGCTCAGCACGCATCTTCAACTGATGGGCGCTCTCTTCACCACTCACATAAAGCACCTGTGTGTCAGGTAATCGTAAGATTGTCTGTAGGGTCAGTGTCGACTTACCGATACCGGGTTCACCTCCCAATAGAACAATAGAGCCGGGAACCAGTCCACCGCCTAATACGCGGTTGAACTCCTCATCGTGTAAATCCATGCGTGGCTCATCCTTAGCTGCAATCTCATGAAGTCGGACAGGCTTGTTCTTGGGAGTCTGATTGCTGCGTACAGAGGCTGCTGCCGATTTTGCCGCCAGTGTGCCTTTGTCATTAGCAATACGGATCTCTTTGAATGTATTCCATTGACCACAACTCGGACATTTGCCAATCCATTTTGGTGACTCTTGTCCACAGTTTTCACAAACGTAAGCGATTTTGTCTTTTCCCATAATGGGAACAAAAGTACGAAATATTTTCGTGGTTACAAAATTAATTCGTAATTTTGCATCGTTATGAGACAAATAATCTTTGGATTTGTGGGTGTTTTGCTACTCATCGGTTGTGGACAATCGGAGGAGGAACGTGTCCGCGTGTCACGGCAACAGCGATTGGAAGCCTTTCGCCAAGACTCGGCAGCCTTTAAGGTGGCAGTGATGCCCACCTTGGATTGTCTGCCAATCATTGTTGCCCACGAATACCATCTTTTTGACACTGTTAAGACGGATATTCGCTTGAAGTATTTCCAGGCACAGATGGACTGTGATACTGCCTTAATGAGGGGAAGGGTGCAGGCTGCTGTTTCTGATATGGTACGTACGGAATATATGCAGAAAAGAGGGACGAAACTTCATTACCTGACTTCTACTAATGCCTATTGGCAATTGATGGTCGGCCGTACAGTACGTATCAAAAGGTTTCAACATCTTGCAGACAAGGCGATGGGTATGACTCGCTTTTCTGTGACCGCTCTATTGGCTGATCATGTGGTCGACAGTGCAAAGCTGTCTCATGATGAGGTGTTCCGTATTCAGGTGAATGATGTATATGTCCGTCTGAAAATGTTGGAGAACAAGGAGCTGGATGTCGCTTGGATGACGGAGCCCCAGGCAACGACAGCCCGACTGATGGCATGTCAGCCGTTAGCTGATTCACGTAAACTGGGAGTGAATATGGGTGTGGTTGTCTGTCTGCATCAAGTGATGAAAGATTCTGACAGGAAATGGCAGTTGGATCGTTTTATAAAAGGCTATGACCGTGCTTGCGATTCTATTAACAAGAACGGTGTGAGGAAATATCGCGATCTGATTATGAAATATTGTCATGTGGGTAGTGAAGTGGTTGATTCATTACCTAAGGACATCAAGTACAGTCATATGGTAACACCGTTGCAGAAAGATATTATCAGTGTCTCGCAATGGTTGGAAAAACAATAGTATCATGGAGAAAAACAAGCAACTCGAGGAGGTAAAAAAACTGTTGGAGGAACGGAAACTAAGTCAGGCGCTTGATGCTTTGCAAACATACCTCTATGCTTATCCTCAACCCGCAAATATGGATAAGTTGGAGGCTATCCGTAACGATTTCCGCCTGATGCAGGAATATTGGCGCAAAGGTTTCAAGGACCCTCAGCAAGAACAGTTGTATAACCAGTTGTTGCAGCGTGCCTATGCATTAAATACTAACTTGTCATTGCAGTTCTATCTACACAGTTCTCCTTTCTTGATGACCCTTCATACCTCCGTTCGCCAGAATGCAAGAAACTGGTCAATGGCTGCTATCCGCCTGGAAATGGAGAATTTCGTCACCAATATTGCCATGCTTGACTTGGAACCTCATCAATTACGCGAAGAAAAACGGTTGGATTTATACACGAAGCACCAGAAGTCAATGAGTGACTTGTTTACCTATATTTTCACCTCTCATGTGTGGAGCGAAGCGATTGGTGATGCCTTCAGTGAAATATTGCTTTCACCCACAATTGACGAGAACGATCAGCAGTTGATTGTCAGTGCTGTCATGTTGTCGTGCATGAACTATTTTGATATTGTGAAATTCAGAGTATTGACGCAAGTCTACCGTCAGGCGCAAGATGTGCGGTTACGTCAGCGTGCGCTGATAGGGTGGGTATGTTCATTAAATGATGGTGCAGCAAAAGTTTTTCCAGAAGAACATACATTCGTCAGTGAACTGCTTGTTGACGAGCAATGCGTTCAGGAATTGATAGAACTGCAGCTTCAAATGATTCTGTGCATGGAAACCGAGGCAGATAGGCATAAAATTCAAGAAGAGATTCTGCCTGAGATTATGAAAAACAATCAGTTCAAGATAACCCCAAATGGGATTGAGGAAAAAGAGGAAGACACATTAGAGGAAATCCTTCATCCTGAGGCGTCGGAGAGAAGAATGGAGAAACTGGAGGAGAGCCTGCAAAAGATGGCAGATATGCATAAGGCTGGATCGGATATCTATTTCGGTGGTTTTGCTCAGATGAAATTTTTCGACTTCTTCAAGGATATGAGTAACTGGTTCGTCCCTTTCTATGTACAGCATCCTTATATGGCTCGATGGAAGGATAATCATAAGGTGAACAAGATCATGGAGAAGATCGTTCCTGATATTCCATTGTGCAACAGCGATAAATACTCGTTTGTGTGTGGTTTTGAGCAAACTAGCAGGATGCTGACTGATCAGATGTTGGATATGATTGCCAATGGTGAGCTTAAACCTGTTTTCGTTTCTGGCCATGAAGACCAGAATGCTGCTTTTATTCGCAGAAGCTATTTGCAGGATATGTATCGTTTCTTCAAACTGTTTCCCCAACGGAATCTTTTTGTTTCTCCATTTGAAACGCAAAGGTGGAATATGCGCTTCATTCCATTCTTCCTCTCAGATGTATTCCGAGAGACACCTCTTGAGAAGCATATGGTGGAGATGGCGGCCACTTTATATAAGCATAGAATGTACCAAGAGGCATATGATGTACTGAGGAAAGTCTCATCAGATATGAAGGATATGCGATTTTTTCTTTTGATGGGCGACCTCATTTACTATCATTATAGTGATCTTAAGATAGATAAGAATGATACCCTCTGGTTGAAACTGGCCTTGGAACTCTATGAGAATGCCCTGAAACTGAACCCATCAAGTAAACGGGTCAAGAACAGAATAGCTCGCGTGTGCTTTGACCTTTGTGACTATCAAAGGGCGATGACCTATTTTGAGGAACTGATGACTGCGGAAACAGACAATATTCGTTATCAGTTGTACAAGGCCATTTGTCTGGCTAACCTTCATCGTTATGACGAGGCTTTGTCCTTATTGTACGAGTTACATTTTCATGATGAAAATGACCGATCTGTCATAGGTGTTCTTGCCAACACGTTGACAGAACAGGAAAAATATGAGCAAGCGGAAAAATTCTATTTGCGATTGCTTGAAGACGATGATGTTTCTCCTAAGGATTTGTTGGGTTATGCCTATCTGCTTTGGTTTCAAGGAAAGATTGAAGCTTCCATCGAACAACTGAAACATTATCGGGAACGTTTTGATACTTCAGTAGCTCTCGAACTCGAATCCGATAGGGATACATTGCTCCGTCATGGTGTTAGTGAGACGGATATGAGGATGATGATGAGTCTTCTCTCTTAGATTTTTAATTAATTTTTAAATGAAAGGCTGTAGCAGATGCCATAGCCATCCACGGAATTTCTGCCAGCGGGTACGCATTTGATTCCATCTCTCAGGCGTCAGATAGACACTCTTTTGAGTATCGCGCATGAACATCTCGGTGAGTTCCTGGGTCGTCTCAGAGTCAATGAATACAGCATTTTCCTCATAATCGAAGCGTAGGCTTCTCGCGTCCAAGTTGGTGCTCCCCACCGTACAGAACCGTCCGTCCACCATCATAATTTTTGAATGGTGGAAACCTGGTTGGTAGAGCCAGATATGGGCGCCTCGTTTCATCAGCGTGTGCACTTGGAAAAATACGACATCAGGAATCAGTGGAACATCACACTTCGCAGATACCATGATGTCTACCTTCACACCGCGTCTCAGTGCTCTCGTAATAGCTTTCTTTACAGAAGGCACTAAGGCAAAGTAGGGGTTGACAATCTTCACAGAGTCCTGCGCTGCATCGAGTGCATGGATATAGAAGTATCGCATGATCTCATTGGAAGTATGGGGCTCTCGGTTGATGATGCCTACTGTCTTATCACCCTTTCCATAACCAGTATAGTATTTCGCTCCTTGGATGTCTTCGTTGGTTACTTTTTTCCAGAAACGGACGAAGATACGTTGCAACTCGTTGACAGCCTGTCCCTCAATCCGACAGTGCATATCTCTCCATTCACCAACCTTTTCCGTACCTTTAATATAATAATCGGCCACATTCATTCCACCTGTATAGGCAATATGTCCGTCAATGACAACAATCTTCCTGTGGTCGCGTGGCCAGATATGATTTACCCACGGAAAACGGATAGGGTCGAACTCATAAATTTTGATGCCGCTATTGCGTAAGGCGGTAATATGATGCTTTTTGAGCGGTTGGTTATTCGAGTCATTACCGAAGCCATCGAAGACAGCACGTACTTCAACACCTTCTTTCGCCTTCATCTTGAGAATGTCGAAGAGCAAGGAGGCGATAGAGTCGTTCCTGAAGTTGAAGTATTCCAAATGTACACTGCTCTTAGCTTGTCGGATGGCCTCAAACATATTATCAAACTTGGCCTGTCCGCTTTTGAGTAGTTTCACCTTATTATCATGACTGAAGCGGATACCTTTGGCCTGGAGGGCATGAACAATCAGCGAGTCGCTCGTTTGTGCACTCGCTGATAGGGTGATAAAAACCAAAAGGGTTAGTATCGTATTCTTCCACATGGTTACGCTTTTCTGTGTTTAAGTCTGTACTCTAATGGCGTCATGTTGAATCTCTCTTTGAAGATATTGATGAAATTCTCTGCCGTCATGAATCCTATATGAATGGCCAATTCACTCATATTGATGTCTGTTCGCTTCAGTAAGATACATGCGTGCTTCAAACGAATGTCACGAATGACCTCTGCGGGCGTTTTTCCTGTGATATTCCGTATCTTATGGAAGAAAGGCACTCTTCCCATTCCCATTGCCTTTGAGAGGTCTTCCAAGTTGATTTGTCCGCGGCTCATGTTCTGGGCGACATATTGCTCTACATGTTTGATAAGCATTTCGTCCATCTTGTCACTCATGGAGTAGCCTGAGAGATCACTATTTTCTTGTTCGTCTTCGTAGATATTATTTTGAGCTACGGGTACTTGATGCGGGTTGACCGCTGTCTCCACCAGATTAATCTCATCATCGGTTGCTGCAGTGTCGTTGAAATCCTCTGGCATGGTATATGCTTTCGATTCATAACTCTCGGTGGCTGTCGTCATACTGGCATTCCTGCCTTCCAGCATTCGTGTTTCAGAACCTTCAATCTGATTGGTGCTTACCTTCAAGTCGCCATAACCCAGCAGTTGGTTGATCCTGACAATAGCCTCCTGCATATTGAATGGTTTAGCGAGATAGTCGTCTGCAGCGAGTGTAATGTTGTTTTGGCTCATCTCCGACTGTGTCAATGGATGGTCAGTCATGAGAATGAATTTGGTCTTCTCCAGACGTCGGCTGCTCTTAATCATATTACAGAGCTCACTGCCAGTCAGTCCTTTCATGTCCTCCTTGCAGATGACTACATCAGCGGATGTGTCGCGCAAGTCCTCTGCTGCTTTACGGGTACTATTATAAAGATGTAACTGGTAGATATCCTTCATCTGGGCACCAGCAAACTTCAGGAATTCCTCGTTATTGTCGATAATAATCACATGACAATTCTTGGTAGGAGAGTCTACGATAATCGGCTTAATCTCGGTTGTCAGTTCATCATTCGTGAGCAGAGGCAAGTCAATCTCACCCTTGCTGTTCAGTGCCATACGGTTTTTCACCGTCTCAGAAGCCCTTAGTTCCGGATTCTCCAAATTAACTTGCATATCAGCCACACGGGTGATGATTTGCAGCATTTGTGAGTGTAGCGCATTCAACTGTTCTCTCTCGTCAAGTGGCATTTCCCGTTCTGAGAGGTTACCAATGATAGAGGTCATACGGGCCATGGGTTGTCGTAACTCGTCACTAGCGAGCTTAATTTCTTCGCGCTGGCGCTTCAATTCGCTGACAACGGCTTTTTTCTTTAGCCACATATCGTTATATTGTTTTTTGCCATAGCGCCAGATATATACTGCGACAATAATGATAATGGCATAGACAGTGAGCATCCACCATGAGAGATACCAAGGCATACCCACCTCAATATCCAATTTACGCTCCTGATCGCTGACGGCTCCCTCTGCGCTGATGGCTTTCACATGAAGGGTATAAGATCCGGGAGGTAAGTCGTTGAAAGTAACACCGTGTTTCAACGCATCGCCGTTCTTCCAGTCATCATCATAGCCTTCCATCCAGTACATGAACTGCAATCGTTCACTCTGGTTGTAATTACCTGCGGCGAACATGATAGAAAACGTATTCTGCCCGTAGTTGAGCATAATCTTGCTCGTTTCATTAAGTGACTGCGACAAAAGCACGTTACCGTCATACTCGTGACCAATAAGAACCTCCTCTTCACCGATAAAGAGTTGGGTCAGCATGACTCGAGGAAGTGATTCGATATTCTTTTCCTTGGAGGCATGCGGCCAATTGACACCAAACAGACCGCCGAAAATGACGGTTCCGTCCTTCTTGACACAGATGGCTCCAGGATTGAATTCATTGCTTTGCAAACCATCAGATGTGTTGTAGTTATACAAACCGAAATTATACGTTTCATGATTGCGCTGAACAACCACTCGACAGACACCATTGCTGGTGGTGACCCACATGTTATGGTTATTATCTTCTGTGATTCCGCAAATATTATTGTTGCACAATCCTTGTTTTTCTGTCAGGTAGTGCAGATTGTCGTTGTCCATGTCTAGGATGTTCAATCCTTCGCGCGTACCTACCCAGATGAGTCCTCTAGTGTCCTGGAATACTTGTGTGACATAGTTGTTGGAAAAAGGTTTTAGCTTGGTACTGTTTCCTGTCAGATGGGTAATTTCCGAGGTGGAGAGGTCTACAATAATCAGGCCTTCCGACGTACCCACCAAGAGATTGTTACCTTTTCCCCTGTTGAAAAATAGTGAGGTGATATTGTTTGTGACCAGTTTTCCGTTTTCCTTGGTGTAGGAGGCGAATGTATTCATCTTCGGATTAAATACCTGCAATCCTCCATTGGTGGCAATCCATAGGTTGCCTACCTTGTCCTTGCATAGGGCATTGATATGGTCGTCGAGTATCGTCCTCACACTGTCTCGGGCAGTGGAATAGATGGTCACTTGTCCATTCTTTACACGAGTCAGACCGTTCTTTCTTGAACCGATCCATAGACTGCCGTCATCTGTCGTTGCCAATGAACTCACCTTCAGACTGGCAATGGTGCCATCATAGCCAATCACACCATGATCGCTGGTTCCATACCAAACTTTTCCGTTGGCATCTTCCGTAATGGCTGTCACATCTCCATTGAGGTCGGATGCGAAACGATAGATGTTCTTACCGCAGAAAGCAACACCCGATTTCTCCGTACCAATCCACAAAAGGTCGGTATTGTCAATATACACACTTTGTATCCTGACTGTTTCATTAATCCACTGATTGTTGATACTTCTGGGCTGCACACTCTGCATCTCATGCGTGTTGACATTCATCTGTACCAGACCAGCACGCTCGGTGCCAATCCATACATTGCCCTGACGGTCACCGGCCATACCATTTACGGCGTTATCAGATCCCACACTGGTGAGTCCTAACTCATTGCCGATAGAAGTATTCCAAACATTAGCTTTCTTGTTATACATAAACAGGGTACCCTGTCCGTAGAGCCAGATGTTGTCCTTCTGGTCTGTAAAGGCTTTCAGCGTGTTGGTATGGCGCAGCCCTTGATTGGCGATTTCAGATGTGATCCATAATGTGTGCGTATTGTGATGCATCACGTCACAGCAGGCAATCATACCATTTTCATAGACAATGAGTACACCGTCACGACATTCGCTGATTGAACAGATGTTACCTGAGGGGATACTGTGAGTATCGTTGCCATATGGGAACTCGTGAAGTGTTTGTTGTTGCATGTTATAGCAGAAGATTCCTTTGCTTGGAATCACTCCCCAGATATTCTTGTATCTGTCGATATAGATGATAGAAGGAATGGCGGTAATTCCCATTTTACCGAAGGCGAACTTCATGTCGCGCTCAAAACTTTCCGTTTGGGGATGGTAAATGCAGTAGCCGGTACTTGTTTTTATCCACAAGTTTCCGTCAAGGGATTCTTGTATGTTCTGGATATAACTGTCCGGGAGTGACGAACCGTCTTGTGAGTCTGTTTGGAAATTCTTGAACACATAGCCGTCATAGCGATAGAGTCCTGCTGGTGTTCCAAACCATACGTATCCTTTGGAATCCTTCAAAATACAGTTAATTTGACTACTGGTGAGACCGTCTTTTGCGTCCAATGTCTTAAACAGGAATACTGCCATTGTCGCCAGAGGCAACAACAACAGTATAAAAACCAATATGCTTTTCAGTCGTTTTGTCATTCGTTCTTGATAATTCCTTGCAAAGGTAGAGAAAAAAAATGAAGCATGCAAAAATAACTGTTTTTTTAACGCTCTTATTGCTTTAGATGAACATCTCTTTGTGGGAAAGGAATCTCTATTCCGTGCTCGTTGAGAGTCTCATAGATACACGTGGTCACATCACTGAAGACAACTGCTTTCTTTACGGCCTCAGCCCAGACAATCATTTTCAGGTCTACGCTACTGTCACCTAATCCTGTTACTACCGTGACAATATCTTTGTGTTTGTTTACGTTGGGGTGACGCAACTGACTAACAGCTTCTTCCACCATTTTTCGTACCTCCTTAATATTCGAACCGTAGGCGATGCCAAAGGGGATAGATACAGCCACATAACCGTGATTGCGAGTCATGTTCTTGTAGTTTTTGGAGAACAACTGACTATTCTGGAATGCGATGACTTCACCTGAAAGCGATTCTATCATTGTACTGGTATAGCTGATGCTGGTTACTTTTCCAATGGTACTGTCCACATCCACAAAGTCACCAACCTTGATGCGGCCTGCCATCAGGGAGATTCCGTAATAGATATTCTCGATGATGTCTTTCATCGCGAAACCGATACCTGTAGAGAGACCACCAGAGATGACGACGAGCCATGTATAGCTGACATGCAGAATGGCAAGGGCAAGAATGAACCAAACTCCCCAGATAATTACCTGCAAGACATTCTTTACCATTACCATCTGGCTTTCCGCGTTGGTGGGATTCTTTTTTATGAAATAGAGTCTCATGAAAGATTTGGCCACCTTGTTGAAATAGGAGAAGAGAAACCAGAGACAGATGACGATAGAAACACCCACCATACTCAATCGGAGATTGGACAGGTCTACGAAATCGTGGTTGAAGATACGCCAGCATAGTTCGGTGAGGTTGAACACCTCTGCCGCCCAGTAAAGGGAAATCATGATGGAGCAGATACCTAAGACTGGTAGCAGCACATGGTAGATGAGCAGGTGGAACCATGTCTTCGTAATCGGCTTTTGCTCAAACTGATGCTTAACACCATAGATATTAATCCATCGGCTGAGACAGGCAATGGTCAGGATGCAAGTCAACTGCATAACCCACCAGATGAGCATTTGTACGCTGAGTAGGGTATAGCCTATCCATGAGGATATCAGTGAGGCCACGAAGACCAATAGTGAGGCATAGGAGTAGAACTTATCGCTGCTGGGTATGTTCTTGTTGTGCTTGATGATAACCAACCATTGCCAGATGGTACAGATCAGAAGAATGACGGGGAAGATAATGTTCACCAGTTCATTCGGAATCAGGACGATGCGGAACGTGATAACCAGTAGTCCCACGATCACCAGAGGGGTGTAGATAATAAAAGCACTCTTGATTTGGTCGCCGCTGACACGTAACAGCAGGGAGAAGAGGATGACCCCTAACAGCCAGGCAAACTCAATGAGAAGATTGCTGGCCATCGCCACGAAATGCTGATCGGTATTGTGCAATACTCCCATACAGACGGCGAAAGTCACTGTCGTGGTGGCCATCGTGATACAGCTCTGCTTCTTCCTGAACTCTGGCGTTTTGTAACGCTTAGGCATCAGGAACCTGATGACCAGGAGATTCAGAATGGTGGCAATGATAATATAAAAGATAATGACAACGAACAGTCCGATAATATATAGTCCGTTCCACTCCGTATTGACTGACTCATCGAAAGTGTATTTTTTGTGGAGCACTTCCTTGGTATTGGCCCAGTGCTCTTTAAAGTTTCTGATGATGGAAATAAAATCCTCGCTACCATTGACAAAGATGCTGGTCTGTATCTCGTTATACCGTTTCTGTGCGTAGTCATTGAGGCTGCTAAGCCGCTTCTCTGTCATGTCGTAAAAGAGGATGTAGTCTCTTGTCTGCGAACTGTTTTCCTCCAAGGTGTTCTTAATACTTGTGGCGAGCGTCAGACAAACATTTCTGTCTGTCTTTGACCGACTGTCCATCTCACCAATGCGCATACTGGAAAGACTGGTTACCAGACTGTCAAAACGGGCAATCTCACTTTCCGTATGGGACAGATAGGCTTTGAATGGCTGCTGCTCCTTGTTGAAGTTGCGATATTGCTCTGTGGCCTCATGACAGGCATAGGAGAGATCGAAAACATACTCCGTCTTCTGTGAATAGAGCATCAGCGCATTCTGGTTACTCCTATCCCAAATATCACTGATTCTGATTCTGATATTTTCGTTCTCTTTCTTCCTTTCTTCTGCCTGTTCAGATAACTCCCGATGGTAGTTGGTCAACTCCTGACGCAGGATACTCAACGTACTTTTCAGGTCTTTTTCCTTCAGTACAGCCTGTGCTTGAATCAGACAACACAATAATATAATAAGGACAGCAAAAAATCTTTTCATAACTGTATCGTACATGCATTAGCTTGTTTTCAGTGGGCAAACTTACACAAAAAAATCCAATAATGCGCTAAATTTGATGTAAAAAGTTTGCGAATGTCGTTATTTTCCTTTAACTTTGCGGCAATGGACTTGGAAAAACTGTTCTCAAAGTTAGGAATTACGGCCCTCAATGCCATGCAGGAGGAGGCCTACGACACGATAGCGCATACAGGAAAAGATGTTGTGTTGCTCTCTTCTACAGGTAGTGGAAAAACGTTGGCTTACCTGTTACCTTTGGTTGAGCTGCTGGATGCCGCTGATCCATCGGTGCAGGCGCTGGTCATCACTCCTGGAAGGGAGTTGGCTTTACAGTCGTCGAAGGTGATGGATACTATGTCTACGGGCTTGCGTTCAATGGCCTGCTATGGTGGTCGGGCTACGATGGACGAGCATCGGGTCATTCGTCAGAAACTGCCGCAGGTGATTTTCGGAACCCCAGGGCGGTTGAACGACCATTTGGATAAATCGAATATCTCTGCCGACCACATTCGTTTTCTGGTAATCGACGAGTTTGATAAATGTCTCGAGATGGGCTTCCACGACGAGATGTCGCGCTTACTGGCTAAGTTGCCGGCCTTACAGCGCCGTTTCCTTTTGTCGGCCACCGATGCCGAACAGATTCCCCATTTCGTACAACTGACAAAGGCTGTCCGCTTAGACTTCCTGGTTCCTGAGGAGCAGGTATCAGAGCGTGTCACACTCTATGAGGTGCGTTCTGAGTCGAAGGATAAACTTGAGGCACTCGATTGTTTGTTGCGCCAGTTGGGTGGGGGACAGAGTATTGTTTTCCTGAACTACCGCGACTCTGTCGACCGTGTAGACGATTTCCTGCGCCATCGGGGATATGCTACGAGTGCCTTTCATGGCGGAATGGAACAGAAGGCTCGTGAGGATGCGTTGTATAAGTTCTCTAACGGCTCTGCTAACGTATTTGTCTCTACCGACCTTGCCTCTCGAGGCTTGGATATTCCCGATATCCAACATATCATTCACTATCACTTGCCTCAGGGCGAGGATGGCTATGTGCATCGCGTAGGACGTACTGCACGATGGGACAAGACAGGAAAAAGTTATTTCCTATTGGGACCAGAGGAGACCATGCCTGAGTTTGTGGAGGGTGAGGTGGTCAACTATCCCTTGTCGAAGGACGAGAGGCCCGTTCCTGTTCCTCCTATGTCTACGCTCTATATTGGTAAGGGAAAAAAGGACAAAATCTCCAAAGGCGATATTGTGGGATTCCTTTGTAAAAAGGCGGAAATCGGGAGTGGAGATATTGGCCGTATCGATGTCAACGACCGTTACACTTATGTGGCCGTCAGTCGTGCTAAAGTGCGACATGTGCTCCGACTCGTGCAAGGAGAGAAAATCAAGGGTGTTCGCACTGTGATTGAGCCGGTAAAATGAGGAATAGGTTGACAAAATGTAAAGAAAATAGGGTAAAATGCTATAATTCTGTTTAAACATTTGGCTAAATCAAATAAAAAGTGTAATTTCGCACCCGTTTTTAGGAACGAAAGTTATAAACCATATATAAAGAAAGTGTTAATATGAAGAAGTACAACTTTAACGCAGGTCCCTCTATCCTTCCTCGCGAAGTGATTGAGAATACCGCTAAACAGTGTCTTGATTTCAATGGTTCTGGTCTCTCTCTGATGGAGATCAGCCACCGTGCAAAGGATTTCCAGCCCGTTGTTGACGAGGCTGTAGCTCTGGTAAAGGAGTTGCTGCAGATTCCTGAAGGCTATTCCGTTATCTTCCTCGGTGGTGGTGCCTCTCTGGAGTTCTGTATGATTCCCTACAACTTCTTGATCAAGAAGGCTGCCTATCTGAACACGGGTGTGTGGGCTAAGAAGGCCATGAAGGAAGCCAAACTTTTTGGTGAGGTTGTTGAGGTGGCTTCTTCTGCAGACGCCAACTATACGTTCATCCCCAAGAACTGGACGGTTCCTGCTGATGCTGACTATCTGCACATCACAACCAATAACACCATCTATGGTACAGAGATTCGCAAAGACCTCGATGTTCCAGTACGTTTGATTGCCGATATGTCGTCTGATATCTTCAGTCGTCCTATCGATGTCGCTAAGTATGATGCCATCTATGCCGGTGCTCAGAAGAATATGGCGATGGCTGGTGTTACGATTGTTATCGTGAAGGACGATGCACTGGGTAAGGCTCCTCGTGAGATTCCTACGATGCTCGACTATCGCACACACGTCGACAAGGGTTCTATGTTCAATACTCCTCCTGTAGTACCCATCTATTGCGCTCTCGAGAACCTCCGTTGGTTGAAGAAGCAGGGTGGCGTTGAGGCTATGGATAAACTGGCTCACCAGCGTGCAGAAATCGTTTATGGTGAGATTGACCGCAACAAATTGTTCGTCGGTACTGCCAAGGAAGAGGATCGTTCGCTGATGAATATCTGTTTCGTCATGGCCGACGAGTACAAGGAGTTGGAGAAGGACTTCCTCGACTTCGCTGTCAGCAAAGGTATGGTAGGTGTGAAGGGTCACCGTTCAGTAGGTGGTTTCCGTGCATCTTGCTACAACGCTCAGACCATTGAGGGCTGCAATGCACTCGTAGCTTGCATGAAGGAATTTGAAGCTCAACACTAAGAATTAAAGAATTGAAGAATTGAAAAGTTGAAGCTATGAAGATTCTTGTTGCAACAGAAAAGCCTTTCGCAGCAGCTGCTGTGAATGGTATTAAGGCAGAGATTGAGGGAGCCGGCAATGAGTTGGTGCTCCTCGAGAAATATACAGAGAAAGCACAGTTGCTGGATGCCGTAAAGGATGCCGACGCTATGATTATCCGCTCGGATAAGGTTGATGCCGAGGTGCTCGACGCAGCCAAGCAGTTGAAGATTGTGGTTCGTGCCGGTGCTGGTTACGATAACATTGATCTGGCTGCCGCTACTGCTCACAACGTAGTAGCAGAGAACACCCCAGGACAGAATGCCAACGCAGTGGCCGAGCTTGTGTTTGGTCTGCTCGTGATGGCTGTTCGCGGTTTTTATAACGGCAAGAGCGGTTCCGAACTGCTTGGAAAGAAACTGGGTATCCTCGCTTTCGGTAATGTTGGCCGTAATGTGGCTCGTATCGCCAAGGGTTTTGGTATGGAGGTTTATGCCTACGATGCCTTCTGCCCTGCAGAGGTCATCGAGAAGGCTGGCGTACATGCCGTAGCTAATCAGGAGGCGCTGTTCGAGACCTGCGATGTCGTTTCGCTCCACATTCCTGCAACACCAGAGACCAAGCAGAGCATCAACTATGCACTGGTGGGTAAGTTGAAGAAGGGTGGTATACTGGTAAATACAGCCCGCAAGGAGGTCATCAACGAGCCGGAGCTTATCAAACTAATGGCAGAGCGTGAGGACTTGAAGTTCGTTACTGATATCATGCCCGATGCCAACGACGAGTTCCTGAAGTTCGAGGGACGTTACTTCTCTACCCCTAAAAAGATGGGTGCGCAGACTGCCGAGGCAAATATCAATGCCGGTATTGCTGCCGCCAAGCAGATCAACGCCTTCTTCAAGGACGGAGACACGAAGTTCCAGGTGAACAAGTAACTGTCGGTTTAAGATATATTAATGAGGGAATCGCTTGGCGGTTCCCTTTTTTTTATTACCTTTGTGGTCAAAATCATTCTAAAACAAATACCATTATGCAAAGTGACCCCAAGCAGTGCCTATACTGCACCAATAATCAGACATTAAAGGATCTGATGATCGAGTTCGCTCAGTTGTCCGTATCACGCGCGTTTCTCTTCAAAGAGCAGTCCTATCGTGGACGTTGTCTCGTGGCTTACAAAGACCATGTGAACGATCTCAACGAGCTTTCCGATGCCGACCGCAATGCCTTCATGGCCGATGTGGCTCGTGTTACCCGTGCCATGCAGAAAGCGTTTAACCCCGTGAAAATCAATTATGGTGCTTATAGCGACAAACTCTCGCATCTGCATTTCCACCTCGCTCCTAAGTATGAGGATGGACCTGACTTTGGAGGAACTTTCCAGATGAATCCAGGCAAGGTATATCTCTCTGATGCTGAGTATCAGGAGCTGATCGACAAAATCAAGGCTTACCTCTAAATAGCATAATAACGAAATAGCGAAATATTATGGCAATCGTAAAACCATTCAAAGGTATCCGTCCACCCAAAGAACTGGTGGAGCAGGTAGAGAGTCGTCCTTATGATGTACTCAACTCAGAAGAAGCGAGGACAGAGGCTGGCGACAACGAGAAGAGTCTCTATCATATCATCAAACCCGAGATTGACTTCCCCGTCGGCACCAGCGAGTATGATCCGCGTGTCTATGAGAAGGCTGCCGAGAACTTCCAGAAGTTCCAGGACAAGGGTTGGCTGATACAGGACAGCGAGGAACATTACTATATCTATGCGCAGACGATGAACGGCAAGACCCAGTATGGTCTCGTGGTGGGTGCTCATACCGACGACTATATGCAGGGACGTATCAAGAAGCACGAGCTGACTCGTCGCGATAAGGA
Organism: uncultured Prevotellaceae bacterium; assembly: GCA_900321425.1. Classification (GTDB taxonomy): domain Bacteria; phylum Bacteroidota; class Bacteroidia; order Bacteroidales; family Bacteroidaceae; genus Prevotella. Next base: position 37,969 of record ONWA01000016.1, on the reverse strand, counting down.
GGAAGATCGTATGAAGCATGTTCGTGTGAACAACGCAAACATCGAACCCGTGTTCTTTGCTTATCCAGACAATGCCACGCTCGATGCGCTCATCATGCGTTATGCCAAGACGGAGCCCGAATACGACTTTATCGCACCTATCGACGGCTTCCGCCATCAGTTCTGGGTCATCTCCGACAAGCAGGATATGCAGACCATCACCGACGAGTTTGCTAAGATGCCGTCGCTCTATATTGCGGATGGTCACCACCGCTCTGCTGCTGCCGCTCTCGTGGGAGCTGAGAAACAGAAGCAGAACCCTCATCATACGGGTAAGGAGGAGTACAACTACTTTATGGCTGTGTGCTTCCAGGCTTCGCAACTCACCATCCTCGACTATAACCGTGTGGTGAAAGACCTCAATGGCCTCTCTTCTGAGGAGTTTCTGGCTGCTCTACAGGTAAACTTCATCGTGGAAGACAAGGGTACGGAGATCTATAAGCCCCAGCAGCTTCACGAGTTCTCGCTCTATCTCGACGGGCATTGGTATAGTCTGAAGGCTAAGGAGGGTACTTATGACAATAGCGACCCCATCGGTGTGCTTGATGTGGATATCTCCAGTCGACTGATTCTCGATGAGATCCTCAATATCGGCGATCTGCGCTCATCGCAGCGCATCGATTTTGTGGGCGGTCTGCGTGGACTGGGTGAGCTTAAACGTCGTGTCGACAGTGGTGAAATGCGTGCTGCACTGGCCCTCTATCCCGTATCGATGCAGCAGATTATGGATATCGCCGACAGCGGAAAGATCATGCCGCCCAAGGCTACCTGGTTCGAGCCAAAGCTACGCAGTGGCTTAGTGATTCATAAGTTAAGCTAGAAAATCTAGAATATCTAGAATCTCTAGAACCTCTAGAAAATACCCCATGCTCGACGAGTTCAAGACAATCTCAGGAACAAGCGAGGGATTTTACTCCGAAAAACGGAGTAAGTTCCTCGCTTTTGCCCATCATGTGGAGACCCTCGACGAGGTAAAGGATATCATTGCCCAGTATCGCAAGAAGTACTACGACGCCCGTCATGTGTGCTATGCCTATATGCTTGGCGCTGCCCGTACTGACTTCCGTGCCAACGACGACGGGGAGCCTTCATCGACGGCGGGCAAACCGATTCTCGGACAGATTAACTCTCAGGAACTTACTGATGTGCTGATCGTCGTGGTGCGTTATTATGGAGGGGTAAATCTGGGTACGGGAGGACTCATTGTCGCCTATCGTGAGGCAGCTGCCGATGCCCTTGCCCACGCCCAAACGGAAATGCGACAGGTGGAAGAGGTGATTACTTATACTTTCGCTTATCCCATGATGAACGATGTGATGCGTATTGTGAAAGAGATGAACCCGCGCATCCTCAGTCAGACCTACGACAATACCTGTGAGATACGTCTCAGCATTCGTCAGAGTGAGGCGGAACAGCTTCGACAGCGACTCAGCAAACTTTCTTTCGAATAATTTTGGCGTTTTCACAAATTTGTACTACCTTTGCAAGCCGATAGGATATTGCGTCCTATCAAACGACTGGAGAGTTGGCAGAGTGACCGAATGCGCTGGACTCGAAATCCGGTATACCCTTTCCGGGTATCGGGGGTTTGAATCCCTCACTCTCCGCCAAGAATGTGAAATGGGAACTTAAACGGGTTCCCATTTTTTTATCCCATTGTGAGCTGTAAAAACGGCTAATATGCCTTTTCTCTTGAGGCTTTTCAGAGTACGAATAAATTTAAATTGATAATATATTGCCTACATGCCTACATAGAATCGGTGTAAATAACTGTATAATAGGGTGTTAATAATATTCCAAGCCTACATAAAGCCTACATGAAGCCTACATGTTTTTGGCGAAAAGCCTACATATTCCTGTGATTTGTAAGGGAGGTGAGCGGCGTGAGATGCCTATGTTTGTAGCTTTTAACCGATAGGTCACCCTTAAATTCTCTAGAGAATTGGAGCGTCCCCCTGGGGAGCGTGTCTGACGGAAGGCCGAGTAGTCGTTGAATTCTCTAGAGAATTGAAACGATAAGCAGGCGTCCAATAGTTGTAAGTTAAGGGGAATTCTTCTGCCTGGAAGGGTGAAATATCGGTATGTCCAGTAGGTTCCATGTAGAAATCATGTAGGATGTATGTAGATTATATGTAGGCTATATGTAGGTTATATGTAGGCTTTATGTAGGCTAATGAATGCCGAAAACATCGATAAACATTGAGTTTATCACCATTTTTATGTAGGCATGTAGGCTAAAGAAGAAATTTCGTGGAAAATCTTATCATATGGAAGCACTCAAAGCAGAAGACACATGAAAAATTGGATATAAAAAGAACATGACTTTTGTTCGAAAAAGAAATTAAAACGAGTTTTTTTTGGTTTTGTTCTCGCTTATTCGTATCTTTGCCAGCAATATGAAAAAGATATTGCTAATGACGCTGGCTGTCGTGTTCTTCGGAACGGTGTGCCAAGCTAAGATGAAAGGAACCGACGATCAAACGAAATCGTCTGAACAAGTGGAGGCTGTTGACCTCGGACTGAGTGTGAAATGGGCAAACATGAACGTGGGGGCCAAGAAGTCGTCCGACTATGGTACTTACTTTGCTTGGGGTGAGACTCGGCCCAAGGAATTCTATTCATGGAAAACTTATGCCTGGAGCAAGGGGGATACGCAGTTTCTGACCAAATATTCGTTCGCCGACAGAAAGGTTCAGTTGGCTCCGTCTGACGATGCTGCCCGTGCTAATCTGGGGGGAGAATGGCGTATGCCTACTGTCGATGAGTTCGAAGAGCTCGTAAACCCCGCTAATTGTAAGTGGGAATGGACCACGAAGAATGGTGTCAACGGCTATAAGGTTACTGGCAAGAAGACGGGTAACTCCATCTTCCTGCCCATCACCGGTTTCCGTTTCTATGCCGATGTTCAGTTCCGTGGTATCACGGGAATCTACTGGACATCAACAGTCTACACCGGCGATCCCAACAAAGCATGGTGCCTGGAGTTCAATGTCACTGATGTAGATGTATCCTTCGGTCACGTTTCCAGCAATCGCTTCAGCGGTCGCTGCATCCGTGCCGTCAAGTAGTTTTCTTCTTGATGCGTTTTGTCACACCGATGGCGCCTGCGGGGCAGACCTGTCGGCAGAGATGACATCCTACACACTTGGTTCCTATCAGGCGTGGAGAGCGTGTTGTGGGATCGAAGGTGATGGCCTGATGCCCACCATCGTTGCACGACACCATACAGCGTCCGCACCCCACACATAGCTCCCTGTTGAACTTCGGATAAATCATGGTGTTGCGGTCGAGATGGTCGGGGTTCATAAACGATGGCAACAGTTCACCGACGAGTTCCTGCAACTGGGTGATACCCCGCTTGACCATATAGCGCTGAAGACCCAGGATGAGGTCGTCGATGATGCGATAACCATACTGCATGACGGCTGTGCAAACCTGAACATTGCCACAGCCTAACTGAATAAACTCTAAGGCATCGCGCCATGTCTCAATACCACCGATACCACTCAGCTGGGGCTTGTCGGGCATCTTCGACAGTTCTAATATACAACGTAGTGCAATAGGGCGAACGGCACGTCCTGAATAGCCCGATACGGTACGATGCCCCGATATTTCAGCGTCATAGCCCATCGTTACCGACTTGATGGTGTTGATGGCCGACAGCGCGTCGGCACCTGCCTCCAGACAAGCTTTTGCAGGTTCGGCAATGTTCGTGATATTGGGTGTCATCTTTGGGATAACAGGTATCTTCACGGCATTTTTCACGCAGGCAGTATACGTCTTAACCAATTCCGGAATCTGTCCGACATCGCTACCCATTCCTTTGTATTTCATCTGTGGACAAGAGAAATTGAGCTCTATGGCATCACAGCCCTTCTCTTCGGCCATCCGGGCCAGCATCACCCATTCCTCTTCCGTCTTTCCCATGATAGAGGCCACCACTACCTTGGTAGGGTAGTCGCATTTCAGTCGGTGAAGGATGTCGAAGTCCATTTCCACAGGATTCTCACTCAACTGTTCCATGTTACGGAAACCATAGAAGGTGCCATGAATACCATTGTTATGCATGGCATCGAAACGAGGCGATACCTCACGGATTTCCTGCATGCAGATGGTTTTGTAGAAAACGCCTGCCCAACCGGCTTCAAAGGCACGGGCCACCATCTCATAGTTGGTGCAGACAGCTGATGAGGCTAAGAAGAAGGGATTCTCGCATGGGATGCCACAGAAAGTGATGTTGAGAGAGGGATAGTTCTTGTCGTCTACATCATCTTGATGGATGGCGTTGATGATTTCCTTGATACGGATGGGCCAGTTGTAGTGGATGCACGCCTTCTCTGCCCGTTCCAAATCGGCAGCGGTACAATCCTTGACCCAACGTAGGGCTATCTTGTGGTTGTCGAAACGGATAGCACGGATAGCGCGAGCAGGATCACCGTTCTTGCAGACTTTGCTACAAGGGGCATCCTGACACAGCAGACAGCGGCTGGCCTCCTCGTAGATACTGATATTCTTTGGCTTTTGGTCTTTTAGCTTGATCTGGTTGTCCTCTAACGATTCGATGACGGCCAACGACTCAATGTGGGCCACACCGGCATCCGTCAGCAACTGTCTGCCTTTCTGGAATTCCTTCTCGACAAGGAATCCCATGCCTACCAGTTCGGCACCAGCCTGCTTACAGAGGTCCAGAACCCCCAGTCCGGTATTTCCGTACGCCAGAAAATCGTCAATAAACAACACACGGTCCTCAGGTCTGAGGTGCTCGGTACTAATGAACAGCGTACAATCTTTCTCCTTGGTAAATGAGTGTACCGTCGTTGCGTAGAACTGTTCCATCGTCGATGGCTTCTGCTTCTTGGCAAACACCACCGGCAGCTCCATCAGGTAACCCAGCATCACTGCAGGAGCGATGCCTGATGCCTCGACGGTGAGAATTTTATTGATACCAGCACGAGCGAAACGAGTGAAGAACTCTACGGCCACCTGTTTCATCAGATCGGGATCCATCTGCTGATTGAGAAAACGGTCGACAACGAGTATGCCACCATCCAGACAACGAGCATCTTCTTGGATGCGATTAATCAATGTTTTCATGACGTTCGGATTTTTGATGGGAACAAATATAGCATTTTATTTTCATTCATGCCTTGTTTTTATCTTTTTTAATAACATGAGTTCAAAAAAAATCTATAAAATGAGTGTTTCGACAAGACTTTTGAACTGCTTTGACAAGAAATCAGGTGTGTGGAGGAAAAAAAAACTTTAAAATTTGGCAGATTCGAAGATTAATATTACTTTTGCACCATAATTAATTATAAAGTTGGATTTGATGAAACTTAAGTATTATTGTTTTTCAGGACTTTTATTACTTCTCTCAGGATGTGTAAGTAATGACTATGCCGATACTGACGCCCGAGATGCGCAGGTTGACGAAAATGTGAAGAAAGTGTTCGGTATAGATTTTGATGCGAATCAGGATTGGTGTACTACTTCTTCTGGTTCAGTGACTGTAAATAATCTCCCTTCCTCAGTGGAGACCGTACAAGTGCTGACAAATGTGGTGGTGGATGATGAGAATAATACCTCCATGACGGTGCTCAACGCGACCAACACCAACGGTGCTTCATCGGTGACGCTGAAATATGATCTTCCCAGTGACAATAAAGGCATCTATGTGGCTTATGTGTCCAATGGCAAGAAAATATATGCGAAAGTAGAGAACGGAACAGCCAGCTATCCTACAACGCCCAGTCAGTCACGACGGATAAGAATGCCACAAACCACCGATGCCCAGACACCGGTAATCGCTAATACGGTGGAGTCATGGGCTGCCCAGCGCGACTGGATTCCCGGTGAGGTGTTCTACGAGATGAGCGACGAGGCTTATGAACAAGCAGGCGTTAGCGTTTCTAACTGGGATGCAGACTATATTCAGCTGTTCAGAACCGTTATCTTCTCATATCTCAAGAACGGTAGACAGTATAACAACCTCCCCTTGATCAAGGAGAGTGGTCTTTACAACGAGAAAGTATATCCTATCACTACCGGTTCGGAGCCCATCGTCGTTTCACCTGTCTATAAGTGCGACCAGGCGAAGAGGTATGGTAATGAGGTGTACAACTCGGATTTCTACTATTATTATTTCAAGGAGTCGGATCTGGATGAGTATGTTCACAATGGTGGTAAGGTCGTCGATTTCCTCACCAATCTGCCAAAGTACAAGGCTATCCCCTTCAATAAGTATTTTGGTGAAACCGAAGACGATAATATCGAGAAGCGCAAATCCTATACGCTCATTTATTGGGGTGACGGACAGCCTATGATAGGTACACAAGGAAGTTATCAGTTCCCCAACGGCTACAAGATCGGATTCATGGTACGTGCGAAGACAAATTCTGAGGGTTCAAAGAAGCAGGGTGAGCTCTATGGAGACGGAAGACTGAATAACAAGATCAATTCCTGGCCCAACTTCTCCAGCTCGAAACTGGGTACCGACGGTCCCCGTATGGGTTGGGTGAGCCTGAATGGTAAGATGCTACTCTGCTGCGAGAGCGGTACCGACTCCGACTTCAACGATATCATCCTCGAGGTAGAGGGTGGAGTAGAGGAGATGCCTTTCGTCTTCGAATTTGAGAGCAATGTGTTCACCTACTGCTTCGAGGACCGCGAGATTGGTGACTACGACATGAACGATGTTGTGATTAAGGCCACTCGTATCGATGATACTACGATAGAGTATAGCATCGTGGCTTGTGGTGCTCAGGATAAGCTCTATATTAGAAATATCAAAAATGTAATCAATGGTTCTACAGAGTTGCATGATATGTTCAACGTAGGACAGAGCAACTTCGTGAATACAGAGATGGGTCGCTATCGTGAGCCTATCACCGAACGTGTCAAAGTAAGCAAGGACTTCAGCTTCCTGAACGAAAGTACACAGCCATATCTCTATGACGCTACGACGGATACGGAGATACGTCTGTCTAAGAAGGGAGAAGATCCTCACGGCATCATGGTACCTGTTGACTTCAAGTATCCTTATGAGAAGGTATGCATTAAGGATGCCTATAAGCGATTCAATGAATGGGGTGCTAAGAGAGTGACCAGCACCAACTGGTATCAGTATCCGGAAGAAGGAATGGTTTACGAGAAATAATCGGTAATCATATATTGACAGTAGCTATACTCCCAGTTCCTCACGCAGGAATCTGGGAGTATAGCCTTTTTTAGACTTGGCTACTTCCTCGGGAGTGCCCGTCGTGAGCACGTTACCACCACCGCGACCACCCTCAGGTCCCATGTCAATGATATGATCGGCGAGCTTGATGACGTCGAGGTTATGCTCAATGATGATGACTGTATTGCCACGGTCCACCAGTCGCTGTAGCACCTCCATGAGAATACGGATGTCTTCGAAATGCAGTCCAGTGGTGGGCTCGTCGAGGATATAGAGCGTCTTACCGGTATCGCGCTTCGACAGTTCGGTGGCCAGTTTCACACGCTGGCTCTCACCACCGGAAAGGGTCGTTGACGACTGTCCAAGCTTGACATATCCCAGTCCCACATCTTTCAGACTCTGTATCTTACGCAGGATATCGGGCACATTGGCAAAGAACTCGCAGGCTTGGTTGATGGTCATATCGAGTACGTCGGCTATCGACTTGCCTTTGTATCTCACCTCCAGCGTCTCACGGTTATAGCGTTTGCCGTGACACTCTTCACATGGTACTTGGATATCGGGCAGGAAATTCATCTCAATGGTCTTGTAGCCATTGCCGCCACACGTCTCGCAACGTCCACCCTTCACATTGAATGAGAAACGTCCCGGCTTGTAGCCGCGTATCTTTGCTTCAGGCAGACTGACAAACAGCGAACGGATATCAGAGAAGACACCAGTGTAGGTGGCAGGGTTGGAACGTGGCGTTCGTCCGATGGGTGACTGGTCGACATTCACCACCTTATCTATATTCTTGATGCCCTCTACCTCGTCGTAGGGCATGGGCTTCTTCAGCGAACGGTAGAAATGTTGGGAGAGGATGGGCTGTAGTGTCTCGTTGATGAGTGTCGACTTACCAGAGCCGCTGACACCAGTGACCACGATAAGCGTACCCAACGGGAATTCTACGTCGACATGCTTGAGATTGTTACCGCAACAGCCCCGTAACACGAGACGTTTGCCATTCCCCTTGCGTCGTTGGACAGGTATTTCTATCTGTTGTTGTCCATTGAGGTATTGGGCGGTAATGGTGTTGGTACGCAACATCTCCTTGGGTGTTCCTTGAAAAACAACCTCACCTCCCTTCTTACCGGCTTTGGGGCCGATATCGACGATATAGTCGGCATGGAGCATCATGTCCTTATCATGTTCCACCACAATGACCGTGTTTCCCAGGTCACGCAACTCCTTGAGCGAACGAATGAGGCGTTCATTGTCGCGCTGATGGAGTCCAATCGACGGCTCGTCAAGGATATAGAGTACATTGACCAGTTGGGAACCAATCTGTGTGGCTAGTCGTATACGTTGACTCTCACCTCCGGAGAGACTTGCCGACGGACGGTTGAGCGACAGATAGTCGAGTCCCACGTCAAGCAGGAAGTCCAGTCGCGTGCGAATCTCCTTGAGAATCTCGGCGGCTATCTGCTGTTGCTGGTGGTCGAGGTGGTGGTCTTCGATGGTCTCCATCCACTCACGTAGCTCAGCGATGTCCATAGAGGCCAGTTCGGCAATGTTCTTATCACCTACCTTATACGACAGCGCCTCACGGTTCAGTCGTTGTCCGTGACATTCAGGACATTCGCATGCTTCAAGGAACTGGTCGGCCCATTTCTGACCGCTGGTGGAGTCGTCGTTCTCCATCACGTTCTGCAGATAGTTGATGATACCGTCGAAGCTGACGAAATAATCGCTTGAGGTGTGAACCAGTTCTTTGTCGATGCGCACATTTTCCAGTGAGCCGTAGAGTACTTCGGAGAGGGCCTCTTCGGGTAGCTGACCGATAGGCGTCTTCAGTGTCTCGTCATATTTCTTTAGGAGGGCATCAATCTGCCAGAAAATCATCTGGTTCTTGTATTTGCCCAATGGTGCGATACCACCATCGTAAATACTGATTTTGGGGTTAGGAATGACTTTTGCGAGGTCAATCTTGTCGACCACGCCCAGTCCCTTACATCGTTGACAGGCTCCCTGGGGTGAGTTGAACGAGAAATTGTTGGGGGCAGGGTCGCTATAGGCGATACCAGTAGTCGGACACATCAGACGACGGGAGAAAAACTTCACGCTACCGCTGTCCTTATCAAGAATCATAATAAGTCCGTCGCCCTGCTTCATGGCCATCTGTACCGATTTCTTCAGGCGCTCGTTACTCACCTCTTGCTTCTCACCACTTACCTCTAACTTATCGATGACCACCTCGATGTCGTGGTTCTTGTAACGGTCCACCTTCATGCCCCGAGTAATCTCTTGTACCTCGCCATCAACGCGTACATATAGGTATCCCTTGCGCCGCATCTGTTCGAAGAGCTCACGGTAATGTCCCTTACGACTGCGTACAACAGGCGCAAGAATAAGGATGCGCTTATGGGCATAGTCGTGGGTGATCATCTCCATCACTTTCTCGTCGGTATATCTAACCATCGGTTCCCCTGTCATGTAGCTATAGGCTTTACCGGCACGGGCAAAGAGCAGTCGCAGATAGTCATATACCTCAGTGGTCGTACCTACGGTGGATCGCGGATTCCTGTTGGTGGTCTTTTGGTCAATACTGATGACAGGCGACAGACCGCTGATTTTGTCGACGTCAGGTCGCTCCATACCTCCGAGGAAGTTGCGGGCATAGGCAGAGAATGTCTCAATATACCTGCGTTGTCCCTCAGCGAAGATGGTATCGAAGGCGAGCGACGACTTACCCGACCCACTCAGACCAGTGATAACGGTCAGACAATTACGTGGTATCTCCACGTCCACATTCTTCAGGTTGTGGACGCGAGCTCCCCATACATTGATCTTGCTGTCTTCTTGTTTCATAGATTAATAGGTGGCGTCGGTTTCTCGTAGGGTGTAGCCTCTGAGCAGGTTGATATCTTTCCTGATATTGTATTCTACGCCGTCGGCACCCTTGGCTTTTACCAGAACGAAGTAAACACCCTCTTTCACTGGTTTCCCTCTGTATGTGCCGTCCCATCCGTCGGCATCAGGGTTGGTCCAGTCGTAGAGCAGCTGTCCGTAGCGGTTATAGATATAGGCATGAAACTCCACCAGACTCTCATGGGTCATGGGATGGTATGTGTCGTTCCTTCCGTCATCGTTGGGGGTGAAGGCGTTGGGCATCTTGAGCTTACTGGTGGTGATCTCTATGATAAACTCTGCCTCACCGATGAGCAAGTCGTTCTCATACGCACGGAAATAGATATGGGTAGTGCCTGCATTTGTGAACGTGTAGTCCATATTCTCCTCATAGCGCACGATATAGTCGGTCTCTTCGCCTTCCATGCGGAAATGCCACTCGTAGGAGATATTCCTGCCTTCTGTGTTCTGTCCGTTAGCCATGAAGGTAACATCCAGAGGGGCCTCGTGGGTCAGCTTTTCTTCGATGGGTATCTCGACACCCAGACTGTCTACATAAATAGCTGTGGGGAAAAATATCGGCTCGTCTGCCCATAGCCAATGAGGCAGGAATGCCAGCATGATGGTGATAAAGATTTGTTTCAGATACATTTTTTATATGCTTGAATGCGCAAAGTTACAACTTTTTTCGTAATTTTGTGGCCGAATTAGAGAAAAAATATGATCATGCGACATTTCTTTAAATATTTATGGTTGGCCTGTATGCTGACGTTCGTCACTGATTTGGTAGCCCAAACCACCAAATGGCAGGCTGTTCACGAAGTGAAGAAAAAAGAGACCATCTTTGGTATTTCCCGTAGCTATGGCCTTACGGTACAGGAATTGATAGAAGCCAATCCGATCCTGAATACTCCGGGGTATGAACTGCAGAAAGGGGCGATTCTGAATATCCCTTACCCGAAGACGAAGCCTCAGACCGCTACACCCCAACCGAAGACGGCGACCGCTGCTGTGCCATCAGCCAAGACGACGGCAACAACCTCTTCAGGTAAGAAACTGTTCCGTTTAGGTGTGCTGCTGCCCCTGCACGATATCAATGGCGACGGTAAGCGGATGATGGAGTATTATCGAGGTGTGCTCATGGCGTGCGATAGTTTGAAGAAAACGGGTGTGTCTATCGACGTGCGGGCATGGAATTGTGCTGAGGATGCCGATGCCCACCAATTGTTGCAGTCTAATGGTGCATCTGACTGCGACCTGATAATCGGTCCTCTCTATTCCAAGCAGATGGCTGCAGTTTCAGAGTTCTCGGTGGCTCATGATATCAAAATACTGATTCCTTTCAGTATCAATGCACCGCAACTGTATTCCAACCGTAACATCTATCAAGTGTTTCAGAATACCAACGACCTCAATGAGAACACCATCCAGCGTTTCATGCAACAGTTCAAGGGCTATCATCCAGTGTTTATCGACTGCAACGATACAACCAGTCGGAAGGGAATCTTCACCTTTAATATCCGTCGTAGGATGGAGACTGCCGGAATAGAGTATAGTCTGACCAACCTGAAATCGAGTGATGCTCTGTTTCAGAGAGCCTTCAGCACGACTCAGCCCAATATCGTGGTTCTGAATACAGGTCGCTCACAGGAGTTGTCGGTGGCTTTCGCAAAGATCAATAACGTGAAGATGAATGTTCCCGAAGTTCGAATCAGTATGTTTGGCTATCCGGAGTGGGTGTCGTACACCCGTCAGCACATGGATAACTTTTATCGTTACGATACCTATATCCCAACTGCTTTCTATGCGAATCCGGCATCGGCTCAGTATACCCGTTTTCAACAGAAATACCGTTCGAACTTTCATGCGGATATGATGCGGACACTACCGCGTTTTGCCATGACGGGCTTCGATCATACTATGTATTTCGTCAAGGGAATGATGCAATATGGCAAAGACTTTACCGGTGCCATTGGTATGGTGGGCTATACGCCGTTCCAAACACCGCTTCATTTCGATCGCATTGCCAATGGCGGTCTGCAGAACAAGGCACTCCTGTTTGTTCACTATATGCCTGAGCATCGGGTAGAGACGGTTAATTTTTAAAGGGTAGTGATGATGAAGGCATTTAATAAGTATCTACTGTCGGCAAGACGTATTGTTCTGCTCGCTCTCATGGCTTTGCCTTTGGGCTTGTCTGCACAAGTGGGCGAGCACCGCTCCGATTTCAGCATCGGTATCAATGGCGGTTATGCACTCAGTAGTGTCGGTTTCCAACCCAGTGTGCCTCAAGGTATGTTGGGCGGTATGACCTTTGGTGTCACGGCCCGTTATGTGGCAGAGAAATATTTCAAGAGTATCTGTGCAATCGTAGGAGAGGTCAATGTGATGCAATCGGGATGGAAAGAGGATATCCTGACCGTCGACAACCAGCCTGTCATGAAGGTGGTGGGCGATGGCACAGAACCACTGGCTTACTCCCGTAAGTTGACCTACATACAGATACCTGTCCTCGCACGAATGGGATGGGGTAAGGAACGGAAGGGCTTCCAGTTCTTTATTCAGGCGGGTCCTCAGATTGGTTTCCTATTGAAAGAATCCACCGAGACGAATATCACTGACGACGATATACTGGTGAACGAACGTGTATCGAAGGTGGTGGCTCAAGAGACAATGCCCGTAGAGAAGAAATTCGACTATGGAGTAGTCTTTGGGGGCGGTGTAGAACTCTCACATCCCAAGGTGGGACACTTTCTGCTCGAAGCACGCTATTACTATGGACTCGGCAATATCTACGGCAGTTCGAAGCGCGACTATTTCAGTAAGAGTAATAATGGCAATTTCGTCATCAAACTGGCCTATCTCTTCGATCTACATAAAACCAAGAACGATCAAATCAAATAACATATAAATATAACTAATAATCATTCAAACGATGTTTAAGAATCACCCCAAAGGTCTGTTACAGGCCGCACTGAGTAACATGGGCGAGCGTTTCGGCTATTATATCATGAATGCCGTGCTCGTGTTGTTTCTCTGTTCAAAATTCGGACTTTCCGACGAGACGAGTGGCGTTATCTACTCTTGTTTCTATGCCGGCATCTATGTGCTGAGTCTGGTGGGCGGTATCATTGCCGACCGTACCCAGAACTACAAAGGCACCATCATGACAGGACTGATCATCATGGCTTCGGGCTATGTCATCCTGTCAGTACCTATTCTGGCTACGGCTGGTAATATCTCATGGCTGTTGCCCCTAACGTGTATCGCCCTGTTCCTGATTGCCTTCGGTAATGGTCTGTTCAAGGGCAACCTGCAGGCTATTGTCGGTCAGATGTATGATAACTTCGAGGCTGAGGCAGCCAAGAAAGGTGAAGAGGAACTGCGTATTGCCAAGGGACAGCGTGATTCTGGTTTCCAGATATTCTATGTCTTCATCAATATCGGTGGACTGATTGCTCCTTTCGTGGCTCCGTTGTTGCGCTCGTGGTGGCTGAAGGTCAACGGACTGACCTACGATGCCTCGTTGCCTGCTCTATGTCACAAGTATATCAACGAGGGGACGGCTCTGTCAACCGATGCCTTGAACAACCTCAATGAGCTCGTTGTGAAGGTGGGTGGTTCAACAGCCGACCTTGGTACCTTCTGCTCACAGTATCTAGACATTTTCAATACGGGTATCCACTATTCGTTCATCGCTTCTGTGGTGGCGATGCTCATCTCACTGATTATCTTTATCTTCTCACGGGGTATGTTCCCCACACCGGGAAAGAAAGAGGCTGCACAGGTCGTGGAGTATACTGAGGAAGAGAAACGTTCGATGGCTACCGAGATCAAACAGCGTATGTTTGCTCTGTTTGCCGTATTGGGCATCGCCGTGTTCTTTTGGTTCTCATTCCACCAGAACGGTATGTCGCTGTCGTATTTCGCCCGCGACTTCGTGGTGACCGATACCATTGCTCCTGAGATATGGCAGGCTGTCAATCCGTTCTTTGTTATCGTACTGACACCCATCATCATGTGGATATTCTCATCGTTGACCCGTGCCGGTCGTGCTATCTCTACTCCGCGTAAGATTGCCTATGGTATGGGTATCGCCGGTCTGGCTTACCTCTTCCTGGCTGTGTTCTCAATGATGCAGGGTTATCCTTCTGCCGAGGAGTTCAAGGCATTGGGTGATGCTGCCAAGGCAGGCTTGAAGGCGGGTCCATGGGTACTCATCGTCGTCTATTTCTTCCTCACCGTTGCTGAGTTGTTCATCTCACCATTAGGTCTGTCGTTCGTGTCGAAGGTGGCTCCCAAGCATTTACAGGGTTTGTGTCAGGGCTTATGGCTGGGTGCGACGGCGGTAGGTAACCTGTTGCTGTGGATTGGTCCGCTGATGTACAACAAGTGGCCCATCTGGGAGTGCTGGACGGTATTCCTTGTCGTATGCCTCATCTCTATGGGTGTGATGTTCGGCATGGTGAAGTGGCTGGAACGTGTAACGAAATAATGTCTGATGTCCCTCGCCCTGCTGCTCGTCTCCTGGTTCACCCTTGTGGAGTTGAACTGTGAGAATCTGTTTGACTGTAAGCACGATTCCCTTAAGCAGGATACAGAGTGGCTGCCCGATGGACAACGTCATTGGTCTCCTGTCCGATATTGGCGAAAACTGAACCATATCGGACAGGAGATTCTTTCTTGTCAGGAGGAAGGACTGCCCGATTTGGTGGCACTGGTGGAGGTGGAGAACGACTCTTGCCTCCATGATTTGACGCGGCGTTCGTTACTGAAGAATGCCGGCTATGAGTATCTGATGACTGAGTCGCCCGATGTCCGTGGCATTGATGTCGCCTTGCTCTATCAGCCCTTTTCCTTCCGTCCGATCTGCTATGAGTATTTAGAGATCACCCCTTTGGCGGGTATGCGTCCCACACGGGATATCCTATATGTACAAGGAGAGGTGATGAGCGGCGACACGCTTCATGTCTTTGTTGTGCATGCCCCCAGCCGTTACGGTGGTGAGAAGGAGACACGGCCCAACCGTCGGTTGGTGGTCGATCGTCTGGCCGATGTTGTCAGAGGCTTACCGAAGGATGCGAAGGTGATGGTGGCTGGCGACTTCAACGACTATGCCAGCTCCCCAGCCCTCCGCTATCTGGAACAGCAGGGACTTCATAACATCACTGCTGAGGCGAAAGGTCTTCGTGCAGCGAGTGCCAAACGTCGTGAACGCGTGTTGGCGACCTATCGTTATCAAGGGCGCTGGGAGAGTATCGACCATATCTTGATAAGTGCAGCATTGCTCGATAAGGTCGGACAGACCTATATCAACGATGCTCCGTTTCTGTTGGAGGAAGATAAGATGTACGGTGGAGTGAAACCACTACGTACCTTCAATGGCTATCGTTATCAGCGTGGTTTCAGCGATCATCTGCCGCTTGTCGCCCGTTTCCGTTGGTAGTCTTATACCGTGATTTCTCCGCGGATAGACTGTGTCATCCGTCGGCGTATCTCGTCGGGGTCGTCGAAATGCGACTGGAGAAACATGAGTTTGGTGACGGCACTCTCCACGGTGGAGTCGAAACCGCTGGTGACCCCCGCTTCCTGCAAATGATAGCCAGTGCCGTAGCGCGACATCTCCACTTGTCCCTGCAGACACTGACTGATATTTACAATCACTTTTCCGTTGCGAGTGCCTTCTTTGAGTGCCTTTAGTAGCCAGGGCGACTGAGGGGCATTGCCCGACCCGAAGGTGCGCATGACAATCGCTTTGAGGTTGGGGGTGTGGATGATGTGTCGTATCAAGTCCTCACGAATGCCGGGGAACAGCGAGAAGATAATAACATTGTTATCCAACCGGAAATGCGGCTTCATGGGTTTGCTGAAGTCGGGCTTAAGGATGCGTTCGTCGTGATATGTGATGTTGACGCCTGCGTCCACCAGATGGGGGTAGTTGAACGATTCGAACGCATTAAACTCGTCGGCACTCTGCTTGGTGGTGCGGTTGCCGCGCAACAGATGACTATTGAAGTAGATACCCACCTCAGGCACTCGTGCATGTCCGAGGTCATCCTTTGCTGCCGCTATTTCCACCGCTGTGATGAGATTTTCCTTGCCGTCGGTACGCAACTGTCCGATGGGCAACTGTGAGCCGGTGAAGATGACGGGCTTCGTCAGGTTCTCCAGCATATAGGAGAGGGCTGAAGCGGTAAAAGCCATCGTGTCGGTGCCATGCAACACTACAAAACCGTCGTACTCGTCATAGTGGTCGCTGATGACATGCGACAACTCCGTCCACATTCTGGGCGACATATCACTCGAGTCGATAGGCGGATTAAACTGGTAGGTGGAAATCTGCGTATCAAACTGTTGCAGTTCCGGCACATGATCGAGCAGTTGCTCGAAGTCAAACGGCTCCAGGGCTCCCGTCTGTGGGTTACGGTTCATGCCAATCGTCCCACCGGTATAGATAAGAAGTACTTTGCTTTGCATGGTAATGGTGTTTGGTGCAAAGTTAGGGAATAAACCTGAGACAACCAAAAAACCGTGCGATAAAATCTGGTTGGAGGGGTGCAACCGTTAATTTTTCTTCATTTTTAGGAGAATGTTGCTCGTGTGTGGATTCTTTTCATTATCTTTGCAAGCACGAGAAATAATTATCACTTAAAAGCAATAATCGATTATGAAACAATTCAATGACGCCAACTTCGTTTTGGATACTGAAGTGGCACAGAAACTTTATCATGAGCATGCTGCAAAGATGCCTATCATCGACTATCACTGTCACCTGATTCCCGAGATGGTGGCTAAGGATCACAAGTTCAAGAGCATTACTGAGCTCTGGCTGGGTGGCGATCACTACAAATGGCGTGCCATGCGTACCAACGGTGTCGACGAGCGCTTCTGTACCGGTAAGGATACCAGCGACTGGGAGAAGTTCGAGAAGTGGGCAGAGACCGTTCCTTATACTTTCCGTAACCCATTGTATCACTGGACACATCTGGAGTTGAAGACCGCTTTCGGTATCGAGAAGCTGCTTTCTCCTAAGACGGCCCGTGAGATTTTCGATGAGTGTAATGAGAAACTGGCCAACGATCCGAACTTCACCGCTCGTGGTCTGATGAAGCATTACCATGTAGAGTGCGTGTGCACCACCGACGACCCTGTTGACGATCTGCATAATCATATCGAGTACAAGGCCAACAAGGCTGCCGATGATCCTATCATGATTCCTGCATGGCGTCCTGACAAGGCGATGAACATTGAGGCTCCTGAGTTTGCCGCCTATGTACACCAGCTGGAGCAGGTGAGTGGTGTAACCATCACGAAGTTTGCTGACATGGTGGATGCTCTGAAGAAGCGTCATGACTTCTTTGCTGCCAACGGTTGTAAGCTCTCTGACCACGGTATCGAGGAGTTCTACGATGAGGAGTATACCGACAGTCAGATTGAGACTATCTTCGAGAAGGCGATGCGCGGACAGCAGCTCTCTAACCTTGAGACCCGTCAGTACAAGAACTGCTTCCTCACTGTGATGGCTGAGATGGATGCCGATGCCGACTGGACACAGCAGTTCCACTATGGTGCTATCCGTAACAACAATACGAAGATGTACAACCAACTGGGTGCCGATACTGGTTTCGACTCTATCGGTGAATTCAATACTGCCAAAGCCATGTCGAAGTTCCTCAATAAGCTGAATAACGAGGGTAAACTGACACGTACTATCCTGTACACTCTGAACCCATGCGCCAACGAGGTCATCGCTACGATGCTGGGTAACTTCCAAGGTGGTGAGCCTGGAAAGATTCAGTTTGGTAGCGGATGGTGGTTCAACGACCAGATGGATGGTATGATCCGTCAGATGAACGCCCTGAGTGTGCTGGGTCTGCTGAGCCGTTTCGTAGGAATGCTGACCGACAGCCGTTCGTTCCTGAGCTATCCTCGTCATGAGTATTTTCGTCGTATCCTCTGCAATATCCTGGGTAACGACGTGGAGAAAGGCCTGCTGCCATGCGATATGGAAGTGCTGGGTAGAATGGTAGAAGATATCTCTTATAACAACGCAAAGAGATACTTTAAGTTCTATTAATACGGCTTGTAATGGCATAAAACGAAGAAAACTAATGCAATAATTTGGCAATTCCAAATTATTGCATTACTTTTGCAGAGCCAATTCAAAATATGAATGTATGGAGAATGCTTTAGAATCAAAAATCAACCACAGTGATTATAAGGTGCTGATTGTTGACGATGTGGTCAGCAACGTCTTACTATTGAAGATCCTCCTCCAGAAGGAAGGCTTTCAGATTTGTACGGCCAATAATGGTGTGGTGTGTATTGAATTGGCAAAGTCGGAGAAACCGGATTTGATTCTTCTCGACGTGATGATGCCCGAGATGAACGGTTATGATACGGCAACTGTCCTGAAGCAGAATCCGGAAACAAAAGATATCCCCATCATCTTCCTGACGGCGCTGAATACGCCCGGCGATCTGGTGAAAGGCTTTCAGGTGGGTGCCAATGACTTCCTCACCAAACCGTTTAATAAGGAGGAGTTGGTGATGCGTGTGAACCAGCAGATATCCTTGGTGGCTGCCAAGCGTATTATTGAGGAGCAGAATGCGGAGCTGCGTGCCACACTGACCAACCGCGACAAAATGTATTCTGTCATCGCCCACGACCTGCGCTCACCGATGGCGAGCATCCGTATGGTGCTGAACCTTGCGGTGCAGACCATCTCACCGGATGTTGTAGGTGAGGAGATATTCGAATTGATTGACAAGGCTAACAAGGAGTCGGAGGAAGTACACGACCTGCTCGACAACCTGTTGAAGTGGACGAAGAGTCAGACGGGCCGTCTCAATGTGATGACGCAGGATCTTGAACTGGATGATATCATCCCCGGTGTGGTGGATATCTTCGAGATGATTGCTGCCACGAAGAAAATCAAACTGTCGTACTCGGGTGCGAAACTCACCGTACGGGCAGATAATGATATGCTGAAGACCATCGTCCGCAACTTCATGTCGAACGCCATCAAGTTCTCGCCGGAGAATTCCACGATTGAGATTACGGTGGCGAAGCATGATGACGATATGGCAGTGATCAGTGTGCGCGACCATGGCGTGGGTATCGCGGCCGACCGTCTGGCATCCATCTTCAAGAAAGGAGAGACCACCTACGGCACGGGTGGGGAAGAAGGCTCGGGACTGGGTCTGCAACTGTGTGCCGACTTCGCCCGTAAAAATGGTGGCGACGTGATGGTGGATTCTGTAGAGGGCGACGGCTCGACATTCAGCGTGCTCCTCCCCCTGAAGAAGTAGAATCCGCAGGCGAACTGATTCGTATCATAGGATAAATAAAATAGTATCATAGGATAATAAGGTATTATAATTGATATAAAAGAAAAAGACATGAAAGCATTTGTATTTCCCGGTCAGGGAGCACAATTCGTAGGTATGGGCAAGGACCTGTACGACAACAATCCAACAGCAAAAGAACTTTTTGAGAAAGCTAACGATATTCTGGGTTATCGCATTACCGACATTATGTTCGAGGGTACTGACGACGATCTGAAGCAGACAAAGGTGACACAGCCTGCCGTCTTCCTTCACAGCGTCATCTCGGCCATCTGTCTGGGCGATGCCTTCCAGCCCGCGATGGTAGCTGGTCACTCCCTGGGTGAATTCTCTGCCCTTGTAGCTGCCGGTGCCCTGTCGTTCGAGGACGGTCTGCGTCTGGTATATGCCCGTGCGATGGCGATGCAGAAGGCTTGCGAGAAGGCTCCTTCTACGATGGCTGCCATCATCGGCTTGGCCGACGAGCAGGTGGAGGAAATCTGTGCCACCATCCATCGTGAGGGCCATATCTGTGTATGTGCCAACTACAACAACCCCGGTCAGGTGGTGATCAGCGGAAATGTGGAGGCCATCAAGGAGGCTTGCGAGAAACTCACTGAGGCCGGTGCCCTGCGTGCACTGATCCTGAAGGTAGGCGGTGCGTTCCACTCACCACTGATGCAGCCCGCCAAGGACGAGCTGCAGGCTGCCATCGAGAAGACGGAGTTCAAGACTCCCGCTTGTCCCATCTATCAGAATGTGGACGGCAAGCCTCATACCGACCCCGCAGAGATCAAGACCAACCTCATTGCCCAGCTGACCAGTTCCGTGCGCTGGACACAGTGCGTGCAGAATATGATTGCCGACGGTGCCGACGACTTCACCGAGTGCGGACCGGGCAAGGCGCTACAGGGCATGATTAAGAAGATTGATCGCGGCGTATCCGTACACCCTATCGTATAAATATGGAGAAAGTCATCATTTACCAGATTTTTACACGACTTTTCGGCAATCGTCAGACGACTCGTAAAGAGTACGGCACGATTGCCGAAAATGGTTGTGGTAAGATGGGCGATTTCACGCCCGAAGTGTTGAACAGCCTCAGGGCGATGGGCATCTCGCACGTGTGGTATACCGGCATCATCCGTCATGCCACCCAGACCGACTACTCCGCCTACGGCATCCCCGTGAACCACCCCGCCATCGTCAAGGGTAGGGCAGGATCGCCTTATGCCATCACCGACTACTACGACGTGGATCCCGACCTGGCTGGCGACGTGGCGCACAGGATGGATGAGTTCGAGGCGCTGGTGAAGCGTACCCACGACGCTGGTCTGAAGGTAATCATCGACTTCGTGCCTAACCACGTGGCGCGACAGTATCACTCCATCTGCAAGCCCGAGGGAGTACGCGACCTGGGCGAGGACGACAACCCACAGATGGGCTTCGAGCCACAGCAGAACAACTTCTACTACTGTCCCGGGCAGCGCTTCGCTCCCTACTTCGATCTCTACGGCGGGGCTGCAGAGCCCTACGAGGAGGAGCCTGCCAAGGCGACGGGTAACGACTGCTTCCACAATGCGCCGGGCAGGAACGACTGGTACGAGACGGTGAAGCTCAACTACGGCGTGGACTACTATGCCGGTGGCGTAGGCCACTTCACACCCGTTCCCGACACCTGGCGGAAGATGACTGACATTCTCCTCTTCTGGGCATCGAAGGGCATCGACGGTTTCCGCTGCGACATGGCGGAGATGGTGCCTGCTGCCTTCTGGTCGTATGCCACCGCCGAGGTGAAGCGTCGCCATAAGAAGATTGTCTTCATCGGCGAGGTGTACAACCCGGGCGAGTATCGCAACTATATCGCTGCTGGTTTCGACTGGCTCTACGACAAGGTGGGGATGTACGACACCATGCGCGACGTCATCTGCGGTCACCGACCCGCAGGTGCCATCACTGCGGCATGGCAGAAGACCGACGATATCCGCGACCATATGCTCTACTTCCTTGAGAACCACGACGAGCAGCGCATCGCCAGCGACTTCTTCGCTGCCAATGGTCTGCGCGGCGTGCCCGCCTTCATCGCCAACGTGCTCATGATGCCCAACCCCTTTATGATCTACTTCGGACAGGAGTATGGCGAGCGTGGCATGGACAAGGAGGGATTCAGCGGTCACGACGGACGAACCACCATCTTCGACTACTGGAGCGTGGATACGCTGTGCCGTGCCGACAGCCACCAACTCACTGCCGACGAAGAGCGACTGCACACCCTCTACCAGCAGGTGCTCGCCATCGCCCGACAGGAGAAAGCCGTTGGTCAGGGCGCCTTCTTCGACCTGATGTACGTCAACGGCCACCTCTACCGCCAGTATGCCTTCTTGCGCAAGGCCGGCAAGGAGCTGTTGCTCGTGGTGACCAACTTCGAGGACCACGACGTGAGCGTCGATGTGAACATCCCCGCCCACGCCTTCGACTACCTGAAGATCACGAAGAAACAGAAGGCTACGTTCGTCGATCTGCTCAGCGGTCAGACGCTCACCACCGCACTGCTGCCCGACGGCACCGTGCATGTGGATATCCCCGCCCGTCATGCTGTCGTACTCAAACTGCAATAAATACCTATGACCGACGAGTATCTGTTTAACGAGCACAACAAGGAGGAGTTTCCGCCGGCACACACGGCGGAGCACCTCTTGAACCAGACGATGATACGCCTCTTCGGTTGTGGGCGCAGTGTGAATGCTCATATTGAGCGTAAGAAGAGTAAGATGACGTTCCTGCTCGATCATAAGCCTTCGCGACAGGAGGAGCGGGAGATAGAGCGACGTATGCAAGAGGTGATTGATGCCGACCTGCCGGTGGTCTTCGAGACTGTCAGTCGTGCCGACTTGCCGCTTGAGGTGTCGGCCGACCGTCTGCCCAGTGATGCGAGCGACGCCATCCGACTGGTGCGCATCGGCGACTATGACGTCTGTCCCTGCATCGGGCGTCATGTGCGCTCCACCTCGCAGATCGGCCGCTTCGAGATGCTCGGCACTAACTGGGACGAGCACGAGCACACCTTCCGCGTCCGTTTCAAGGTCGTACAATAAGGGAGTCGCAATGAAGCGATTGAAAAAGCGATATGCTCTGTGGGGATTATTTCTCATGTGCGTAAATAAATTATTTAATATATTTGCCCCTATAAGGGGGCAAAATAATATAATTAATTATATAATTAAATTTATTTATACAGGCAATCGGTTGCTGAGCAGATTCTTGATTCATTTTCTTTTATACTTTTTTGTGCAAAAGTACTAAGAGCAAATGAAATCATGTGGCTAACATGTTGGCCACTTTCATTGAGGAAGAGCTGTTTTTTTAACATTTTTTGTATACGCCGTATATACACTTTATGATCAGTTACTATTTCTCTCACCGCATAATAACCCAAAGTTATTGCAAAGCGTGAATTCGCCTTTTTTGAAAAGTCCCTACTTTTCACGTGAAAGTCTTAAGGATTTCAATTGCAAACCTTAAGACTTTCAAAAATACTACGCCAGTTCGGGATAAGAAGTTCTAAAACAGCATAAGTTGTTTGGTGTTTTCAACACAATATCCTTCGAGTGCGTGTGGCTTATTGTCGAAGAAGCAGTATGCCGCCAGTGCCGCAATCATACTCATGATGAAATTGTTGACCGACCTGTGCCCATGACACCATCCCATCGTCCCCTTCCCATCAGTAGCCAGGCCTTTGAACACTTTGTTGGCATAACGTCTGAGATTGTGGCAGACAGGAACCATCGTAGAGTCCACGAAGCTGATGCCTGTACAACGAGAGGACAAAAGAGACTTTTTGTCTATCTGCTTATCAAATTCTTTGCAAAATTCATCCACGGCACAGAAAATTTCTGTAATTTTGTAGTCGGTAATCATGAGCTTATTCTTTTGTTTAACTTTATAAATGATTGGAATTCAGATATAAAGGTACAAAAAATATCTCAGATTACCAACTTTTTATGCGACTTTCTTATCCCGAACTGGCGTAGAAATGGTTTCTGACAAGAAAATCCGTGTTGATTTCGCTTCTCCGGACATCTCTTCTGGTCTCTTCTCACTCAGTATTTCAAGGGTCCGCTGCCGCTTTTGGTACACAATACGTCGCATTTAGGGTGTAAGGTGCCTGATGTAGGGTACATAGATGCCTGTTTTGTTATTGCTGCCTGGAGGCAGCAATATTGCTGGCTGGAGGCAACAGTATTGCTGGCTGGAGGCAGCAATAGGAAATCAGCCTATCTTGTACCGGCAAACGCCGTAAACTGTACCGTAAGGTGGCGTAAGCTGTACCGATAATGCCAAAAGTTGTACCAATAAAAACTAAAGAAGCCGATATATATATGATATAGCGCAGCCCGGCGGAGGGGGATATTGAGGAAATATAGAGATTACTCCAGTGCCACTTTCATGAATACGAAGTAGTGGGCGGAGTAATTCTGGTCTCTGATCTATTTCTCTGCGGCACACTGCGGACAGAGTCCTTTGGCCATGTAGTTGATACTATACATCCTGTATCCTTCGGGGAGTAGGATGGGGGGGATGGGCATGTCTTTTATGCAGAAGGTGCGGTGGCAGTGTTCGCAGTAGAAATGCACGTGCTGGTCGTCGTCGTGCTCATGGTCGTCGTGGCTACGGCATAACTCGTAGCGCACCCCGTCGCCGCCATCCTCTATGACATGCACCAGATGATGCTCGCGAAACAGCGTCAGCGCACGAAACACCCCCGACTTGTCAATAGACATAATCTTATATTCTAATTCGCTGAGCGACAAAGGACGCTCAGCATCTGCCAGTGCCTTCACCACAACGATGCGGTTGGCAGTAGGTCTCACGCCATGTTCTAGGAGTATCTCCTCACAAACCTGTTGACTTATCATGCTGCGAAGTTATGCAATAAGTTTGTAATTTCCAAACTTTTCTGCAGAAAACCGTTGGTCAGACTGACTCTATTCTTCTTTGCAACCAAGTTGCAGAAAAGGTTTTGTAACTTTGCGCCCAGAAACAATAAAACACTTTAGATATGGGAAACGAACATCATCACGAACATCAAGGTGAATGCTGTTGTCATGAGCATCACCACGAACATCATCATGAGCACGGGTTGCGTCGCCAGTTGTGGCTGATTGTCCAGACCGTAGGATTTCTCATCTTTGCTGTTTCTATCGAGAAGACACAGTCGCTCGCCACGTGGCAATTGCTGCTGATTTATCTCGTCCCTTATCTCATCATCGGAGCAGGTACGTTGAAGGAGGCTGCTGAAGGGCTGCTGGAGGGTGATCCCTTCAATGAGCATTTCCTGATGGCCATAGCCACCATAGGCGCTCTCTGCATCGGTTTCCTGCCAGGAGCAGAGACGGAGTTTCCTGAGGCTGTTTTTGTGATGCTCTTCTTCCAGGTGGGCGAACTCTTTGAGGGTTATGCCGAAGGGAAGAGTCGTGAGAGTATTTCTCATCTGATGGACATCCGTCCTGACGTAGCCCATATAGAGGTGGGCGACGAAAAGGCAGGGATGAAGGAAGTGACGGTCAGTCCTGACGAGGTGACCATTGGTTCTACTATCGTGGTGCGTCCGGGCGAAAAGGTTCCCTTGGACGGAGTTGTTATTAGTGGAGCATCATCGCTGAACACGATGGCGTTGACGGGTGAGAGTGTTCCCCGTGAGGTTGGCGAGGAAGACGAGGTTATTTCTGGCTGTATCAATATCAATGGGGTGCTGCGCATTCGTACTACAAAGTCATTTGGCGAGAGTACCGTTTCGAAGATTATCCGACTGGTAGAGGACGCCGGTGAGCACAAGTCGCAGAGCGAGACATTCATCACCAGATTCGCCCGCATCTATACCCCTGTAGTCGTGTTCTTGGCTATTGCCATTGCGGTGCTGCCACCATTATATATATCTCTAACCTCAGGTCTCACCTTTCTCACCGCTTTCCCCACCTGGCTGTATCGAGCCTTGATGTTCCTGGTGGTCAGCTGTCCTTGTGCATTAGTCATCAGTGTGCCCCTGACCTTCTTTGGCGGCATTGGCGGTGCATCGCGGAAAGGTATTCTGGTGAAGGGTGCCAACTATCTGGACCTCTTGGCAAAGGTGGATACCGTGGTGTTCGACAAGACCGGAACCCTCACGCATGGACGTTTTGTCGTGGAGGCCGTACATCCTCATACCACCCATATCTTACACATGGCTGCCCATGTGGAGCACTTCACGACTCATCCCATTGGTGCTGCCCTGCGTGACGCTTTCCCCGATGAGGCTACCGATGGTTGCGAGGTGAGCGATGTGGAAGAGCTGGCTGGTAAGGGCATTCGAGCCAAGGTGGGACAACAGGTGGTTTGTGTGGGTAATACGAAGATGATGGATGCCGTGGGGGCCAAGTGGCATGCCTGCGATGGCGATACGGGCACTATGATCCATGTGGCTATTGATGGAGAATATGCGGGACATATCCTCATCAACGATGTGGTGAAAGAGGATAGTGAAGAGGCTATTACTGCATTGAAGGCACTGGGTGTGCAGAAAACCGTGATGCTGACAGGCGACCGTGAGGATGTGGCACAACGGGTGGCTCGTCAGTTGCGACTGGATGAATACCATGCTGAACTGTTGCCTGCCGACAAGGTGCTGCTGATGGAGAAACTGATTTCAGACACACATACAACAGCTTTCGTGGGCGATGGTATCAATGATGCTCCCGTGTTGGCTCGTTCCGATGTAGGCATTGCTATGGGTGGACTGGGTAGCGATGCTGCCATAGAGGCTGCTGACGTGGTGCTGATGGACGATCATCCCTCAAAGATTGTCACAGCTATCCGTATAGCTCGTCGCACACTGACCATAGCCCGTCAGAACATCATCTTTGCCATTGGTGTGAAGATTGTCGTTCTGCTGCTGGCTGTTGTCGGAGTGGCTACCATGTGGCTCGCCGTCTTTGCCGATGTGGGTGTCACCGTCCTGGCTGTCCTCAATGCGATGAGGGCTCTGAAGGCTTAATCTGGGTGTTCCTCCTCCTCTTTCGTAGACAGTCGGCTCGTCTGTGGGAGATAAAAATGATTGTTCAATGATGCTGACATCAAAGGTGGAAAGATGATTGAAACAGGCGGCAATAGTACCTGTTTGCACGGGCACATTCCCTAATCTGATTAGAGGATTTACCTTCATAACGATATGGTTTTGAGTGCAAATTTTATAATGTTATATGTCTACAGCTAATAGCCGTTTTCTATTAGATATCTCTCGTTGGTTACGGTGCCAAACTCTGTGCCCCGACTAATTGAGGTTTCTAATCATCTTGTCAAAATCAGCGGCACTGCCTTTCCGGTGGAAGATTTTTTGCAGAAGTCGTGCCCGTTTTATAGAAATATATTGAACTGACTGATTAGTCAGAATGGCAATATCCGATGGACAAAAATAGAGTCTTACCAACAGGCAGATACCATATTCCTCAGGTTTCAAATCATGCTGAGGAGAATAGACTTTATTAGTGAACTGTGGCAAATGGTGTGAGATAATTTGTTGTAATTCTTCCCATTCCTCAGTAGTAACCTTGGTCTGTGGATGGTAAGTCAGATATTTCAGTCTCTTGTAGATGTTTGTTTGTGCTAAATATTCTTCCAGCTGCTTTTCTGAGGAAATATTCAGTATTGCCTGATATTGCTCAATACGGGATTGTAGCTCTTGGATATAGGCAGTTTTCTCCGCCACAATATCATCATGCTGTTTCTCTGTCAGTCGTATAGCGTCATACTTAGCCTGCTCTAGGGCCTCGATGTCGTGTTCATATTGTGTGTGGAGCATATTGAGTTCATTCTTTTTTCTTTGGTGGTAGAACATGAATACAGAGACACAGAGTATGATGATTAATATCGTCAACGAGGCGGAAACGATGAAAAGTGTGAAATTACGATTAGCTCTTTTTTCTTGTGCTTGCGCAAATTTCTGATTTCTGCCATAGTTGTAGAGTGAATGCATGTGGCGCAATTCCTGTGTGGTACTTATTTTATAATTGGAGTCATTCAGCATAGCATACATAAAGGCATACTTCCCTATAGAATCTCCTATCTCCAACTTTTTGTATAACAGAGCCAACCCCCGTGTAGCCAGTATCTGACTATTTAAGTCGTGACCTAATTTTAATGTTTTTCGGAAATGATATTCTGCATCATCCAGTTGATGAGTAGCTAAAGAATAAAGTCCTTTCTGATAATAATAATCTTCTTTGCCTTTGATGATTTCTCCATTCTTAAAAAATCCCGATTTCGTTTCATATATTTGGATTGTTTGTCGGGTTTCGTTATATAGCCTTTTGTTGATGAGTGTAGGAATCAATGTTCCTAAGCTTTGTGCGGCTTCTTGGTAATATCCATGTTTACAGAATTCTTGATAGGATCTTTTTCCTACAGACATGATATTATCGGAGTTTCCCACTAGTTCCCAGGCAGCAACTCTCATCTGCTTGCACTGTATAGCCTGTAACGTATCGTTACATTTTAATAGATACCAATATTGAATACTCAGTGCCTCTAACATATCGTAAGGAAGGCGTTGCTCATAAAAAAGATCTGCCATTTGTCCATAATTTGCACTGAGCAATCGGTAGTCACAGTCGGAACTGGTGGTGTCGGCATGTTCTGCAGCCTCTTGGAAATATTGTACTGCTCTAGGGGCTTCACCCATGTCGCGATAGGCGCAGCCAAGAAGATAATGGGCGCGAACTTTCTCATTGGCAGAACCATGCTGGTCAAAGAACTTAACAGCCAAATGGATAGCATTGACGTGGGTAATGGAGTCGTGAGCCTTGTTCTGTTGGGCAGCTCTTTCCATTACCTGTATCATCTCATTCCGTTCTTTTGTATTCGTACAGGAGAGCAGAATTAGGCAAAAACTAATATACAGCAGTGATTTCATCAGACTGCAAAGGTACGATTTTCTTTTGGATAAACTGGACATCTCTTATTTCTACTTTTTCAATCTACTGTTTTCTTCTTTGGGTTTACATTGAATTTCCAGGCTAATGAGAACATGAGGTAACGGGGAACACTGTTATACCATGTTTCAGTTCTTCCCTGTTCGTTCATCTCATATTTGGTGTTCGACAGTTGATGGAATAAGTCGAAAGCAATCACCTTTGCGGTCAGTGCCCCTTTGAGGAAACTGCGCTGGAGATGCGCGTTCCAGACCCATTCCGTCGTATTCATCCTACTATCTTGATATCCACGACGTATATATAAGTTGATGTCTGAACTCAGACTCAAATCCCAGGGGAGGCGGAGTTCGGTTTCAAATCCCGCACGGTAATCGCCTGCGTGTATGCTATTGAACCCTTCACGTCTGCTATTAATATCATATCTTGTGACACTCCCGTGTAGGGTAAACTCATATTTGTCGTTTGGTCTATAGTTCAACTTGACCCTACCTCCCCACTGCCAGTTGTTGACCACGCTGCGTATACTTCCCATACCCTCTTGGGTGGTGGTCATATCGACATTGTGGTTGTATCGGGTAAAGAGATGGCTGTCGAGCGTCCACTTACGGGTGCTATCCAATGGAAGACTATAGTTGAAGACTCCCTCTGTACGCCAGTTGCCGTTCACGCTTACCGGCATCATGGTGGCAATACCTGTATGCGTGTCGTACAGCGTCGCATAGGCGATGTCGTTGTCGGTCTTGTTGAATTCCAATGAGGCATTCCAGATATGCTGGCTCATTCCTTGGTGGCGCAATGACATCATAGCGTGGTAACGGTGGATATTCCTCAGATCGGGATTTCCTGATATCAGATACAACGGGTCGGAGTCGTCATGGTAATCCACCATATTTACGAGGTTGGGAATCTCTGACTTGATATCGGCCCAGAATTCCCAGACGGTAGTAAGTCCGCTCCTGAAATAAAGCTCTGGCTCAAAAAACGTAGCTTTCTTTGATACATCGTGCCTGTCTACTCGTAGATACCGAAGATTCTTGCTGATCATCCGCAAGGGTAACCTGATATATCCGTAGTCTATCTTCAGGTGGTTAGCACCGCTTGCAGCATTGATACACCATTCCAACATCAGACGGTGATGATTCTGATATTCCCTGTACAGATAGCTGTTGTTACGGTCTATCACAGACAAGAGAACAGCTCTTGCTGACGGCAGCAAGTCATAGCGTGAGTCCTCTCTGTCGTCCAGTTTGTCAAGTCTGAAGAGTTCATGGTTGGTCTTGTTGTATTTGTAATTATATTGGTATTCCGGTCGCAGAGACCATCCCGGCCACTGCCAATCATAACCTATATGGCCTTTTAAGTCCCAGAAGTGGCTTTCCAACTGCCGATAGTTATTGCGAAAGTCGTGGGGAATGCTGACATCTGCATACGTCAGGTTGTATAGCGAGAACAGATCTCCGTCGCGTTTGTCATACTCGATACTGAATCCCGTGCGCAACAGATCTGTAATGCAATGAAACAAACTGCTGTTTTTCAGTAGCACGTTATAATGGTTGCCTCTGTCTGTGACCTTCTCAATCAGTTCGTTGAGCAGAGATGATTTTTCACTGCTGGTGGTGTAGTTCTCTCCGTGTTTTCTGTTATGCGTATAATGGAAGTTAAGGTTTGTCATGAAGGAATACTTTCCAACTTCCCTGTATTGAAGTGTATTGTGACTGTCAAAGACCGTTGTTTTGGTATTTGCTTCGCTCTCTAAGCGTTTAGTCATGTTTCCACTGGGGAGGAATATCTCTGTATTCCTCCGTGTTTCGTTGTCAGCCTTGTCATGCGAAATAGTGTTTTGTGTCGTTACCCATTTGTCCATATTGCTGTCGAAAAACCTTCCGTAGCTTACATTCGCCATGTACTTGGTTAGCAGACCGTTGGGAGTTTCCTGTGGGGACCACTGCCCAGACATATCCGCCGTCTGGTTGTCGTTCAGGTTGTTGATGTTCGTGAATGCAAAGAGCATTTCTTTCTGAGAGGATTTCATGATGAATCCCTTTTGTGCGAAGCGGTTTTTGGTGCCCATGCCGAATGCAAGGTTGCCGAAGAGGGTAGCGTCGTACTCCTTTTTTAATTTCACGTCCATCACGAAACTGTTATCCCCCATGTTCTTCTGTGTCAGTTTCGATACCTCACTTTCTTTGTTATATACCTTGATTCTATGAACGGTATATGACGGTAGGTTCTCCAGTGCCAATTTAGGGTTTCCGTTAAAGAAGTCGCGTCCGTTGATCAGAAGGCTTTGGATACGTTTGCCGTTGACGAAAATCTGTCCGTCTTTTGTCAGTTGCGCACCAGGCAGTCGTGAAACGAGTGCATTCAGCATACTACCTTCCGCAAGATTAAAGGCATCAGCGTTATACACGATGGTATCACCTCGCATGACCATTTTGATTTTCGTTGCCTTCACCATGACTTCCGGCAACTCGATGTAATCATGCTCCATGAAAATCGGTTTGATATTGATGAAGGTTTGTCTCGGACTTCTCAGTTCAAAGTCTACATAGGCATCCTTATAGTTGGGCATGACAGCTTTGATGATATAATGTCCTTTCTGCTTGATCTTTCCATCGAAAACATATATCGAGATCCTGCCCATATAAGGGTTTTCCTCGACTTCAGCAGTTGTCGTATCAATCACTGTACTGTCTGGGTTCATCAGGTATATCTTTGCAGGGATGGCTTCGCCGGTTATTTTGTCGGCAACACGTCCCTGTGCATGATGATGATAGTTTACACCACTGATGGATACACTACAGAAAAGTGTAAAGATAGAAAATAACACGATTCTATTCATATTGCACAGGATAACAAAATCTTTGTTTGATACGTTCTATTTTATTGCGGAATCATTTACATGTCGCAAAATTAGAACTTTATCCAACAATTAGATTCTTTTTGTGCAAAAATGACTAAACAAAAACTAAACAAAAGATGTAACTAATTGATTTTCAATATCAAAAAATAATCAATACTCTGGTCAGTTCCTATATGATCTCTGATTTAATACAGTCTCCTTTCGTCCCTTCTTGGCGCAAGCCTCAATGATGCTGACATCAAAGGTGGAAAGATGATTGAAACAGGCGGCAATTACTCCAGTGCCACTTTCATGAATACGGGGTAATGATCGGAGTAGTTTTGGTCGAGCTTGTAGTAGGTGATGCCCTTGAGTGACTTGGAGTGGAAGATGTAGTCAATACGCACGCTACGGCTGCGGAAGGTGTACATCAGTCCGCTTCCACATTCCTTGAAACCGTCGACGAGGTCACCCAGCATCGTGTTGTAGACGTAAGAGTAGGGCACATCGTTGAAGTCACCGCACACGATGACGGGACGGCCAGCCTGACGTATCTCGTTGGCCACGATATTCGCCTGTCCTGTGCGGGCCATGATACCGAGTACGTAGTTGCCGTAGATGGCGTCTATCGCCTTGTTGTCGCCCAAGTCGAGACCAGCTTTCTTGAGCTTAGACACCTTAGCGAGCGTGCGGTTCAGTCCGGTCGTCTCCAAGTGGGCGTTGAACACACGAATCACACGGCCATGGACATCCACGTCGGCCCACATCGCACTGTTGTTCGTCTGGTCGAAAGCCATCGTCTGATGACCACGGATGGGGTAGCGGCTGAAGATCACCATGTCGTCCTTGCCCGTAGCCATGAAGGGGAAGTAGTCCTTGTATCTGTCGGAGTTGCGCTTGTCGCCGCTGTAGTCGTAGTACTCCTGGAAGCAGAGGATGTCCACCTTCTGCTTTTTCATCTCTGCGAGGATATCCTCGGCCTTGAACCCCGATGTCTCCCTTCCGAAGACGGCCACGTTGTAAGTGGCAATCTTGATTCCGGCCTGAGCATCGGCATCGTCGGGCAGTGAGTGCCACTGGAAGAGGGTGCCGCTATAGGGGATGCAGCAGAGTAGGGTGATGAGGGGAATCATCAGCCAGTGCCATCTGCGACGGATGAGCCAGTAGACGAGCAGCACAGCGTTCAGTGCCATGAGCCACGGCAACACATAGACGAGCATGGCCATGGCGGTATTGCCAATCGGACTGACGGTGCCTCCGTACAGGCCGAAGAGGGTCATCACTGCTGCCACGCACGACAGACACAGCATAAGGAAGGAAACGTATTTGTAAACGGCGAGCTTTCCCATTTCTTCTTGACTTTCTGACTAAATATTACTGACCGATATATTTCTCGACCATCTCGATGAGGTTCTCCACACGGAAGGGTTTTGCCATGAACTCGTCGCAGCCAGCCTGTTTGGCCTCCCTGATATTATCGGGGAAGGCGTAGGCACTCAGGGCGATGACTGGCGTGTCGTAGTTCACCTCCTTGATGATGCGGGTGGCATCCAGACCGTTCATCTCCGGCATACGGATATCCATCAGGATCAAGTCGGGATGCTCCTCCTCGTTCATGGTGACCGCCTCGATACCGTTGCAAGCACGCACCAGGTGATAACGCTTCTGGAGCACGATCTTCACGAGCTCGTAGTTGCTGTCCTCATCCTCGGCCACGAGAATGGTTTTCATATTCTGTTTTTCAGGATGCGTGCTCACACGGATAGTGCGAACACTTGTCGTGGTCTGCGTGCTGATGGTCCGACCGATATTACCGTCGAACGGCATCACGAATTGAAAGGTAGTGCCCTCGCCCAGTGTCGACTCCACGGAGATGGTGCCCCCCAGTTTCTCAACGATGATCTTACACAGGGGGAGGCCCAGTCCGAAGCCTTGCTGCTGCTCAGCATCTCTCGACATATAGGTATTGAAGACCTTGTCGAGATCCTCGGGGGCGATACCTGCACCGGTGTCCTTCACGAAGAACTCGATATGCTGGGCATCGTCGATCAGCTTGAAACCATAGGTGATGCTACCCTTGGGCGTGTGTTTCAGGGCATTGCTCACCAGATTGGAGAATACCTGTGTGATACGGTTGGCGTCGGTATTGAAGGTGACAGCGATAGAGGGGATGGACATCTCCAACCGTACGCTGTCGGGACACCTGAACTTGAAAATCTGCTTGATACTGTTGCAGAGCTGCGTGAGGTCGGTGGGTGTCTTCTTCATGACAATCTCGCCAGACTCTACCCTCGAAAGGTCAAGGATTTCGTTGACCAAACTCATCAGTCGAGCGTTATTACTCTCGATAATCTCGTAGTATTTCATGCGTTCTTCGGGGTCATCGGTCTCGATGATGACGCGCGAAAAACCTTCGATGGCATTCAAAGGAGTACGAATCTCGTGACTCATGTTTGCGAGGAAAAGAGACTTCATCTTGCTGGCATTTTCTGCCTTGCTAGCCTTTTCCTCGTATTCCTTTAGTTTCGTTTGTGCGGCCTCCAGCTCTTCGCTGGTCTTCTTGAGCTGCTTAGTTGTATCAGCTAATTGCTGTAGAAGTATATCTTTCTCTTCTCCCATGATGGATTAACAATCATTCAATAGACTCTGCAAAGGTATAATAAATAATTGACTTCAACAATGTTTCATGTGATTTTTTTTATCCCCTCTTCGCTTTTTCCCATGCTCCGCTGTGCCGATGGGTGCGGAGATAGCTAATGCCGTGAAACACATTGATGTTCATGAACAGAAAATAATAGGGAATATACAACAGTTTGTTGCGCTTCCCTCGCTGGTCGCTCCAGTATCCTCCCCAGGCGGCGAGATAGAACAATATCTGCAAAAGCCAGATGACCAGATAGATGTCGCCTGCCTTCATCATCACCAGAATCACATTCAGGGGAATGAGTCCCAGCAGAGCGAACGGGGTGACAGACCATCGCAGCACACGGTGGGAGACAAACTGGAACGCCACCTTCGGATGACGGAACGGATTCATCAGTTGACGCAGCCACCAGACACTCTGCAGACCGCCGGCAGCAATGCGTCGCTTACGCTTCGACTCCTCCTCCAGGTTGGCAGAGCCATACTCCATCGCATAAGCATCGGAGGTATAGGCGATGCGATAACCTTCGGCCACGAGACACATCGACATCATGAAGTCGTCGAGTAGGGCGTTGGAAGGCACCTCGCGGTACAGTTCCCTGCGTATGGCATATAACTCGCCTGCCGCTCCCATAGCCGAATAGAGCTCGGAATCCCAGCGCTTCAGTGCACTCTCATACTTCCAATACAGACCTTCGCCCTTGGCTGCCGTATCACCGTCGTGGCGTGCTGCCACCCGTTTCTCACCCGACACACAGCCCACATGAGGATCGTCGAACCACCTGACCATCTCACGGATGGCACCTGCGTTGAGCATCGTGTTCGCATCAGTGAAGACCACGATGTCGCTCTTCACCTCGCCCATACCATGATGGAGGGCGGCTGTCTTCCCCTTCCGTTCGGGGGAAAACACGAGTTTCACCTCAGGATAATGTCCCAGTAACTCGTTGGTGCGGTCGCTACTGCCGTCGGTCACCCACATCACGGTAAACGACTCCCGGGGGTAGTCCAGAGCAAGGGTATTCCTCATCTTCTCCTCAACCACCTCTTCCTCGTTATAGGCACAAATCATCAGTGTGACACTGGGAAGAGTATCGGAAGAAGAACGTGTGTATGCATGATCCTGCTTACACCAGCGTCTTTTCAGCCATACGATAGAATACAGTAGGATTCCATAGCCGACGTAGGTGTAGAGAACAATGAATACACACGTCCAGAATAGTATTTTCAGAATGAGCATGCCTCTTTATTTGCTTTCTACTTCTTCCTGCATATCGATAAACTGTCGCTTCCTGTCGTAGAACTCGTACTGCAGGAATGCTAGCTTCTGCGAGGGGATGATGTGCACGCCCCAGCCGTATTTCATCTGCCATTTCAGTTTGAGGGAGACGACTCCCTGATTGATATAGGCTGCTACGTAAGGGTGGACATGAAGATAGAAATACTTGATGCCGATATTGTTGACCAGATTGTTGATCTTACTCTCCAACTGGTCGGTGAAAAGAAGGCTCGACTTGATTTTCCCCTTACCGAAACAGGTGGGGCAGGTCTCCTCCACATTCACATCGATAGCTGGACGGACGCGCTGTCGCGTGATCTGCATCAGTCCGAATTTACTGAGGGGCAAAATATTGTGCTTTGCCCTGTCTTTCTGCATGTTCTTACACATCCGTTCATAGAGCATCTGCCTGTCTTCCTGTAGGTGCATATCGATGAAGTCGACGACGATGATGCCGCCCATATCACGTAGGCGTAGTTGTCGTGCCAATTCATCCGCAGCCCCTAAGTTGACCTGCAGGGCATTTCCTTCCTGACCGTTATCGGACCGTGTGCGGATACCGCTGTTGATATCCACCACATGCAGTGCCTCCGTATGTTCAATGATCATATAGGCACCATGTTTGAAATTGACAGTCCGTCCGAATCCTGACTTCAACTGCTTGGTGACATTGAAATTGTCGAAAATAGGTACGTTTCCCTTATACAGCTTGACGACATCAACATTCTCTGGAGATATCTGACTGACATAGTTCCTGATTTGTTGATAGATCTCCTCGTCGTTGATATAAATACCGCTATAGGAGGGGTTGAACATATCCCTGAGCATTGCAACAGCTCGTCCCTCAGCCTCGTAGATCTGTTGTGGGCGGTCGACGGTCTTCTGTACTTTTGTGATAGCCTCATCCCATTGTCTCAGCAGTGTTTTCAGTTCGGCGTCAAGTTCTGCAGCTCGTTTTCCCTCGGCAACGGTTCTTACCACTACACCGAAGTTCTTGGGCTTCAAGCTCATCATCAGCTGCTTTAGTCTGCTCCTTTCTTCACTCTTCTTAATTTTCGACGAGACGCTGACTTTGTCGTTAAAAGGTACCAATACCAAGTTGCGCCCTGCAAAACTGAGATCGCAGGTAAGACGCGGACCCTTAGTATTGATGGGCTCCTTGCTGATTTGTACCAATATCTCCTGACCTACCTTGAGCGTTGTCTGTACGCTTCCGTCTTTGGGTAGTTCGGGAAGAATTGTGGCATTCTGAATGGGATAGAGTTTCTTTCTGTCGCTTGCAACCTGTTTCAGGTATTTCTCGAAAGAATTGAATTGTGGACCTAAGTCAAGATAATGTAGGAAGGCAATGCGCTCTGATCCGATGTCGACGAAACAGGCGTTGAGTCCTGGCATCAGTTTCTTCA
Organism: uncultured Prevotellaceae bacterium; assembly: GCA_900321425.1. Classification (GTDB taxonomy): domain Bacteria; phylum Bacteroidota; class Bacteroidia; order Bacteroidales; family Bacteroidaceae; genus Prevotella. The sequence goes on along the minus strand of ONWA01000016.1, from coordinate 1,408 downwards.
CCTTTGCCACGTAGACATTTCCCACAGAGAATGACACACTCCTCTCTTCCTTCTGGAATTCCACAAGATTCTTGTCTTCCAGCAGGGCAATGGAGATCTCATTCGGTTGGGCGTCGATAATCAGTTCGCTTGTCATACTTAATCATTTGGGGTTCTTACAAAAAGGGTGCGCCTCACCTTGGTGTGGCACACTCCTTTCATTTCTTTTCTCAACAAGTGATTACTTGCTCTTGTGACGATTCTTGCGCAGTCTCTTCTTGCGCTTGTGGGTAGCCATCTTGTGACCCTTCTTTTTCTTTCCGTTTGGCATAATAATATATATTTAATAATGTGAATTTCCTCTGAATAGGATTACTTCATTTTCTCGATAAAACTCTTCGCAGGCTTGAAGGCAGGGAAGTCGTGAGCATCAATCACCAAGGTCGTGTTCTTGGAGATGTTACGAGCAGTCTTCTGTGCACGGTGCTTAACAATAAAGCTACCAAAGCCACGCAGATAAACATTCTCTTTGTTTTCAGCCAGGCTCACGCGAATCTCTTCCATGAAAGCCTCAACGGTAGCAGCAATGTCCTTTTTAGCAACTCCTGTCTGCTCAGAAATCTTTGTGATAATGTCTGCTTTTGTCATTTTTTTCTATGCTATTTTTATATAAAAATTAATTTTTGGACTGCAAAGATACTGTTTTTCAGTGAGATGCGAAAATTTTCTTTGATTTTTTTTCGAAAAAAGTGAATTCACATGATATATGATGTTTTTTTTTCTTACCTTTGCATCAAAATATATAAAGGTATGAAACAAACTAAGATCGTTGCTTCCGTGAGTGATCGTCGTTGCGATGTGGATTTTATCCGTAGTCTCTACGATGCAGGTGTGAATGTGATTCGTATGAATACTGCCCATGCTACTCCAGATGGTATTAAAACGATTATCAAGAATGTACGTTCTGTGTCCAGTCATATCGGTATCTTGATAGATACCAAAGGTCCTGAGGTGCGAACAACCGGCTGTCAGGCTCCTATCGAGTACAAGACGGGTGATGTGGTGAAAATATTCGGTAGACCGGAGATGGATACTGAGCACGACATTATCAACCTGTCCTATCCCGATTTTGCCAGTGATGTTCACGAGGGCGACCATGTGCTCTTTGATGACGGCGCACTCGACATGCAGATTATCGGTATCAACGGTCCGCAGGTGGTAGCTCAGGTAAAGAACGATGGCGTGTTGGGCTCTCATAAGAGTGTGAATGTGCCTGGAGTGCATATCGCTTTGCCGGCACTAACCGACAAGGACCGTAAGAATATCATGCTGGCCATTGAGCAGGATATCGATTTTATTGCTCACTCGTTTGTGCGCTCTGCTGCTGATGTCCGTGCTGTTCAGGCTATTCTCGATGCTTTTAATAGCG
>ONWA01000017.1 GCA_900321425.1 uncultured Prevotellaceae bacterium | reverse complement strand
GAAAGGGGTTTGGGGAAAGTAGAATTTTCTTTGGCTCGTTTCTTTTTGAAAAGAAATGAGCATTAAAAATGTCATCGCGTGTCCCGCGATACCAAAACGATCAGAAGATTGGCGGTTTCTGCAATCTTCTGTTTAAGCCTCCCCATATAGGGGGAGGTTTGGAGGAGGTGGATGCTTCTTTGGTTCGTTTCTTCGCGCCGAAGAAATGAACAGGCAAGAAAAATTGAATTACTTTCTTTGAACAGGCAAGAAAAAAGTTTTGTTTCTTTTTAAAAAAGAAAGAAAAAAGATTTTTTCAAAATTTTTTAGCGTAATAAAAAAATTATTTGTACCTTTGCACCAAATGCCCATATGGGCATAAAAAGACGCCTCCGTGCGAACCATTTGCATTGACAGTGTGGAAATGCCTACAAACACACGCTCTGGGCTTACCCCCATTGCCATCCCCGAAGCCAAAAGCTCACATACAGGGGTGTCGGTAGAATACGTCCATACCCGCCATACATTAGTTTCTAACATCTAACCACAAATAACCATTATGTGTACAGTAACTGTTAAGGTTGACAAGGCCGTACTTAGTGGCATACGCCCAGAGCTGAACACCACGGCAGCCATTCGTCAGTGGGCACAGCAGCAGATAGACTTGCGTATTCAGCAGATGGTACTCGACGACGACGAAACGATGACTATCGAAGAAGCCCGCGAGATGACATTGGCAGCAGTGAGGGAGGAGTACGCGAAGTTATGAAGTATGTTATTAGGAAACGTTGCGCACATAAGATAACAACATTCTATCGCAATGTGTCCAAGAAATACAAGCATACCTATTCTCTAGAATTGATGGAGAAGAACGTGCATGAAGCCTATGACTCTATGTTTCAGATAGAGCGCACACTCCTCCGTCGTGAGCCAACCATCTCTCAATGGGCAGACTACCATATGGCAAATACAGATAAATGGTACTTCGCCTACATCGTCGAGGGTGATACAATAACAGTCGTCGATGCTCGCCATGCCCAAAACATGCATGAATAAAAATGTCATCGCGTGTCCCGCGATACCAAACCCTTGAAAATCGGCGATTCGTCGATTTTCATTAAAAATGCCAAGCCGGACCTCTGACGGTCCGAGCTTACCTTAATGAATGAGCGACAGGAGGAGCGGTTAAGCCTCCCCATATAGGGGGAGGTTTGGAGAGGGTGGATGCTTCTTTGGTTACTTTCTTCGCGCCGAAGAAAGGAACAGGAAAGATAATTTGAATTACTTTCTTTAAAGAAAAGAAGAAAAGAAGTTTTGGTTCTTTTTCAAAAGATTTGCTGAAAAAAACATAAAACATGATGTAAATAAGAGAATTATTCGTAATTTTGCATCATCAACAAAATTACGAACAATGAAAAAGATCGTTATGACCCTAATACTGGTGCTGCCACTGACCGCTGCAGCCCAGAACTCCTGGGAGATTCAGGAGAAGACACAGGCGGAGAAGAGAGCAGAACTCGAGAAGAGAGAACGAGAGCTGAAAAAGGAGCAGGAAGCGCTGAAACGGGAAGAGAAAGCCCTGAAGTTAGCTGCCAAGGAGAGTAAGATCAAAGAGAAAAAAGAAAAGAAAGTAAAGGAAGAGAAGGTCAGGGAGTTCAGACCCAAGGTAGACCTGAAATACCTCGCTGGTGCTGTGCCCGTAGAGGACGGTAAGGTATGTTTCCATACCGTCATCAACGCCCCAGGCAAGAGTGCCAACGATATCTACCAGGCCTTAGGTACCTACCTTTATCATATGACCAAGGAGAGCAACCAGATCAGAAGTCAGTTGACCATTGCCGACTATCAGAAATACCTGTTGGTGGGCGACTTCGAGGAGTGGTTGGTGTTCAAGGACAAGGCCCTCGTGCTAGACCGTACGAAGTTCAAGTACTACCTCATCATCCAGTGTGAGGACGGTAAGGCAGACGTCAAGCTCACCCGTATCGTCTATACCTATGACGAGGAGCGCGGTGGTGGAAAGATCCTCGCAGAGGAATGGATCACTGACGAGTACGGCTTGAACCATTGGAAGGACAACCTCGCCAAGCTCTCCGGTAAGTTCCGTAGGAAGACCATCGACCGCAAGGACGAGCTGTTCCAGGCATTGAACGAGGTTGTGAACGGCAAACCAGAAGTCCAGGAGTAAGGATGGAGAAGATACATTACAGTGAACGAGGACGGCTGTTCTGGTTGCGGAACCTCCTGAACATCCTCTTCATCGTGACTGCCATCGCAGGTGTGGCCGTGTACCTCCTACAGGATAAGACCACCGGCACCTATATCGTCTTAGGTGCTATGGGCATCAAGATCATTGAGACATCACTCAGAATCATGAAACTATAGATGAAGAAGCTATTCCTTGTGATGAGTGTGTGCCTGCTCGCCATTGGCGGACAGGCGCAGACGTATAACCAGATAGACGAGAACGGAACGATCATCCAGCGTGATGAGTTCGGGAACCAGACGACAAACCGGAACTTCAACAAGCACAATAACGATACCATACGCCATAAGGAGATACCCAAAGGCATCTATGTGTGGACGGTAGACCGGAAATTTGGTGATATCATCCCCGCGAAGGTGGACACCGTCCATCACCTGTTCATGAACACCATCTTCAATACAGGACTCCACGGGGAGTTCAACTCCATCGGTAATAACTACTCTGCCCGTCAGAACCGCGTGTTCATCGACCGACCAGAGACCGATCCGTTTATCTTCACACAGCCCTATGACTATGTCTACCTCGCTCCCGACCAGTTGCACTTCACGAACACGCTGTCACCCCTGACGAACCTCACCTACGACAACTGCGGTAACAAACAGAACGGTGAGGACCATATCCGGGGTAAGTTTGCCGTGAATGTCAACAAACGCTTAGGACTCGGTTTCGACCTGAACTACTCGTATGCACGCGGCTATTATGCCAACCAGAACACGTCACACTTCGGGGCAACGCTCTTCGGCTCCTATCGGGGCGACCACTACCAGTTGCATGCGATGTTTTCCGCCTACCACCAGAAGACGGCAGAGAGCGGAGGTATCACCGATGATAACTACGTGTTACACCCAGAGATGATTGGGGAGAGCTATACGGAGGACGAGATCCCGACGGTGCTCAGCAGAACATGGAATCGGAATAACCACCAGCATTTCTTCCTCACCCACCGCTATAGTCTCGGTTTCTATCGGAAGGTGAAGATGACCGATGAGGAGCTGAAGGCCCGTGCCTTTGCCAAGGCATCGAAGAAAGAGAAGGAAGAACGAGAGCAACTGCAACAGCAGGGAGAGGATGCCCTCCGACAGGATAGCTGGAAACGGAAGAACGACAAACCCTTAGGTCGTCCGAAGGACGCGAAAATCATGGGTGACGAGCCCGTAGCAGAGAAAAAGAAGACTGAGGACGACGAGCGTATCAAGGTAGAGAACGACCAGCAACGCGACAGTCTGTTGGCTGCCCAGGCCCTGCAGGACTCTATTGAAGCAACCATGAAACGGGAGTATGTGCCCGTGACGAGCTTTATCCATACCATGGAGGTCAACAACTACGACCGTGTGTTCCTTGCCTACGAGTCGCCGGAGAACTACTATGCCAACACCTATTTCAATATGGGCAAGGGCAACCTCAACGACTCCATCTACGACCCCACCCGACACCTCCAGATGAAGAATACGTTTGCCGTTGCCCTGATGGAGGGATTCAACAAATATGTGAAAGCCGGACTGAAGGTGTTCTTCACCCACGACTACCGCAGATATAAGATGTATGACGTGGAGGAAGATGAGGACGGCAACTACGTACCCTACCAGCAGAAATGGACGGAGCATAATGTCAGTATCGGTGGACTGCTGTCGAAACGGTTGGGTAAGACCTTCCATTTCAGTCTGATGGCAGAGACCTGGCTCACGGGCAAGGAGTCGGGACAGTTGAAGTTCGACTTCAATACCGACGTGAACTTCAAACTGTTTGGTGATACCCTCCAGTTGGCAGCACACGCCTACTTCCACCGTCTGAAGCCCACCTTCTACCAGCGTAACTACCACTCGAAACACGCGTGGTGGGACAGAGAAGATGAGTTGAGTGCGGAGACCCGTGCCCGTATCGAGGGTATCTTCACCTATCAGAAGACGAAGACCCGGCTGCGATTGGGTATCGAACATATCAAGAACCACCTTTATTTCGGTATGAACTCCACGTATGTAGGCGGCTATACCGGTATGACGGATATGTCCTTGGACATCTATCAGAAGTCGGGGAGTATCAGTGTGCTGACCGCTCAGTTGGAGCAGCGTGTCCGTTGGGGAATCCTCAACTGGGAGAATGTCATCACCGTACAGAACTCCAGTGACAAGGACGTGCTCCCCCTGCCTACCCTGAATATCTGGACGAACCTCTTCCTGAAGTTCAGCATCGCCAAGGTACTGAAGGTGGAGTTAGGAGCCGACCTGACCTGGTTCTCGAAATACAAGGCACCGTTCTTCTCACCCCAGTTGAACCAGTATGTCATCCAGAAGAACGAGGAGGCAAAGGTAGAATTAGGAAACTATCCGTTTATCAATGTCTATGCGAACTTCCACCTGAAGCACGCCCGTTTCTTTGTGATGATGAGTCACGTGAATGCGAAGTCGGGCAACCGCAACTACTTCCTCGCGCCCCACTATCCGCAGAACCTCGCCGTGCTGCGACTGGGTATCTCCTGGAACTTCTTCAACTAATCCGTGCTATAGGAGTAATATACCGATAGCGACTGTCAAACCATAGATGAAGATATTACGCGCTGTATCGCCTAAACAGGCGTTCAGCGCTTTTCCTTGATAGATACGTTTGATGCGCAGGTAGGTGAACACATGGAGCACCAGGTAGACGAGCGGCAGAAGGAAGGCCAGCAGATGGCCATGCCACCAGTAGAACAGTCCCATCAGACACGCCACCACGCCCGTCATCAGATAGAGGACAAGGGTGTTCTCCGGTCCGATCTCCACCACCAGTGTGATCTTCCCAGCCAACCGGTCGTTGTCACGGTCACGGAAGTTGTTCACCAACAGGAGGGCATCGATGACCAGACCGCAGGCTAAGGAACCGACGATCACCTCCCACGTGATGGTGTGTAATTCTATATAATAAGGTATACAGACGGGGATCACTCCGAAGAAGACGAGTACCAGGATATCCCCCATGCCGATATACGACAGGTGGGTGGTATAGAGGAAACAGAACAGGATACAGAGGAGTCCGACGGCAATCATCTCCAGACCACCGAACCACACGAGTGGCAGTCCGATGACACATGCCAGACAGGTGGTCAGCGCTATCGCCTTCTTCATAGCAGACAGACTCACCCACCCCTGGGCACACGCCCTACGAGGACCTAAACGGGTGGCCGCATCATCCGTACCCCTGACATAGTCGAAGAAATCATTGATGAAGTTGGCATCGATCTGCATGACGAAGGCAAACAACAGACATAAGAGGGCTGCCCAGCCATTAAAAGGACGTCCCTGAGCGTCAGTGGGAAGATAGTCCCCCGCATCGACAAAGGCCAAAGCCAGACCAATCATCACGGGTACGGCAGCCGCTGTCAGTGTCTTGGGACGCGCTGCCAACAGCCACGCCTTCATCGAGTCTTTACGAATATTCTCTGTTTCCATCTCAAAAAATGATTAAACTGCTTGCAAAAGTAAACAGAAAATTGTATATTTGCAAGTCATAACACTAAAATTCATTCTTTCATGGAAGGGAAAACCGCCAGTCTTGACCTCGTGGAAATGATTGAGAGGACGATCCTACCCCGTTATGCCGCCTTTGACAAGGCGCATAACCTGGAGCATGTCACCCGTGTCATCCGTAGCTCCCTCGCCCTTGTGCGCACCACAGGAGCCGACATCAATATGGTCTATACCATTGCAGCCTACCACGACTTAGGCATGGAAGGTCCCCGTGCCATCCATCATCTCACCGGTGGGAAGATCCTCGCTGCTGACAGCAGGTTACGCAAATGGTTCTCCCCCGAGCAGATCAAGATCATGAAAGAAGCCATCGAAGACCATCGTGCCTCTGCCTCGCATGCCCCGAGGAGTATCTATGGAAAGATTGTGGCAGAGGCAGACCGCGATATCGACAAGGACATCGTGGTGAAGAGGACCATCCAGTATGGACAGTCGCACTACCCCGAGCTCGACAAGGAACAGCAGTGGCAACGGTTTAAGAAGCACATGGACGAGAAATACTCGTATAACGGGTATATCCGACTGTGGATACCCGGGTCGCCCAATGAACAGAAGTTGAAGGAGCTACGCGACATCATTGCCAACGAGCAACGGTTGCGGGCGCTCTTCGAGCAACATTTCCAAGACTAACGGAAATACATGAAATAGACGTACACGAGGAGAGCTACCAAGACCAGTAGGACGATAGAACGAATAAGACAGCTCACCGTTCGTTTCACCACCAGGAAGCCCACCACGAGGACGGCTAAGAGAAAAAGATAATACCAAACTGTATCCATATTTATTTTTTGAATCGTTATTCACAGGGAAAACCGTTAGAACAACCGTCGGAAATCCGTAGGAACCGGTGTCTCGAATTCCATCTGTTCGTGGGTGACAGGATGTTCGAAGCAGAGGAGCCACGCATGCAGACAGAGACGATGCAAGGGGTCGTCACCATTGCCGTACTTCGTATCGCCACACACAGGATGTCCCATGTCGGCCGTGTGCACACGGATCTGGTTCTTCCGTCCCGTCTCCAATTTAAACTCCACCAGCGAGTGATCCGTCGTGCGTGCGAGGGTATGGAAATGCGTGACCGCATATTTTCCCCCATTGTCCACTGGTGACGAATAGGTGACATACGCCTTATTGTCCTTCAGCCAGTTGGCAATGGTTCCCTCATCCTCCTCCATCTCACCGCTGACCACCGCCACATAACGACGGTCGTAGACCAGCTCATGCCAGTGGTGCTCGAGGATCTGCTCCGTCTCCATGTCCTTGGCATAGACCATCAGTCCGCTGGTGTCGCGATCCAGACGATGAACCACATGGGCACGGCACTTCTGACGAGACTGTCGGAAATAGTCATCGAGGACCGTCTTCACGTTCAGAGACGAGTGACCAGCCGCCATCGACAGGATGCCCGGCATCTTCTCCACGACAATCAGCCAACGGTCTTCGTAGACAATCTTCACATACCGATTCTTGAAGCCCATCTGATTGCGTTTCGTCTTGCTCACCGCCACCTTCATGCCCGGTTCGAGCATCATGTCAAACTGCGATACCGTCTTCCCATTGACCTTGACACCACGTCCCTGCAGGGTCGCCTTTATCTTCGAACGACTCTGGGGCACATTCTCCAGTAACCATTCCAGTAACGGGCGCGCCTCCTTCACGACATAATGGTCGTACTCGTTGCCTTGTCGAAAATCACTGCTATATCTCATAATTGGCAGCGAAGGTACAAAAGAAATATGTTAACGACAGTTAGGGTCTCATTAAAGTATGTTAATTCCCCCAAAATATTGGAAAATCACCGACAAGAGGCGATAAATAGCCGGAAAAAAACTTGTGGTTCAAAATGTTTTTTGTATCTTTGCACAAACGAACAACAACAATCATTTACAAATAGAATACAATCATGAATGACATTCAAGTGATGAACAGGGCAGCAGATAATATCCGAATCCTTGCTGCCTCAATGGTTGAAAAAGCGAAGTCCGGTCATCCTGGCGGTGCGATGGGTGGCGCAGACTTCATCAACACCCTGTATAGCGAGTTCCTGGTCTATGACCCCGAGCATCCCGAGTGGGAAGGCCGTGACCGTTTCTTCCTCGACCCGGGTCATATGGCCCCGATGCTCTACTCGCAGCTCGCCCTTATCGGGAAGTTCACCCTCGAGGATCTGCAACAGCTCCGTCAGTGGGGCTCTGTGACCCCCGGTCATCCCGAACGGGAGATTGCACGAGGCATCGAGAACACCAGCGGTCCTCTGGGACAAGGACATACCTTTGCCGTAGGTGCTGCCATCGCTGCAAAATTCCTGAAGGCCCGTCTGGGTGACGTGATGGGACAGACCATCTACGCCTATATCTCCGATGGAGGTGTACAGGAGGAGATCTCACAGGGAGCCGGACGTATTGCCGGTAACCTGGGTCTTGACAACCTCATCATGTTCTATGACGCCAATGACATCCAGCTCTCTACCCGTACGGAGGTGGTGACCTGTGAGGACACAGCCAAGAAATACGAGGCATGGGGATGGTATGTACAGCAGATCGACGGTAATGATGTCGCACAGATCCGTGAGGCCATCCAGAAGGCACAGGCAGAGCAAGAGCGTCCGAGTCTGATTATCGGTCACTGTGTGATGGGTAAGGGTGCGCGTAAGGCTGACGGTAGCTCGTATGAGAGCAACTGTGCCACCCACGGTGCACCTCTCGGTGGTGATGCGTATATCAACACCATCAAGAACCTGGGCGGTGATCCCGAGCATCCCTTCCAGATCTTCCCTGAGGTGCAGGCACTCTATGCCAAGCGTTGTGAGGAACTGAAGAAGATCGTTGCTGAGCGTCAGGCCCAGAAGGCTGAGTGGGCCAAGGGACATCCCGTACAGGCGAAGCAGTTGGAGGAGTGGTTCAGTGGCAAGGCTCCGAAGATCGACTGGAGTAAGGTGGAACAGAAGGCAGGCAGCGCTACCCGTAGCGCCTCGGCAGCCGTGCTGAGTCAGTTGGCTGAGCAGGTACCCAATATGATCTGTGCCTCTGCGGACCTGTCGAACTCCGATAACACCAACGGTTTCCTGAAGAAGACCCACAACCTGGTGAAGGGCGATTTCAGCGGTGCTTTCTTCCAGGCAGGTGTGGCTGAGTTGACGATGGCCTGCTGTTGTATTGGTATGGCGTTGCATGGCGGTGTGATCCCTGCCTGCGGTACCTTCTTCGTCTTCTCCGACTATATGAAGCCTGCTGTCCGTATGGCCGCATTGATGGAATTGCCAGTGAAGTTCATCTGGACACATGACGCCTTCCGTGTGGGTGAGGACGGACCTACCCACGAGCCTGTAGAGCAGGAGGCACAGATCCGACTCATGGAGAAGCTGAAGAACCACCACGGCAAGAACTCCGTACTCGTGGTTCGTCCTGCTGATGCTGAGGAGACGACTGTCTGCTGGCGTATGGCGATGGAGAACACCGCCACCCCGACAGCCCTGATCTTCTCCCGTCAGAATATCGAGATGTTGCCGGAAGGCAATGACTACAGTCAGGCAGAGAAGGGCGCCTATGTGGTGGCCGGTTCAGATGTCGACTATGATGTCATCCTGTTAGCCTCCGGTTCGGAGGTGAGCACCCTGCTTGCCGGTGCGAAGCTGTTGCGTGAGGACGGTGTGAAGGTACGTGTCGTGAGTGTTCCTTCCGAAGGACTCTTCCGCAGTCAGTCGGCAGCCTACCAGGAGAGCATCCTACCTGCTGCAGCGAAGAAATTTGGTATGACAGCCGGACTACCCGTCACCCTTGAGGGACTGGTAGGTGCCAATGGAAAGGTATGGGGACTGGAGAGTTTCGGATTCTCTGCTCCTTACAAGGTGCTCGACGAGAAGTTAGGCTATACAGGTGAGAATGTATACAAACAAGTTAAATCAATCTTATAAAATCGTAAAGTTATGGAAATTAAAACTGTTGGCGTTGCCTGCGACCATGCAGGTTATCCTTTGAAGAAATATGTGCTCATGTGGTTGGAAGAGCACGGTTACGAATACAAAGACTACGGTACATGGAGTGACCAGTCGGTAGACTATCCCGACTTCGCCCATGAGCTCGCAGCAGGTATTGAGAACGGTGAGGTATATCCCGGTATCGCCATCTGTGGTTCCGGTGAGGGCATGACCATGTGTCTGAACAAGCACCAGTCCATCCGTGCCGGTCTGGCATGGTGTGCTGAGATTGCCCATATGATCCGTCAGCATAACGATGCAAACGTACTGGTGATGCCCGGTCGTTTCATCGATAACAATACCGCTGGTCAGATTATGAGCGAGTTCTTCAAGACCACCTTCGAAGGAGGCCGTCATCAGAAGCGTATCGATAAGATTCCCGTAAAGGCGTAGGCCCTATCCGATTCTATCGATAGGAAAACAAACGGGAGCACCCTTTCGGATGCTCCCGTTTTTCGTATAAGAGAGGATGCCGCGCATCCTCTCTATGTTCGTTGTACTCAGAAACGATAGCTGAGACTCAGTAACAGCTGATGACGCTTGTTGCTCACGTCCGTACCGCTACAGTTGTTCTCGAAGGTCGGATTGGCGATGTCGCCCACATAGATATTATCCATACAAGGGAAGAACGTACCATTGGTGTGGTTGTACTGGTAAGCCAGGTCGACACGGAAATGGCTGAACTTATAACCTGCACCGGCAGTGAAACGATGAGTACCCTTCCAGTTGGTATAGTCGGTAGTAGAGGCATTCCACACACCCGGTGAGCGCAAAGACTGGTCGCGGAAGGCATTGTCCTCGAACTGCGGACTCACGTAGTTATATCCGATACGGAGGGCGAGGTCGTTGGTGACATTCATCTCAGCACCCAGTTTCAGGGTCACCACACCTTTGAGGTTATCTTTGATAGACTGGTTCATGACCGCATCACTGGCAGATACGGTGGAATAAGAATCATAATAAGGATCGTAGGCCTCACCTGTGATCACGCGCATATCACTACTGCTGTAGCTCTCGAACTCAACACCGGCACCCAGTGCGAACCTGTTGTTGATGGTATGGCCCACACTCAAGCCAAACTTCCATGGAGTATTAAACTTAAACTTATACGAGTTAGGAATCGTCCAGTCAGCACCGTCCGTCACGCCCTTCGTGTAAGTAGAGCTCGTCAGGGTATACCAGGTAGGCGTCTTCACTGACACACCGATACGGAAGGGAGACTCCGCAATAGGACGGAAGATAGCACCGATGGCCACATCGAATCCCGTACCCGTGATACGACGCTCGTCTGTCATATCGAAGCCCGTGATGGTCATCCCGTCAATCAGTTGTCCCGGGTTGGCCGTCTCACTATAAAAAGTAGTGCTGTTATAGTGCACATCCTTCAAACCGAAAGTGATACCAAGGTAGACCCGATCGCGAAGGTTAGCACTGAGATTGAAGGAGTAGTTGCCGATATAGCCCGAAGTGCCCCGTCCGAAGTCGTAGTCGGATGCACTGATGGGATTGAACACATCCACCTTACCCCCCTGACCATCATCCTCGTTGGTGACGAGCAGTTTCTCGTAGATATCATCGACAATCGAGTTGATATTCGTCTGATACATATCATTATAGATCCACTTCGCATTGGTCTGTCCATTCTGTGAACCCGGCAGCGGATTACCAGCAGCATCGGTCTTCAGTCCATAGAGGCCTGACGCCTGCAGGATCTGGTTGAAGTTACGACTCTTGGTGAAGTTGAAGCCCACATTGATAAAACTCTGCACATCATTACGGGTCACCCAGACAAAGCCCAACTGGTCGAAAGACATGTTCGTCTTTCCCTGGTCACCGATCTTCGAGGCACCAGCCTGTGAGACAAACCCGAAAGAGCCCGTGACCATACTGCGACGGAAAAGACCCATACCAGCAGGGTTGCTGTTGATGGTGGAGAGATCAGCGCCTAAGGCATCCATCGCGCCACCCATACCTACATAGCGGGCCGTTCCGTTCAAATCCTGTTGTGTGAAATTGGCTGCGTCATACGCATCCTGTGCTGCGGCTGACAGCGATCCTGCCATCATCACCGCGAAAATATACAGTTTCTTCATTTTGATAGATATTAGTCACAAAAATAAGTGATGAAAATGGTTAGCGTCTACCAATGCCACCGCCTCGGGCACCGCCAAAGCCGCCACCAGAACGACCACCGCCAAAGCCAGAGTGAGCGCCCATCGATGAGGGACGACTACCGCCCCAGTTGCTTGGTCGACTCTGATTGTTCCACGAACGACTGCCGCTGGTCTGGTTCCATCCACGATAGGAACGGTTGCCTGTCGTGGTCTGGCTACGTCCGATACCACGGCCAGAGATACGGTCATTACCCCACCCTCTGCGGTAATACTGCGACGATTGAGAGTTATGGTATCTCATGTTATAGGCATTCCTACCATTGTAATAACGGATGGCGGTAGAATAACGGGGGTATCCCCAACGGTAGCCATACCACCCCCAACGGTAGCCATACCACCCATAACGGTAAGGATACCAGCCATACCAAGAAGTGTAATACCAGGGATCATACCAAGGATCGAACCATGGGTCATACCAAGTGTACACATAGCCATAGCGAGTGTAATACCAAGGACTGTGCCACATAGAGTCATAAGTGCCATCACGATAACCATCGATATAGGCATCTTTGACCGTGTAGTCATCAAAGCGTTCCATCCGACGTGTCACCTGGTAGTCTTCGGACAGGCTATCCACCGGGTAGCTCCCCTTCGACGTGTTGAACTCGATGATATCATTGCCTAAGGAGTCAATAGACTGATAGACAGAACGGCGGTTGTAATCATCGACACTACGATCACTGCCGGAATAGTACGTATCCTTCGGCAGCGCCTGTGCTGTAATCTCCTTCTCGATATTCTTCTTTGAAGGAACAAAGTACATATCATCCTGTGCCCACGCTCCGGTGGAGAGGGTGATCATGGCTGACAAAAGAAATAGTTTCTTCATGTTCTTATTGTTTATATATGGTTTCATGTTGCAAATTTATGGTAAATTATACTGCAAAATTAGGGAAAAACCCTAAAGGACGATAGGTTTTTCCCTATTTTTTGTAAATTTGCGGTTAAATTTAACGATTGAAGGATGAAATACTATCAAATCAGGTTCCAATTCCGTCCTGTCAGTACGGCAGCCGTGGAGCTGTTGCCCGCTCTGTTGGTCGACTGCGGCTTTGAGAGTTTTGAGGACAGTGACGAGGGAGTGACGGGTTACATACAACAAGACCTGTGGGATGAGGATGCCCTGCAACAAGTCCTCTCCTGTTTTCCGCTTCCCGATACGGTCGTCACCTACGAGCAGCAGGAGGCAGAGGACCGCAACTGGAATGAGCAGTGGGAGCAAGAAGGATTTGCCCCTATCATCATTGATGAGGCGTTGGTGATTCATGACGGCAGACATCTGTCGTCTGTTCCCTATCCCATCAGTATCGAGATCGATGCCCATCAAGCCTTCGGTACCGGGAACCACCAGACCACACGGATGATCGTCAGTGAGCTACGAGCCATGGACTTGCACGACAGACGAGTACTCGACTGCGGTTGCGGTACCGGTATCCTGTCGATTGCTGCCCTGAAGATGGGAGCCCGTGAGGCGGTAGGCTATGATATCGATGAATGGAGTGCGGACAATGCCCGTCATAATGCCGTCATCAACCAGGTAGACGATCGTTTTACCTCCCTGTTGGGTGATGTCGCTGTCCTTGAGCAGGTAGAAGGAACCTTTGATGTCGTCTTGGCCAATATCAACCGGAATATCCTGTTGGCCGATATGCCGATGTTCCGTCAGAAGATGAGGACCGGTGCCCTCCTCGTCCTCAGTGGTTTCTATACCGCAGATATTCCACTGTTAGAAGAGAAAGCCCTCACGTTGGGGATGAACAAAAAAGCCCAGCGTGCCGATGACGACTGGGCTTGTATAGTGCTACAACTGACCTAACTGTTCACACTCTTCCAACCAGAGGCTGTTGGACGAGTCACTCGGCATGCGCCAGTCGCCACGAGGTGACAGGCTGATGCTTCCCACCTTCGGACCGTCAGGCAGACAAGAGCGCTTGAACTGTTGACTGAAGAACCGGCGACAGAAGACCGTCAGCCATTTTTTCAGTGTCGCATCCTCATATTTCCCTGCAAAAGCCGCCTGTGCCATAAAGAACAGTTTAGCAGGACGGAAACCATAGCGGAGGAAATAATAGAGATAGAAATCGTGTAACTCATAAGGTCCCACGAGGTCCTCCGTCTTCTGTTGGATCTGTCCTTCCGCATCCGCAGGAGTCAGTTCGGGACTGATCGGTGTGTCCACCACATCGAGCAAATAAGTTGACTGTTCCTGAAAATCGTCAGTCAGGGCACAGTAGCGAACGATATACTGTATCAAGGTCTTCGGAACCCCCGCATTCACGCCATACATCGACATATGGTCACCGTTATAGGTAGCCCATCCTAGCGCCAGTTCCGACAGGTCGCCAGTACCCACCACCAACCCGTTTACCTGGTTGGCGATATCCATCAGGATCTGCGTACGTTCACGAGCCTGCGAGTTCTCGTAGGTTACATCATGGATATTGATATCATGACCGATATCCTCGAAATGCTGTTTGACAGCCGGTACGATACTGATCTCCCTGAGGGTGATGCCCAACGACTGCATCAGGTGGATAGCGTTCATATAAGTACGGTCACTGGTACCGAATCCCGGCATGGTCACACCGATGATCCCCTTCCTGTCGAGATGGAGCTTATCGAAGGTACGCACCATCACCAGGAGAGCCAAGGTAGAGTCCAGTCCGCCACTGATACCCACCACCGCCTTGTCGCAGTGCGTATGAACCAGTCGTTTGGCCAGTCCTGCCACCTGGATATTCAGGATCTCCTCGCACGACACTCTCATCACATCGTCAGCAGGGATAAAAGGACTGGGGGCTATCTGGCGCAACAGTTTAAACGGATGTTCGTTGACGGTCTTGGTCGCCACCTCACGTGCCTGTGAGTGGCGTTGTGCATTAATAAAGGTAGTATTAGTACGGCGTTCAGAGCGTAACCGTTCGATATCAATCTGGTTGATGCGCATCTGCGGTTGGAAAGAGAAACGCTCTGCCTCCGACAACAGCACACCATTCTCGTAGATGATCGCATTGCCGCCAAACACCACATCCTGAGTAGACTCCCCAAAGCCGCAGCTCGCATAGACATAGCCACTAATGGTACGGGCACTCTGTTGGGCCAGCAGCGACATGAGATACTGGTGTTTTCCCGCCAATTCATCGCTGGCAGAGAGGTTGAAGATGATATCCGCACCTGCCAGTGCCAGATTGTTGCTAGGAGGGATGGGTGCCCATACATCCTCACAGATCTCCACGCCAAACTTCACCCCTTGTGGCGTGACAAACACCTGAGGCTCTGCTGATACACAGATACGACTGCCCGCCAGATAGATCTCCGACGGATTCAGATCCTGGGCAGAGGCAAACCACCGTTTCTCATAAAACTCCCCATAGTTGGGCAAGTAAGTCTTGGTCACTACCCCCAGAATGCTACCGCGTTGGATGACAGCGGCACAGTTATACAACAGACTGTTGACGATGATGGGGAGTCCCACGATGGCGATGATATCCAACTGACGACTGTATTCCAACAGGTGCATCAATCCGTTTTCCGCCTTCTCGATGAGCAACTGTTCGCGGAACAAGTCCTGACAACTATAGCCCGTGATACAAAACTCCGGGAACACCATAATCTCCACGTCCTGCGCTTCCGCCTCAGACATCTGGAGCATGATCTGTTCCACATTGTACTTGCAGTCAGCCACCCTGACAGAAGGGATAGCAGCCGCTACTGTGATAAATCCGTGTTTCATCTCCTTATTTCTCTTTCTTTTCAAATTCACTTAATACCGGCAGTGAGATATGGTATCTCACAGCCAGGAACCGTATCATACAGGTGATAACAAAGCTCATCACCGAGCACCACTCCAGCGAGAGACCGTATCTCGTCATCCCCCAGTAGACCATTCCCCCGAGGACGCTCGCGATTGCATAGATCTCCTTATGGAAGATGACAGGTTCGTTGTTGAGCAGCACATCGCGGATGACCCCACCGGCAGAACCCGTGATACATCCCATGATAATCGCCACCCAATACGGTTGTCCGAAGAGGATACTCTTCTGGATACCCGCGATGGTGAAGAGTGCCAGTCCGAAGGTGTCGAAGACGAACCATGCGTTTTTCAACGGTTCCATCCATTTTCCGAAGAAGGCCACCGTCAACAGCGCGATAGCCGTACATATCATATATATAGGTGTCGTCATCCAGAACGGAGTGGTTCCCAGCATCACGTCACGGATCGTACCACCTCCGATGGCTACGGCAATGCCGCAGACATACCCGCCAAACCAGTCGAAGTGTTTGGCAGCCGCATGACGGATGCCCGATATGGCGAAAGCAAAAGTTCCCAGGAACTCGATCACCAGCAAGACAGACGACAATTCTATTTCCATTACTCTTCGTATCGTTTTCCCCAATAGTTGACCATCCGCTGATACAGTTTCTCCTCCGCAGGACTATGTTGTCCAAACCATAACCGTTCGTTCTTCAAGTCATCGGGCAGGTATTGCTGCTCGGTGAAATGGCCCGGAAAATCGTGCGGATACTTATAACCATCGTGATAGCCCAGTTCTTTCATCAGTTGTGTCGGTGCATTTCGGATAGGTAACGGTACTGGTTGGTTACCCGTACGGCGCACCAGGTCGAGTGCCTTATCGATGCCCAGATAGGCGGAGTTGCTCTTGGGCGAGGTAGCCAGATAGACGGTGGCCTCTGCCAAAGGGATTCGTCCCTCAGGCCAACCGATCTTATTGACCGCATCGAACGCAGCATTAGCCAACAGGAGAGCGTTGGGGTTTGCCAAACCGATATCTTCCGACGCACTGATGACCAGTCGGCGGGCGATAAACGTAGGATCCTCGCCCCCTTCAATCATCCGCGCCAACCAGTAGAGTGCCGCATCAGGATCGCTGCCTCGGATACTCTTGATGAAAGCCGAGATGATATCGTAGTGCATCTCCCCGTCTTTGTCGTAGGCCAGCGGATTCTGTTGTAAGCGGTTTAAGACCAATTCATCGGTGATGACCAATTCGTCATCCGTCGATATATCGGTCACCAACTCCAAGATATTCAGTAGTTTACGAGCATCTCCTCCACTAAAACGTAAAAGAGCGTTCGTTTCCTGAAGCACAATCTTCCGTTGCTTGAGGAACACGTCTGTCGTGAGGGCACGATGCAGGAGTTCGAGCAGATCGTCCTTCTCCAACGACTTCAGCACATAGATTTGACAACGGGAGAGTAAGGGTCGGATAACCTCAAAGGAAGGATTCTCCGTCGTAGCTCCAATCAATGTGACGATACCCTTTTCAACAGCCCCTAATAGAGAGTCCTGTTGGGATTTGGAAAACCGGTGAATCTCATCAATAAACAAAATAGGTGATGCCTCATTGAAAAATCGTCCTTTCTGTGCTTTCTCTATGGTATCACGGACATCCTTGACACCGCTGGTCACCGCGCTCAACGTATAGAAAGGAGTCTCCAAGCGATGTGCGATGATCTGTGCCAAGGTAGTCTTCCCCACTCCAGGCGGTCCCCAGAGGATAAAAGAGGAAATCCGTCCTGCGTCAATCATCTTTCGCAGGACGGCCCCCTCACCAACGAGATGCTTCTGTCCGATATAGTCATCCAACGTACGGGGGCGTAATCTCTCAGCTAATGGTTCGCTCATCTTTTGGGGACAAAGTTACACTAAAATGAGAAAATTACCAAAAATCTATTAGAAAAACTTGTAAATGAAAAATAAAGTACTTACATTTGCAGACAGAAACAGATACAATCATCTATATGAAACAAAACGAAACAAAGAAAACACTGTCACTCAAGTCGATGACAAAAAGTAGCGTATGGGATATTCAGGAGAATGATGTCTTCCGTTTGTGGGAAGGTGTAGAGAAAGACACCGATGCACGTGACGACCTTCGTCATTATCAGGACATCATCCGTAGTGCTTTCCTGATTGAAGAGCTTTCTGATGACTCCGAGATCAACAGGAAGAGATATGAGAAACAAGGATATAAGGTAGGACAGATACGTGTTGACGATTCGTCGAGCGTCACCTGGGCCATCAAGAAGAAGACCATCATACGTATCACCGACCTGACCTACGAGAATATTCGTCATATCAGTGCTGCCAAACTCATGGAAGTGTTGGAGCGCAATTTTGGTGGCGGTTGGGAGTCCATCCCCCAGAGTATTCAGGATATTATCGAGAACGCCTTTGATATCTCTACGACCACCCTTCCCAAGGACAGACTGCACAAGAAAGGCGGTATGTATGAGAAGAAGGTGAACGACGGATATGAGGTATTGGAAGTAGAGAAAGGCTCGTGGGTAGAGGCCATCTTCGCCAAGTTGAAGCCAGAATCCGAAAGACCCCGTATGAAATTCGAGACGAAAGCGGAGAATGAGGAGGATGATGACGCAGATGTGGAGATTGTTGACGACTACAACAAGCCCGACGAAGATGATGACGACATCACGGAGCCCAATGATGATGACATCACGGAGGAGAACTACTCAACGATGATGGAGTTGGACGAGACCGATCCTGATGAAGAGGCTGCCGGTATGGCAGATTACAGCGACGAATAAAACGGATTTATTTGCGGAGCGCCAAGATGTAATTATAATAATTGACGTTCCCAGTGATATCCTCTAATACTTTCACAAAAGGCGGGAATTTGACCGAAGCATGGTCAGCCACGCCTTTTGTTTCTAAGATCACCAGTCCTTCTGCAGGTTGCTGATAGGTATCCAACTCGAAATACTGACCTTTCCAGATAAAGCTACGACGGAGTTTGTGGATGGTCTGACGATATGGATCAGCCTGTTGCATCAGCGATTCATACAGGGCATTAGGCACCTGACGCTCTGTCTCCAACTGTTCATTGACAGAGATACGTTTCTTGGTGGTCAGCACATTGACGAACTTCCCTTGCCACAGACGACGACGCAAGCGCACCTCAGTACCAGGATCGGCCACCAGGTAGGTCTGGGTAATCTCACTCTCGACATACTCGGGTATCTCACCAATCAGTTCTACGATATACTTACGTTCCTCTACGATTGGTTGTGGGATACCCAGCACATTACTGATCTCTTTGAGTACACGGTTGATTTTCCTGTCGAAATCGTCCTGGTTATTGATAACACGCAGATGAGGATGACCTGTCCAGGCTTCTATCACCTTCTTATCTAACAATCGAGCCAGTTCGATGCCCTCTGTACGTTGACTGTTGTTGCTCGTGGTGTAGAACTCTTCAGCACCATCGGCTGCCGACACCAGGTGCAAGACGGCATCATAGCGATTGCGCAATTCAGCGGTGGTCGTCCCTACAGACGATGTAATTTTCTCCCAGATATCCAGTGACATATAGGCGGAAATGTCCAGTGCACCACGATCGAGCACAATCACAGTGGGTTCCTCACACTCCTCAGCCATCCGCAGGAATTTATCCTCAAGAGCCAGTTGGATCTCCAAAGTCGCCTTCTCTCCTTCGTAGAAGAACCCTTTGTTCTTCGTCAGATAATCCATTCCAGCCTGACTAAACAACGTTGGAACCTCGGGAATGGTAAACACCTTAAATCCCAGACTCGTAAAATGCTCAATCACTTTCACCAGCGCGGTGGTCTTACCAGCACAAGGTCCCCCTGTAAGGACGATTTTCCGTATATCTTTCATCTTGAGAAATCTATTGACGCAGCAAAGATATACAAAAAAAACGAAACCACCTACATTTTTTAAGCGTTTTGCATCTGACGAACCAACTCTTTCTGATGTTCTGACAGTTGGGTGGGCAGTTTGACTTGATAGGTAATGATCAGATCGCCCATAGAACCGTCGTTACGACGATGCCCTTGTCCACGCACACGAACCTTCGTGCCCGGTTGGGTGCCCGCCTTCACCTTCAGTTTGATTTTCGCCCCATGACTCAGTTGGAGCATTATCTCACCCCCTAACAGCGCCGTATAAAGGTCGATAGTCACATTCGCCTTCATTTCCCCCACATCAGGACGGATATGAGAGAAAGGTTCATGCCCACCCCGACCATAGCCAGAGCCAAACAGATTCTCGAAGAATGAGCTAAAGCCCCCTCCACTGTCAAAAGATGAGAAGTCATATCCGTCAAAGGGCGAACCGCCACCAGCACCTCCGAAGCCCCCACCTTGAAACGCCTCTGCCTGTTTCCAGTTCTCTCCATACTGATCGTACTTCTTCCGTTTCTCTGGATCACCAATCACCTCATAAGCCTCCGACAATGCCTGAAACTTTGCCTTTGCCTTCGGATCATCAGGATGAAGGTCAGGATGAAACGCCTTGGCCCGTTTCAGGTAAGCCTTTTTCACGTCTTTCTGCGGAATCGACTTGTCGACACCCAGAATCTTGTAATAATCAACAAATGCCATAATCCATTCCTCCTTATTTTTATAATAGAGACAGCAAAAAACATGCCGAAAGTTGCAAATGTACCAATTATTTACTATTTTTGCAGGAAATTTTTCCATTCACACAATCCTATCAATGAAAAAATACTATTTTGTCTTCTGCAAAGATGAGCTCATGCTGGAAAGGTTGCCTGACGGCACCTATACTATCCCGTATCAGACGACACCGCCTACAGAGA
Source organism: uncultured Prevotellaceae bacterium (assembly GCA_900321425.1). Taxonomy (GTDB): domain Bacteria; phylum Bacteroidota; class Bacteroidia; order Bacteroidales; family Bacteroidaceae; genus Prevotella. Next base: position 26,223 of record ONWA01000017.1, on the reverse strand, counting down.
TCAAGCCGTGGACCACGGTGATGAATATCACCCCGTTGGGGGAAACGGAAGTAAAGACCTACCGTATAGACCTGCCCGTAACGAACCATCCACGATACGAGATGTGCGGTCTGCGAGCCAGTTTCCATCGGTTACCCCATGAGTTATACCTCAAGGCCGGAAAATGTTTCGAGTTGCTCTACTGGGATCAGAACACCCGATTCTGTGGGGTATGTGGAGGCCCGATGAAACTGCATACCGATATCTCCAAGCGTTGTGAACACTGCGGTAAGGAGGTATGGCCACAGTTAGCTACAGCCGTCATTGTGCTCATCAGACGAGAAGACAAGATCTTACTTGTCCATGCCCGGAATTTCCGGGGCGACCATTACGGACTAGTGGCTGGATTCGTTGAAACGGGAGAAACATTAGAGGAGGCTGTACAGCGGGAGGTGATGGAAGAAACAGGTATCACCATCACGAATATCCGCTATTTCGGTAGTCAGCCTTGGCCCTACCCCTGTGGTCTGATGGTAGGATTCACCGCTGACTATGTGGAGGGAAGCATTCACCTGCAGACAGAAGAGCTATCGGCAGGTGCCTGGTTTACCAAGGACCATCTTCCTCATATACCTGAAAAGATGTCGATTGCCCGTCATTTGATAGATGCCTGGCTAGAAGAACGTTAGGTTCTGTTTATTCAAATAACTCTGCAGCGCTCAAAAGAGGGGCGTTCAGGTCTTTCTCACTCGTCATCACATCCTTCTGATTGATGGGCCACTGAATGTTCAGATCAGGATCGTTCCAACGGATACCTGCCTCCTGTTGAGGAGCATATACATTGTCTACCTTGTAGGTAAATACAGCTTCATCGCTCAGCACTAGGAAGCCGTGCGCAAAACCACGAGGAATAAAGAACTGGCGCTTATTCTCTTCGCTCAGTTCCACCATGATATGTTGTCCGAAAGTCGGTGAACTCTTACGGATATCCACAGCCACATCCAGCACTTTTCCCTTGATCACACGTACCAGTTTGGCTTGGGCATACCCGCCCTTCTGATAATGCAGTCCACGCAGAACTCCATAGGTAGACTTCGACTCGTTATCCTGGATAAAATCCACCTTCCCGATATGCTCTTCGAAGTCAGACTTCTTCCAAGCTTCCATGAAATAACCCCGAGTGTCACTGAAGACACGAGGCTCAATGATAAAAACCCCTTTTATCGCTGTTTCAATATATTCCATACGATTTTTCTTGTAGGCTACAAAGTTACAAAATATTCTCGGGAACAGAAAAGTATTTAGGCTTTTTTCTATTTTAACAAGCATTTTGCTTGTCAATGTCAGATAAAAGCACTAACTTTGCAACATGATAGAACTACAGAGACACATAGAAATCCTTCTGTTGTCCAATGATTGCGTGATTATTCCCGACCTAGGAGGGTTTATGGCGCACCATATGGATGCGAGGTATGACGACGAGGAACAGCTCTTCTTGCCGCCCTATCGTACATTGGGCTTCAACCCACAGTTGAAGATCAATGATTCCCTGCTGGTTCAATCCTATATCGAAGCCTACGATATCAGTTACCCTGAGGCATTGCGCCGTATCGAGGGTGAAGTGGAAGAATTATGCCAGCATATTAACAACCAAGGGCATTACGAACTGACGGATATCGGTACTCTCTACAAAAACGAGGACGGTCATATCGCCTTTACCCCTTGTGAGGCTGGTATCCTAACGCCCGAACTGTACGGTCTCAGCTCTTTTGATATGCCGATGACAGAAGCCTCACAGTCGGCGGCTCCACTCTTTGACCTTCCCCAAAAGCCACGGCCAGTGGAAGTGGAGGAAGCAGTGGAAGAGACAGAAGAAACCGCCCAGATGGATGTAGATACTGACGAAGAGGTAACAACCATCCACATCAAGATGTCATGGATCCGTAATGCTGTAGCGATGGCAGCAGCTATCCTTGCCTTCTTCTTTATTACCTCACCGATCAGTGACACGCACTTGTCTACCTTGAGCATGGGACAGATGCAAAACGGCTCCTTCTTCAGTATGCCTCCCAAAGAGAAAACGCCCGAGAAAGTTCCCGTCATCGCAAAGAAGGATTCTTTAAAGAAGGACTCTGTTGTTTTAACACAAAATACTGAGTTACAGAAAGATACTATTAAATCACAAGAATCCGTTTCCACACCGAAAGAACAGCGAAACAACTATTACGTTGTCCTAGCCAGTCAGGTGAGAAAAAAGAATGCGGAGCTCTATGTGGAGAAGTTACGGCGTGCAGGATATGCTGAAGCAGAAGTCTTTATCATGAATCATGTGGTTCGTGTAGTTTGCGGACATTATCCTTCAGAAGATCAGGCATACCGTGCAGTATCCAAGATTCGTCAGAAAGAAGAATTCTCGGAAGCTTGGGTACTAAAAGTCAAGATTTAATCGGGGAACCATGAAAAGAGTACGTTGTCCGAAATGTGATCAATACATCACGTTCGATGAAACGAAATATGCGGAAGGTCAGTCGTTGGTCTTCAAATGTCCGGAGTGTGGAAAGGAGTTTGGTATTCGCATGGGAGTATCCAAACTGAAAGCTACTCAGAAGGAAGAACAGTTAGACGAACAGGAGCATGCCAAGGAATATGGTTCTATCGTTGTGATAGAGAATGTTTTTCACTACAAACAGGTGATACCTCTCCATATGGGTGACAATACGATTGGCAGATACCAGAAAGGCAATCCTATTAATACCCCTATTGAGACAGTTGATCCCAGTGTTGATCTCTCCCATTGTATGATTACTGTTGCGCGGAATAAACAGGGGAAATTGAAATATACGCTTCAGGACTTAAACAGCAATACCGGTACTTTTGTGGATAACATTGAACTAAAGCCTCGGGAACGGCGGTTGATAGAAGACGGTTGTCTTTTTACCATTGGAGCCACGAGTATCATCCTTCGCTCAGCAGATAGTGAAGAATAGCCTATACCAATTCATAGATGCCCGATGGCAGTTTCCGTTTGAGAACGTCTAATTCAAAGTCTTTCCCAGCCACGATACCATAGCTTCGTAGCACAGCCTCCACTGTTTTTCGAGCCAGTTCTGGGTGGTTGTTCTCCTCGCTAAGATGACATAACCACACATGTCGCAGGTCCTCAGACATATTCTCCGCTATTGACTGCGCACATGTTTTGTTGCTAAGATGTCCCGTATTACTCAGGATCCGCTCTTTCAGGTATTGTGGATAAGGACCACTCATAACCATTTCCTCGTCATGATTTGCTTCGATGACCAGATAATGCGCTTGAGTAATAAAAGGTTTCATCTCTTCTGTCACACAGCCAGCATCGGTGATCATACAGAATCGGACATTCTCTGCTTCAATCAGATAGCCGACGTTATCACTGCTGTCATGAGGTACACCAAAAGGAGTTACCTTGAAATCACCTAAAGAGAAGGGGGTTCCCTTTTCAATATAGCATTTCTTATCATCAGGCAGTTTTTTCTGCACACAATAGTTATGGACAATGCCGCGATGAACATCAGGAGTTGCATAAACAGGCAAGTTATATTCTTTACAAAGCACTCCCACCGATTTGATATGGTCGGCATGGTCGTGTGTAATGAGTATATGTCGAACTGACGAAAGACTCAGTCCATAATCCTTGAAAGCCTTTTTCAATGTTCTTATGCCTACCCCTGTGTCGATTATCAGGCCATCCGTCTCAGTATACAGATAGTAACAATTACCACTGCTTCCACTACCAAAGGATATAAATTTCAGCATTTGTTTAATATTTTATGCAAAAGTAGTCAAAAAGAGCGGTAACACCAAAGAAAAAACTATTCTTTGTACTAATTTAAGAATTCAGTGGTGATTGTCAGAAAGGAAGACCTACTGCAAAATGAAAGGCGAAGTCGCGACTTAGCTTCGGATGGATAATCGGGAAATGCTCCTCACCTTCCTGGTAAGCAGGATTAACGGCTTTCATACCCATATCAAAGCGAAGGATGAAGAAATCGAAGTTGAAACGGAAGCCCAGACCATAGCTAACCGCCATATCCTTCAGGATATTCTGGAACTTAAACTGTCCGCCTGGCTGATCGTTATAGGCACGTAGAGTCCAGATATTTCCGGCATCCAGGAAAAAGGCTATTCCCAATTTCCAAAACAGATGTGTACGGTATTCCAAATTCAGATCGAGTTTCATGTCACCTGTCTGGGTGATAAAATTGATGTTTCCATCTGAGGTGCGATACCTTCCCGGACCTAATGAGCGTACGCTCCAGCCTCTCACGCTGTTGGCACCACCAGAGAAATATCTTTTCTCAAACGGCAGTATCGTACTGTTACCATAGGGATAGGCAATACCCAATCCCACGTGGAAGACCAGTTGACTACGTGCTGTAGAGTGAAGGATGCGCGAATAGTCAATATCTCCTTTCACATATTGAGCATAGGCAATATTAAACAGTCTATAATGACCGTCTTCATCGAGTTTAGCCTTGAATATCTGACTACTCAAGTTCAACAAGTTACCTGCTGTTTCAATATTTGTACGGATAGAGAAATAACGGTTGCTATAGCGATAGCCGAATCCAAATTTCATGATTAGCAGGTCCCTATAGTTATAGGCAAGAATTGCATTGCGGTTGGTGGTGTTATCCAGGTAATTGGTTTTAAATGTCTCTGATATCCAGGGCATAGAGACCAAGTTGATATCCAACAGATCCATCTGATAATGGGACTGTTGGTTGCGGAAGTTCCACTTATACCGTAAGGAAGCAGACAACAACCGGCGATGGAACTCCGGTCGGTCCTGTTTGTCGTACATAATAGAGATATCTGTCGATGCGTTGATACGTCTTCGGAAATCGCTTCCGATGAAAGGCAGGATAAAACGAGGGAACGACAGATTCGTCCTCACACTATATTCTATGAAATTCTGATTCTTATATCCCTCCAGTCCACGTATTGCCTCATACGCCCCTCGCAATTCCACGCTAAAAGTCTCACTTCCCTTGAAGAGGTTACGATTCTGGTACGATAATGTCAGGGCAGCGCCCAAATCGCCCGCCGTGTTCGTACCTTCAGGTTGAATACTGATAGACGACGGTTTGTTGGTCATCAGTTGGATACCACAATCCAGCAAGGCGCTGTCTGTCACCTCATCGAAATGAATATTCGTATATTTGATGGCGGAAAGACGTCCGAAGTGATGATAAGTGTTTTGCAGATCAGAGGCAGAATAGTATTTACCCTCATTCATAAAGGTATTCTCCTTGAGGACACTCTTTCGTAGATGGATGACACTATCCTCAGGATGGTTGCTACTATACGACACATGGCGGATGCGATATCGGGTATGCAACGTATCCGGTGTGGTGCTCGTGCGGTAAGGACGAAGTACCAAGGCCAGATCGATGCCGGTAGATCCCGGAATGGAATCGGCATGATAGGTGATGAATTCCTTATGGAACTTATAATATCCCAGATCCTGAAGGAAGGTAGCGATCCGTTTCCGTTCTTCGTCAAGTGCGGTGAGATTGAAACGCTGTCCGGCATGTATTCCCCAACGAGTAGTGTCCTGCATCCCCAGCAGACGATCGATGACCGAATCCTGAATGATATAACGCATACTCCGGATATAATAAGGTTCTCCCGGATAAATCGCATAAACGGCATCAATCCTGTTTTTCCCCTTCGGACGAGTGACATAGTCAACTTTTGCCCTAAGGAAGCCCTCGTTCTGAAGCTGTTGTTGTAAGTCCTTACACGAGAGTTGGGCTTGTACGGAATCGAAGATGACAGGAGGCTCACCCATATTCTTCAATACCCTGTTGATCCATTTCGTCGAGTCTTTTCCTGAGAGCGAGTAAGTAGCCAAGGGAATCTTCGCTATCGACAGCCATCGCGTGTTTCCCTTTTGTCGGATATGATTTCTCAAACTTATCAGACTAATATCCTTGTCTTTGTGCTTATCCTCATTGAGAATCACCGCCTTATCAAGCATATACTCCCCCTCGGGAATATACTTATTAGGTGAACAGGCTGTCAAGCATAATGCCAAAAGCCATAGGGTATATTTGATGAATCTCATGAATAAACACACTAAACGATTGCAAAGTTAAAAAAAAGTTTTAACTTTGCAGATGTTTTCATCTCTTTTTTAGCAAATGATTAGCAAGAATCAAATAAAATGGATCCGTCAATTGGAACAAAAGAAATTCCGTAAACGTGACGGTCTTTTTGTGGCGGAGGGTCCTAAAATTGTTGGTGACCTCATGAGGAGATATAAGCCCCATACCGTTTTTGCCACTTCTGACTGGGAAGGATCTGTGGATGTGAGCGTGAGTGATGACGAACTGCGAAAGATCAGTTTCTTACAGCATCCCCAACAGGTATTGGCGGTATTTCCCATACCAACAGTTACCTCCTCGATAGATACCACACAACTATATCTTGCCCTCGATGGTATACAGGACCCTGGGAATCTGGGTACGATCATTCGCATTGCCGACTGGTTTGGTATCAAGACGATCTTCTGCAGCCAAGACACCGTAGATGCCTATAACCCCAAGGTAGTACAGGCCACGATGGGAAGTATTGCCCGTGTAGAGGTGGTCTATACAAACTTAGCTGAGTTGTTCACCTCCCTACCCGCAGACTTTCCCGTCTACGGTACATTACTGGATGGCGAAAATCTCTATTCAAAACAGTTATCTGCTGCCGGTATGATTATTATGGGAAATGAGGGAAATGGCATCAGTCAACCCATCCGCCCATTTGTCCATCATCGTCTGCTCATCCCTCAGTACAGTGAAGGAGATACGGCGGAGAGTCTGAATGTGGCTATTGCTACTGCCATTACCTGCGCAGAGTTTAGAAGACGAACCTGTTAATTCTCAACCATCAAAAAAAGACGGCTCTATGGAAATCATCCAAGAGCCGTTCTCTGATTTTTGTCAAACAAATAGATTATTTATTCTCTTCTTTTGTATTTTCCGTTTTCTTTGTGGCAGGCTTATAACGCTTGTTCAAACCATTGATCACATCCTGAGTGATATCATATTTCTTGTCTGCCATCAGGATATTATCACCAGCCTTTGAAAGAATCATGGTGTACTTCTTATCCTTGTTATAAGCCTTCAGGAAATTGCTCAGACTATCACGAAGTGCATCATTAAACTTCGTTGTCTCACTGGCCAGCTCTGCCTCCAAACGAGCCTGCAGCTCCTGCAGGTCACGCTGCTGACGCTCAATAGCAGCCTGAACACCTGCAGCCTGTTCACGACTCTGGAAGCCATTGTTCTGCAATTTCTGCTGGAAGTTGGCAGCAGCAGCCTGCAACTGATTACCTTTCTGTGTCAAGGTATTACGTGCGTTGTTACTCTTCTTCTGTAACTCCAGACTCTTGTCCTTTGCAAAATTGTACTGAGTCATCAGCGAGTCAACCTCGATATAAGCAATTTTTAACTCAGTTGTTGCAGATTCAGCCTGAGCAGGCTGCTCATCCATTTTCGGATTTGAATTGTTGCACGACACCATCATTGCTGCGATAGCCAGCGTGCCCATCATGTACTTTTTCATTTATTCTTTACTAAATTATTATTTTCTTGAACGGCCCATTTATTCGTCTGTCGCATCTCACGGTCCTGGTCCATCACGCAATGGATTCCCCGCTCCTTCATCGGCAGACTGTCATGGATATGTTGCGATGAAAACTTCCCATTGGGTCGAGCCAGCACCTTCACTAATAATAGTGCCATTCCTACTGACAACAAACCACAAACGAGCAATATTTCTAGCATACATATGATATTTGGGCGACAAAGATACTAAAAAAAGCGATACCCACCAAATTTTTATCAAAAATTAAGGGAACACCGAAATGTTCCCTTACTTGTTTATGACTTGATTGGTCGTTTACTGCTCTGGTTCTGCTTCTGCCATCATCAGCGAGGTGAACGTCAACTTCTCATAACCGAGGAAGTCGTCAAACTGAATCTGGAAATCAGCATACTGGTAATTATTACCACCAGTATTGTGAGTATCCTTAATAAACTTAGACTGAGCCAACTGGTTAAGAATCTTATTATAAACCAGTTTCTCCTCAGAAGAATCTTCTATCTGGATAGACTGAGAAACCACAATACCGTCAACTACCTTATAAGAGAAGTCGCCAGCCTGATACAACTGAAAATTCTCCGTCTCAAGAATAGTTTCCAATTCACCTACACCAGCCTTCAACTCGTCAATGGTTTTATTGACGAAAGTGATGGGAACCATGTCAGCATCCAATGTGATGATTGGTGTCTCGTCTGAGAGGATTTTACTCACCTGTGTCTCCTCAGCAGATATGGTTGTGCTTGCGAGCATCATTCCGCTCAGCATCATGACTTTTATAATCTTTTTCATTCCTTTTCCTTTTAAAATGACATTTTTCCTGATGGTTTCACACAAATTTATTTCATTTTGCAATGCAAAGTTAGTAATTTCGTAGCATAAAACAAAAATTTTTGAGCATAAATTTAATAAAAAACCATTTTTTACGTCATTATTGACGAAAAAAAACGAAAAACCAGCCGTTTTGGTATCATTCTTTGTCAGAATATTGTCATTTTAACACGATAACTTTGAACCAGTCTTTCAACACCCCACCATAACGATTTTGTGAATCACATATTAACAATAAGGTACGCGAGCCGTCCGCTAATCGTGGTCCCGTACAGATTCCCTCATAATTAGCCAATCCTCTGCCCAAGAGTGAAAGGTGGGTACGAAACTCCAGAAGAAGTCGTTTGTCGAGTAGACTATTGACTGCTGACTCTGTTGGCTGAACGATATACAACTTACAATGAACGAAAGAGCCCAACTTACCTGGTGCAACGAAAAACTCCCGCTCCAACAGGATCAGTTGTCCGTCGTCAAGAGCACACATCCCACTAAGTCCCATGGCATAGTTAGCCGCCTCTGCTGGAGCCTGAGGAGCATCCATCTGATAGAGATATTGTTCCTGAGGCTGTAGGTCGTCGTCAAAACTTTGTAATCGTAGTATGTTTTGCACATTACTACCGGCAACAGCTTGTTCCCCGTCTTGTGGGAGCGTACTCTCTGTCGTCGTCCAGAACCGATGAGTCGTGCTCTGATAAGTCAGGGCCTCGAAACCATAGGCTGTGCTACATGACTGGAACAGTTCAGGTATCTGCAGTTCCCTACCCGTCCATGTTCCATCCAACGAATACTCTCGGATACGCCGGTCTTTCTCACCACTTATATATATGCTATTCGTCTGAGGCACATAAGCGATACCCTCCTGATCACGATTGGGTTGTCCGGAAGAGAAGAACCCTTTGTTGCTGACATGGACGATTTTCCCTGAGATAGAATCCAAGGATATCTGAAAGAGGAAAACAGATAAGTGATCCCGCTATAGTTTCCTGCAGGTATCTGTGTGGGAAACGACTGCTGTTTCCGTTCGATGACCAGCGAGTCTTGTGCCATCATCGATAATGGGAAGAGCCATACGAGGCATATTAGCCATTTTCTACTCATAGCACACATTTTGATGAGTCTACTCATATTCGTTTTGTATTTATGATATCGGCAAAATTAGGAAAAATTCTCGATATTCTCAAACTTATTTATTACTTTTGCAACATGACAAAAAAAGAAAGATACCAGCATGTGCTGGATTATTTCAGGCAACAGATGCCAGAAGTTAATACCGAGTTGGAGTTTGGTAGTGTATTCCAGTTGTTGGTAGCCGTTATCCTCAGTGCTCAATGTACCGACAAACGGGTCAACCAGGTTACTCCCGATCTGTTCGCACATTATCCCGACGCCAAGACGATGGCCCAGGCGGAGGCTGAGGATGTGCTGTATTATATCCGTAGTGTGTCGTATCCCAATTCCAAGGCCGACCACTTAGTGAAGATGGCACGGAAACTTGTAGAACAACATCATGGAGAGGTGCCATCGGAAATGAATGCCCTACTCGATTTGCCAGGTGTCGGTCGGAAAACGGCTAATGTAATACAGGCTGTTGCCTTCGGCAAATCTGCAATGGCTGTCGATACTCATGTCTTTCGTGTAAGTCATCGTTTGGGACTGGTACCGAAGACCGCCGATACTCCGTATAAGGTAGAATGTGAATTGGTGAAATATATTCCTGCCGACGAGATTCCTCTCGCTCATCATTGGCTACTGTTACATGGACGATATGTTTGTACGTCGCGTCGACCTCATTGTGAGAGATGTGAATTCTTATGGTGCGCCCACCGTTTCAGTTGACGTCGATGAAATTTGTCGACCGCCTTGATGGCATCATAAACCTTACTGGCAGGAAGAACCTCAAGCATCTTTTTGTGGTATTCGATCTGTAGCTGTTTCATTTCCATATCCAGTTTGTCACATTCCTGAATAGCCACCAAACAACCATTTTCATCAGCCGGCTTGTTTTTCGATAAGCGTCTCATCTTCTGATGTAAGGGGCGTTGTTTCTTCATCTGCTCCCGATAGAGAGGAAAAAACTTAGCCGCTTCCTGTGGTGTCAGTCGCGCTTCCTGGGTAACATACTGTTCCAGTTCTGCGATAAACTGTTCTGGTGAGAACTTCTTTTTCTCTTGTGCGAAAGCGAGCATCGTCCAGACAGCAACTATTGATACGATAAACAGCCGTTTCATATTCATTTCGTTTTACTCATCAAACAGACAAGCATAGATTTCTGCATTCTCTACCATGGTATAGTCCACATACTCATCCAATGCCTGATCGGAATCATCCATCTCCACATGCGTCGCTGATACAATGGTTGGCTGTTCCATCTTTTCACCTATTATATATATAGTAGCGCTAAGGATGAGAGCCAACAGACAAGCTGCAGCATAATAGAATGGTCGGAAAGACTTTTTACGAACAGTCGATAGCGGAACCACCTGTGCCTCTTGCTCTGGCAGTTTGGCCATCACTTCAGCAGTCAGTCGCTCAAAATAGCCTTCGGGTACCGAGAAATGATTCTCATTACCAAACCGCTCTTTCAATGTTTTCTCCTCTTCTAACATATCTTTCTTTTTCTATTTGGACGAAAAAACTTTCACGTAGTTTAATCACGGGAATGAAAATATTCCGATATTTTTTTGACTGCGATATGATACGAGGCTTTCAGGGAGCCTTCCGATGTATCCAGCAGTTTACTCATCTCGCTATATTTCATCTCTTCATAGTAGCGCAATGTGAATACAGTCCTTTGTACCTCGGGCAATTGAGCGATAGCCTCTTGGAGGATTGCCTGCACCTCCTCACCGTCGAAATAAGAGTCGGCCATCAGCATGGCTCCCACTCCCATCTCTTCATCGGCACTCACCACTTGTGCTTTCTGTTCTTTACGCAGGAAATCGATACTCTCGTTCAAGGCGATACGCGAGAGCCATGTCAGCAGCTTGGCATCCCCACGAAAGGAACTCAGTCTGCTCCATGCCTTAATAAACGTGTTTTGTAGCACATCATTAGCGTTGTCATGGGTCAGCACCAAACGACGAACAATCCAATACAAGCGTTCGCTATACGTTTGTACCATTTTCTCAAAAGCCTGTCGCTGTGTTTTGGGATTCAGCAGTTCATTGATGAGCACTTGCTCGTCCATAGCTTACTTAATAGCAATCTTTCTAACTACCTTTCCAATCTTAACGATGTAGCAGCCCTTCGACAGGTTCAGGTCAATACGCTGAACAGGACTGTCAATACGGATAGTAGCTACAGGTTTGCCTGTGAGTGAAACAATCTCGGCAGTCATACCTTGGGCACCAGTGATGGTTAGTACCGAATGACTGACAGATACCGTAATTGTCGGTTCGTCAATTTCCTCTACTCCATGATACGCGCGACCAGCTCCCGAAACGCATACAGGAGCGAGTGTCAAGCTACATACCAACGATAAAACGAGTAGTTTTTTGATCATATACTATCCATATTTTTTGCAAAGATAGTGGTTTTCAACATAACTTCCAAATTTTTTCTTAAAAATCTGTAATTATCATACGAAAAAAGCCAATCGAGCAAGGTATCGACGGGCTTGCGGTGCGTACGAGACTCGAACTCGTGACCTCCTGCGTGACAGGCAGGCATTCTAACCAACTGAACTAACGCACCAAGAATTTTATCAGCAAGTGAAAGCGGTGCGTACGAGACTCGAACTCGTGACCTCCTGCGTGACAGGCAGGCATTCTAACCAACTGAACTAACGCACCAGTCTTCTTTTTTGCGGATGCAAAGGTAATAATAAAAATTAAACTACCAAAACATTTCGCTAACTTTTTTCTAAGATAGCTGAAAAAACGGATAAAATAGCTACAAAACCCGCTGCATCAGAACCGCATCCTGATAGTGTGTCCCATCGAAGAGCCAGTCTGTCAAGACTCGTCCTGCGGAATAACCGATCTTTTCGAACAGATGGATAGCGGGAGCGTTATCCACCCCTATCACCGCATACAACTGATGAAGATGAAGAACCGTCTTGGCATATTGCGCCAGTTCCTGAAGAATCATCTCGCCCAGTCCTTTCCCGCGATACGAAGGCATCAGTACCATCCCCACCTCTGCCCGACAATGTTTCGGGGAGAAGTTGATGAGGTCGACAATCCCTATCGTCTGCTGCTGACAGTCCACCATCAGCCGTACCTGTTTGTCGGTATAGATATCACCGGAACTGTTAGCCACGTAGTCGTGGAGCACGTAGCGTGAATAAGGCACATTGGTAGCTCCCACGCCCCACAGGTTCTTGTCGTTCTCTATCTGATACAACAGATCCAGATCCTCCGGTTCCATTGCCCGTAGCGTTACTACTGGTGATTCGCTCATGGTATTCATTTGTAAACGTCGGTTTGAGTGATCAATACTTGTGTACCGGTATCATAGGTACCCAACGAGCAGTTTTTGTTGGGTGCCTCTCCGAAGATGTGCAGCAGTTGGGCATAGGAATAAGCATGCACGTCATAGACGATAAAAGTAGCCACCTCAGGCTGTTGGTCGAGCAGTTGCAGGTGTCCGCGAGGAGCAGCCTGCTCATCAGCCTTGATAAAACGGGCAGAGAGTCCGTAGCGGTTAGACAACCGTTGGCAGTCATCCAGCATTTTTTCTCCACCTATAAATATATATGTAGGATCCTTCTGCCTACGGCGGTAGAAGCCCAACGAACGTCCGATATATTCCACTCCTGAGGTAAACAGCGCCATGACTGCACGGAGGAATACTGCTACGCTCACTGGAGCAGTCAACCAAAGACCACGATGAGCATAGTGCTTACGGAAGAAGATGAGCATCGCCTGATAGAACACATGGACATAGCGGAAGGACGACTTCTGGGTGCTCTCTCCTTTATAATGGAGGATAGGCAACGGGAGATACCAGTTCTGTATGCCTGCCTGATAGATACGATACGATAGGTCGATGTCCTCGCCATACATAAAGAAATCCTCGTCGAGTAGTCCCACCTGGTCGAGTACTTTCCTTCGCACCATACAGAAGGCACCGCTGATAATCTCGATCTGTCCAGGTTCCTCCCAGTTCATGCCACTCATATAATAATGTCCATACCGGGGATGGCGGGGGAAATACTTGCAGAGTCCTACAATCTTATAGAAGGAAGTCATGGGCGAAGGGATACCTCGTCGTGACTCCGGTGCCAGTGAACCGTCGGGATTGTGCATCTTCACCCCTACCGCTCCAGCATCGGGATGGTTGTCGAGGAAACGCACGGCTTCCCGAAGTGTCTGTTCACCCACGAATGTATCGGGATTCAGCAGGAGGACATACTCGCCTACCGACTGACGGATGGCGATATTATTGCCACGAGCGAAACCGAGGTTCCGTGTACTTTCGATGAAGGTAACCTGCGGGAAACGACCTGTCAGATAGTCGAGCGACCCGTCGTGCGAGTGGTTGTCGACAACGATAACCTCGCTGTCGATACCCTCGAGTGCCCGTTCCAGACTATGCAGACATTGCTCTACGTAGTACCTGACGTTATAGTTGACGATGATGACACTTAGTTTCATTCCTCAGTTTCAGTAAGACAACGGTTGAGTGTGGGATAGACAAACGGCAGACAGAGGGCCATGATGATGGCCATATAACCGAAGGTGGTGTTCATGAAGAGATAATAGAGCAAGACATTCAGCGACAACGGCAGACCGATGATACAGAGTCTGACGAGTCCCCAGAAGCGTAATGCCGGTACCTTACGGGTAGTCAGGTCATCATGGATACGTTTTTTCTTAAACATCCTCAGTCCCACGAAGATGGCAGCGAGCGATAACAGTTCCATCAGGGTTGTCAGCACGAACTCCATCGACGTATCTTCTGTCAGCATACCCGTCTCCAGCAGTTCTCCTTCATACAGCACCACGATGATGATGGCGACAGACAGCCACCACCAGAAACACATCATCAGTATATTTCTTGTTTTCTCCATATTCATTTCGTTATTTCCCCTCGAAAACCACTCTGTTCAATATCGACCGGCCGAGGGTCACCTCGTCGATATACTCCAGTTCGTCGCCCACCGAGATGCCACGGGCAATGACCGTCAGTTTCAAGTCAGGAAAGTCCGCCAGTTTCCGATAGAGATAGAAATTGGTGGTGTCTCCCTCCATCGTAGGACTGAGGGCGAGGATCACCTCTTTGACGGTTCCCTCCTTCACTCTCTCTACGAGTGATTCGATCTCCAGGTCGGCAGGTCCCACCCCATCCATCGGTGAGATGATTCCTCCCAGCACATGATAGAGACCATGATACTGTTGGGTGTATTCGATTGCCATCACGTCGCGGATATTCTCCACCACACAGATGGTCGACCTGTCGCGGCGGGGGTTGTTACAGATGGGACAAGTCTCTGTATCGCTGAGGTTATGACACGTCTTACAGAAATGTATCTCCTCCTTAAACTTATTGATCGAGGAAGTGAATGCCTCCACTGTCTCCTTGTCCTGTCGGAGCAGGAAGAGGGCGAAGCGCAGCGCTGTCTTCCTGCCGATGCCCGGCAAGATGGCAAACTGCGACACGACCTGATTTAATAGCTGTGATGAAAACTGTTGTTCCATATCCTCTCCTTTTATATTTCTGAAAGCTCCAACCACCGCATGGACTTCTCGTCGAGTTCCTCTTTCAGTACGGGCAGTCGTTTGCTCTTTTCCGTCAGTTCTTCGATGCTGAGTGTGCCGCTACAGAGTGCCTCTTCCAGCTCGTGCTGTTCGGCTTCGAGCTGGGCGATCTCTTTCTCCAACTGCTCCATCTCCCGTTTCTCTTTATAGGAGAGACGGCGTCGTTCGTCCTTCTGTCGTGCGGGTTTCTCTGTCTTCGCCGATGCGCCGGCTTTCTTTCCTTCGTTGGAATCACCACCCTTCTGTTGCTCTTCGAGGGCCGCCCACTCACGATACTGGGTATAGTTGCCGGGGAAATCCTTGACGACGCCCCCACCCTTGAACACCAACAGATGGTCGACCACCTTATCCATGAAGTATCGGTCGTGCGACACCACGATCACGCATCCCGGGAAGTCCTGCAGGTACTCCTCCAGAATCTGTAATGTGACGATATCCAAGTCATTCGTGGGCTCGTCCAGCACCAGGAAGTTCGGGTTGCGCATCAGTACCGTACAGAGGTAGAGCTTTCTGCGCTCGCCTCCCGACAGTTTATATACATAGTTATATTGTTGTTCGGGTGTGAAGAGGAAATACTGTAGGAGTTGCGATGCCGACAGTTTGCGTCCGCTTCCCAAGTCCACATAGTCGGCGATGGCGGTGATGATGTCGATCACCTTCTGTTGCAAGTCAAACTGCAGACCTTCCTGTGAGAAATAGCCGAAGCGTACCGTTTCGCCGATGACGATGCGTCCGTCGTCAATCGGTTCCTGTCCTAATAGCATTTTGATGAAGGTCGACTTCCCCGTACCGTTGTTTCCTACGATACCCATCTTCTCGAAGCGTGAGAAGTTATAGTAGAAGTCCTTCAGGATGACGAGGTCGTCGAAACGTTTCGAGATATACTGGCACTCGAAGATCTTGCTGCCGATATAGACGTTCGAAGCCTTGAGTCGCAGTTGCCGTTCCTCTATCCGTTGTTTCGCCACTTTCTCCAGTTCGTAGAATGCCTCCTCACGGTATCGTGCCTTGTGTCCTCGGGCTTGTGGCATTCGTCGCATCCACTCCAGTTCGGTACGATACAGATTATTGGCTCGTGCGATCTCCGCCCGTCGGTTGTCGATACGCTCCTGTCGTTTCTCCAGATAGTAGGCATAGTTGCCGCGATAGGTATAGATGGTACGGTCGTCGAGTTCGAGGATGACGGTACACACGCGGTCCAGGAAGAAGCGGTCATGGGTCACCATCAGCAGCGTCTTATTGCCGCGCTGCAAGAATCCCTCCAACCACTCTATCATCTCGAGGTCGAGGTGGTTCGTAGGCTCGTCGAGTATCAACAGGTCGGGTTCTGTGAGCAGCACATTCGCCAGTGCCACCCGTTTCTGTTGTCCTCCGCTGAGTTGTCCCATGGGCTGTTGCAGGTCGCGTATCTTCAACTGTGTCAGCACCTGTTTGGCTTTCAGCACCTTCTCGTCCTCTCCCTGATGATTGAAGCAGGCGTCGAGCACGGTCTCCTCTGGGTCAAACTGTGGCGACTGTTCGAGGAATCCCACCTTCAAGTCGTTGCGGAATACGATATCGCCCGCATCGTAGCCCTCCTTTCCTGCGAGGATGGAGAGCAGCGTCGACTTACCCGTACCGTTCTTCGCAATCAGTCCTACCCGTTGACCGGAGCCAATGGAGAAACTGATGTCGTGGAACAGCTGCAGGGCGCCAAACGACTTCGAGAGGTGTTGTACGTCTAAATAGGGAGTCACAGCGATTGGTTGATTTTTTCGATATAGTCGAGCACCTCGTCGCGCCCGTCTCTCTTCTCTGCCGATGTCAGGAAGATGGGCGGCAGCTCTTCCCACGTCTCCGACAGCTTCTTCTTATACGCTGCCATCGCCTGCTGACATTTGTTGGCAGTCAACTTGTCGGCCTTGGTGAAGATGATGGCGAACGGGATGGACGACACGCCCAACCACTCCATGAACTCCAGGTCGATTTTCTGGGGCTCCAGTCGGATATCCACCAACACGAACACGTTCACCAGCTGCTGCCGTTGGAGGATATATCCCCGAATCATCTGGTCCAGCCGCTCTATCTCCTTCTTCGATCGCTTCGCATAGCCATAGCCGGGCAGGTCCACCAGATACCACTCGTTGTTGATGATGAAATGGTTGATGAGCAGCGTCTTTCCCGGCGTGGCCGATGTCTTCGCCAGTTTCTTGTTGCGGCAGAGCATATTGATGAGGCTCGATTTGCCCACATTGGAGCGCCCGATAAAGGCATATTCCGGTTTCGTATCGTTCGGGCACATCGACACCATCGGGGCCGACAGCGTAAATTCAGCTTTCTTGATTTCCATAAGTCATTTTCTTTGGGCTGCAAAGTTACGCTAATCTGCCGACATTCCCAAATTTTTTCCTCGCTTTTGGCGATTTGCCCGCATAACAGCACACTTCCTGAGTTCCTCATTTCCTCATCAACGAATCAAAAAATCAATGTTTTAACTTTTATTTCGTTTTTTTTTTTTTTTGATAACACTATTGGTTGTATCTTTGCGCCAAAATTAAACCAATATTCACTTAACAAGTTATCATTATGAAGAAAAGACATTTACTTTTAGGATTGTTTGCCCTGCTGTCGATGGTACAGGCACGGGCAGATGTGGAAATCAACGAAACGAACTTCCCTGATGCAGATTTCCGCAGCTACTTGCTCAGCGAGAGTTATGGTAGCGACGGAGTAATCACCAATGCGGAGATTGCTGAAGTAACGAGCATCGATGTCAGCTTAAAAAACATCGCAAGCTTGAAAGGAATCGAGTTCTTCACGGCATTGACAACGCTGAACTGCTTAGGCAACCAGCTGACTGCGCTCGATGTGTCGAAGAACACGGCATTGACAACGCTGAGCTGTTCCATTAACCAGTTGCCTTCGCTCGATGTGTCGAAGAACACGGCATTGACAATGCTGAGCTGCTACGAAAACCAGCTGACTGCGCTCGACGTGACGAAGAACACGGCACTGAACTATCTGATCTGCCACTACAACCAGCTGACTGCGCTCGACGTGTCGAAGAACACGGCACTGACCTATCTGGACTGCGCCAACAACCAGCTGACTGCGCTCGATGTGACGAACAATACGGCACTGGACTATCTGATCTGCACCAACAACCAGCTGACTGCGCTCGACGTGTCGAAGAACACGGCATTGACAGCGCTGATCTGCTTAGGCAACCAGCTGACTGCGCTCGATGTGACGAACATTACGGCACTGACCTATCTGCGCTGCTATCAGAATAAAATCAAGGGTGCTGCAATGGATGCACTCGTTAGCAGCCTGCCAACGCAATCAAATGCGTCTTTATATGTAATTTATAATGAGAACGAAGGCAACGTGATGACAACCACACAAGTGGCCGCGGCCAAGGCCAAAGGCTGGGTGCCTTATTATTGCGTTAGTTCAACTTATATTCCAGAATGGGACTATTATACTTATGATTGGCAGGAATACGCCGGCAGCGATCCTACAGCCATCGAGAGTATTGAGAGCGATACATCTGCCTGCAAGAGCGGCAGCGATGTGTACTTCGACCTCAGCGGTCGCCGCGTGATGGCTCCCCAGAAGGGCGTCTACGTGAAGAACGGCCAGAAGGTCGTGGTGAAGTGAGAAATAACCCCCTAAAACCCCTACCTCGTTTTTATACCCAACAAAAACCTCGTTTTTATAGGCAACAAAAACCTCGTTTTTATCACCAACAAAAACCAGGTAGGGGTTTGGAAGCATCAAAAAGCACCTTTTTTAGAACCTCGCGATGTATAGGAAATCGCACAGTGAAATGATAGAATATAAGGTAAGTTTGAACAATGGCATTGAGGCCTTCGGCGTCGACCAGAAGACCATCACTGCCAACGAGGACGTGAAGACGTGCGACGAGACGGCGCTCGCACGTGAGATCTCGCACGAGAATCCGCTGATTCCCGAGCAAGTGGCCAAGGCCGTACTGGAGAACTTCTGCAAGGCGACGGCTAACCTGATGGCGATGGGTTTCGCCGTACAGTTGAGAAACGGCAATGACGTGGCTCTGCGCATCCATCCCGACATCCACGTGAAGGGCGGCAACATCAATCTGGCGCGTGCCAAGGAGCTCGACCCGAAAGTGACCGAACTGACGGTTGAGAACGCCGGCAAACTGGTGGATAAGGCTGGTGTGACGCTCAGGGCAAAGGCCGAGTGCGAGCCCAAGTTCACCGAATTGCTCTTGGCGGTCGGTAGTCCTGTCAGCCGCAATGAGGTTATCGAAAGGGCTAAGGTGGTTCGTCAGCCTGGGGCAGATGCGGAGAACGGCGGCACTACGCCAACCACACCGACCACTCCGGAAACTCCGGAGAACCCCGGAACGAGCGGCGGCGATAACGGCGGCGGCGATGACGACGACAGCGGAGTAATCTCTTAGAAGAGCTAGAAATCCTAGAAAAGCTAGAAATCCTAGAAAAGCTAGATGAGCTAGATGAGAACAAGGAGCACCCCCTCACCTCGGGGTGCTCCTTTCTTCTTACCTCTCACCTCTTACCTCTAAAAAATTTGCGTATGTCGGCAGATTAGCGTAACTTTGCAGCCCAAAGAATTAAAATTACCAAGCAAATGTTTCTCGTTTTCCTGTTGATTCCCCTGTTGGGACTGGCGTTCGTGGGGTGGCATCTGTGGATGCTGCTGCCACTGACTGGCGTGTGGAAGAGCGTCGTGATCGGCATCGGTATCGCGTGTTTCCTAACGCTGTTCCTCGACATGAGCGGCACGCTCGACCGACTGCCGCTGCCCCTGGCCCGAATACTCTACGAGGTGGGCACCACCGCTATCCTGGTGGTCCTCTATCTGATCATTATCTTCGTCGTACTCGACATCGGACGGCTCGTACACCTCGTGCCTCACAGCTGGCTCCACGCCAATGCCGTCACGTCGGTAGCAATCGGCGGCACACTGTTCGTCGTGTTCCTCTGTGGCAATATCCATTACCACCACAAGGTGAGAGTGCCGCTGGAGATGACGTCGACGAAACCGCTCGACAAGGACTATACGATCGTGATGGCCAGCGACCTGCACCTGGGCTATCACAACACTCGCACGACGCTGGCGCAGTGGGTGGATATGATCAATGCCGAACATCCCGACCTGATCCTGATAGCCGGCGACATCATCGATATCAGCGTGCGACCGCTGATGGACGAGGATATGGCAGCCGAGTTCCGTCGGTTGCAGGCTCCCGTCTATGCCTGTCTGGGCAATCACGAGTACTATGCCCGTGAGCCGAAGGCCCGCCGTTTCTATCAGGAGGCAGGCATCCGACTGCTGCAGGACAGCTGTGCTGCGGAGGGAGCGCTGTGCATCATCGGTCGCGACGACCGCACCAACAGCCATCGCAAGGCACTGGGCAAGCTGATGCAACAGACCGACAAGTCGAAGTTCACAATCCTACTCGACCACCAGCCCTACCATCTGGAACAGGCAGAGAAGGCGGGCATCGACTTCCAGCTGAGCGGTCACACCCACGAGGGACAGATATGGCCCATCTCCCTGGGCACCCACTATATCTACGAATGCGACTGGGGCGAGCACCGGCGAGGCAGCACGCGCTACTACATCAGCAGCGGTCTGGGCATCTGGGGCGGCAAGTACCGCATCGGCACCCAGTCGGAATATGTGGTGCTAAATTTGCGTATGTCGGCAGATTAGCGTACCTTTGCAAGCATGAAGACGGAGAAAATCATATTAGGCATCGACCCGGGCACCAACATCATGGGCTACGGTGTGCTGCGCGTCGTGGGCACCAAGGCCGAGATGGTGAGCATGGGCATCATCGACCTCAGGAAGTTCGAGGATGCCTACCTGAAACTGGGACATATCTTCGAACGCGTGACCGGCATCATCGATGCATACCTGCCCGACGAGATGGCCATCGAAGCACCCTTCTTCGGAAAGAACGTGCAGTCGATGCTCAAACTGGGACGGGCGCAGGGTGTAGCCATCGCCGCCGCCATCAAGCACGGCGTACCTATCCACGAATACGCACCGATGAAAATCAAGATGGCCATCACCGGCAACGGGTCGGCAGCGAAGGAACAGGTGGCGGGTATGCTGCAACGAATGCTGCATATCGACCCCGAGGAGATGGGAAAGTTCATGGATGCCAGCGATGCCCTGGGTGCTGCCTACTGCCACTTCATGCAGATGGGACGCCCCGAGAGCGAGGCCCACTATCGCGGATGGAAGGACTTCGTCAATAAGAACCAGTCGAAAATCAGAAAGTAACCCCGTTATGCAAGAACCCGTTATCAGACTCACGAAAGGAGTAACGAAGAATCCCGAATGGGCGATGGCGCAGCCCGTAGACTTCACGTTGGAGCCAGGCGAGCATATCGCCATCGTAGGACCCAACGGCAGCGGCAAGACGATGTTTGTCGATATGCTGACAGGCAAGCATCCGGTGCTTCCGCAAACCATCGAATACCACTTCGCACCCAGCGAGAAGACGCTGGTGAGCGACAATATCAAGTATATCGCCTTCCGTGATACCTACGGCGGCGACAACGACCGCACCTACTTCCTGCAACAGCGGTGGAACCAGATGGAGATAGACGCCGAGACGCCTACCGTAGAGGCGAAACTGGAGGAGGCGTTCATGTGGGCGGGCAACGACACACCCGAGCGGCGCGAATACCAGCGACACCTCTATCAGCTCTTCGCGATGGAACACCTGCTGGATAAGTACATCATCCTGCTCTCCAGCGGTGAGCTGAGGAAGTTCAAACTCGTGAGCACGCTGTTCTGCGAACCGCGAATCCTCATCATGGACAACCCGTTCATCGGACTCGATGCCGGTACGCGCGACCAGCTGAGCACGCTGTTGGACACGCTGTCGAAGGAGCGCGCCCTGCAACTGATGCTCGTCCTCTCGAAGAGCGACGACATCCCACCGTTCATCACCCATATCGTGGAGCTGAACGACGGCGTCGTGAGGCCCAAGATGACACGCGACGACTATCTGGCCCATCGGGCTCCCTTCCCCCAGCGCGTGCTGAGCGAGGACGACGAACAGGCCATCCTGTCGCTGCCCGACTCCGACCAAGACTATCACGCCGATGAGGTGATCAGGATGAATGAGGTGACGATACGCTACGGCAAGCGCACCATCATCAAAGATCTGAACTGGACGGTGAAGAACGGCGAGCGGTGGGCGCTGAGCGGACAGAACGGCAGCGGAAAGTCGACGCTGCTCTCACTCATCTGTGCCGACAATCCGCAGAGCTATGCCTGCGACATCGCCCTGTTCGGATTCCAGCGAGGGAGCGGCGAGAGTATCTGGGACATCAAGAAACATATCGGCTATGTGTCGCCCGAGATGCATCGGGCCTATCAGAAAGACCTGCCTGCCATCCGTATCGTGGCATCGGGACTGAAGGACTCGGTGGGACTCTATGTCAAACCCGAACCACAAGAGTATGAGGTGTGCCGCCGGTGGATGGACATCTTCGGACTGAAAGGGATGTACGACCGTCCGTTCCTGAAACTGTCGAGTGGCGAGCAGCGACTGGTACTCATCGCACGGGCCTTCGTGAAAGACCCTGAGCTGCTGATTCTCGACGAGCCGCTACACGGACTCGACAACCGCAACCGCCGACTGGTGAAGGACGTGATAGAAACCTTCTGCCAGCGCAGGAACAAGACGCTGATTATGGTGACGCACTATCAGGAGGAACTGCCCCGCTGCATCACTCACTCGCTCTTCCTGGAGCGCCACACATAGTTATAATAATACCAGTAAGTGTTACCATACTGCTCCATCACTTTCAGATGACGCTCGGTAGCGGAATGGCAATTACGCTCCAGCTGTTTCATATTATCATAATCCTCGTCCATCACGGCATGATGATACACCATACTGGGATGGGAACGCAGATGGGTGTAGAGCGTCAGCGCCTCACGGTAATGCAGCGGCAGGGAGTCGCTCGCTGAATAGACGGCGGGCAGCATTCGGGCGAAGTCATCCAGACGGCCGTCCATCAAACAGCCGCACAGTCGATAGTCGGCTGCCGCCCGGCGATGGGTCTTCACGAAACGGGAAATCTCCTGCTGAGGAAGCATCAACAGACGGGCATCGGCTGAAGGCAACAGGTCCTTACCCGTTCCCGTCACGGCATAGGTAAAGAGCGCATCGCCCAGTCGGCCTTCCTTAGCCAGCGCATAGGCCCGAAGCATCGTCAGACTCGCATCGGTATCCATCGATTTCTTCCCCGCTTCCAGTGCCTCTCCGGTATCTCCACGCAACAAGGCGGCCTCAGCTTTCAGACGATAGTGGAGCACAGCATTGTCGGTGCCTGCCGTTGCCACGACAATCATCATGAGCGTGAGGACGAGCAGATTCACCCACATCGACCGCGACAGCAGGAAGAAAGCCATCCGCTCCTTCACCGATATGAAATCGCGCTGCAAATAGTAGCCACCCAACCATAATCCCATCACTACGACGGCAACAGCCAACGGGAACAGCCACCCACCCCACAGCCACGCCTCGGTGAGCAGAAAGAGGATGAGCATCGAGGGGACATAGGTCAGCGCGTGGAAACGAATACCAAACGGGAAACGTTGGGCTATCCTATACTGCAGGAGTTGCAGCAGACCGGTGTACACCAGTGCTTCGACGAGATCGTTGTAATACTCGCGGGTCAGCTGATAACCAATATACGAGAGGATGTCTGCCTGATAGACGTACAGGTAGGCAAATGAAAACAAGCAGAAAACAAAAGCACACACCGCAGAAATGGCGGTGGTGCTTTTGGTAGTCGAATGGAGTGTCATATCAATTCTTCTTAAGGACAACTGCCGAACGGGCAGGGATATACAGTTTCAGCCACTCCTTATGGTCTTTCACATACAAGGGGTCGAAATTAGTGACATGAGTGAGGCTGTCGTCAGCAAAACCGTTGCCGCCAAACTCCTTCGCGTCGGTATTGAGCACCACGTCGTAGGAGCCTGTGGGCACCAGGAATCCGTAGTCGGTATACGAACGAGTCGGCGAGAAGTTGAAGACGAACACCAGGTCACCGCGCTTGAAGCACAACACTTGGTCGCCGTCATCGTGCCATATCTCCTCGACAGGAGTGTCCTGGAAATTACGCACGCTCTTGATGACCTCGAGCATCCTACGGTCGAAATCACCCAGCCAATGGTAGCAGAGGTCTTTGTTGTCTACCAGGTTCCACTGGCGACGGGCGTACTTATACGACCATCCGTTACCCTCACGCGGGAAGTCGATCCACTCGGGATGACCGAACTCGTTACCCATGAAGTTCAGATAACCACCGTTGATGGCACCTGCAGTCACCAGACGAATCATCTTGTGCAGGGCGATGCCTCGCTGTGCCATATCATTGACATCCTTCTTCGCGAAATGCCAATACATATCGGAATCAATGAGACGGAAGATGATGGTCTTGTCGCCTACCAGCGCCTGATCGTGACTCTCGCAGTAAGAAATGGTCTTCTCGTCGGGACGACGGTTCTTCACTTCCCAGAAGATGCTGCACACATTGATATCCTCATCGCGCACCTCCTTGATGGTCTTGATCCAATAGTCGGGGATATTCATCGCCATACGGTAGTCGAAGCCGTAGCCGCCATCCTCGAACTTCGCAGCCAAGCCCGGCATGCCCGACACCTCCTCAGCAATCGTGATGGCGTTGGGGTTTACCTCGTGGATGAGTTTGTTGGCCAGCGTCAGGTAGCAGATAGCGTTATCATCCTCATGACCATTGAAATAATCGCCATAGCCACCGAAGGCCTCGCCCAGTCCGTGACTATAATAGAGCATCGAGGTGACACCATCGAAACGGAAACCGTCGAAGTGGAACTCCTCAAGCCAGTACTTACAGTTCGACAAGAGGAAATGGATCACCTCGTCCTTGCCGTAATCGAAACAGAGGGAGTCCCATGCCGGATGCTCATGACGGTCACCTGGATAGAAGAACTGGTTGGGGTCGCCTGCCAGATTGCCAAGACCTTCTACCTCGTTCTTCACGGCATGCGAGTGAACGATGTCCATGATCACAGCAATGCCGTTCTTGTGGGCAGTATCGATGAGTTCCTTCAGTTCGTCGGGTGTACCGAAACGGCTGGAGGGAGCAAAGAACGAGCTCACGTGGTAACCGAACGAGCCGTAGTAAGGATGCTCCTGTATGGCCATCACCTGAATGCAGTTATAGCCGTCCTTGATGACGCGTGGCAGCACATTGTCCTTGAACTCCGTATAGGTGCCTACCTTCTCGGCATCCTGACTCATTCCCACATGGCACTCATAGATGAGCAGCGGCGACTTGTTGGGCTTGAACTTCTTCTTGCGGAAAACATAAGGTTTCTCAGGGTTCCATACCTGGGCAGAGAAAATCTTCGTGTTATCGTCTTGAACCACACGACGGCACCAAGCAGGGATACGCTCACCTTCGCCACCATTCCACTTCACCTTCATCTTATACAAGTCGCCATGCTTGATAGCCTTCTCGCTGAGCTTCAGCTCCCAGTTGCCAGTTCCGGCGATACGCTTGCACTTGTATTTGTCGTTTTCCTTCCAGTCTCCGGCGATACGCTTGCACTTGTATTTGTCGTTTTCCTTCCAGTCGTTGAAATCACCAACAAGATAGATTTCCGTCGCATTGGGAGCCCACTCGCGGAATACCCATCCCTTGGCCAACTTGTGAAGACCGAAATAGAGATGTCCCGTTGCAAACTCAGAGAGCGTCTTCTTACCATTCTTCGTCAACTGACTGATTTTCCAGAGGGCATGATCATGACGACCTTGGATGGCAGCTTCATACGGCTCAAGCCAGGAATCATTCTGTACCAGACCGATATGCTTCGGCTGCTCTTCCACCTTCTTGGGTGTTGCTTTTTTTCTTGTTGCCATATCTGTTCAGAATTGGATGATTAAACTACTTTTACCTTGAAAATAGCTTTCTTAATTTCAGCCTTGTCAGAGATACAAGGAGCATGACCGTCCTGTGGGAAGAAAATACCCATCTGTCCGGGTTTCAGCGTCAGATAGGTCTGCGCCATCGTC
>ONWA01000041.1 GCA_900321425.1 uncultured Prevotellaceae bacterium | reverse complement strand
TTGTTATTGTTTCAGTTTCGATGGTGCAAAGGTATTATAATATAAAATAAGGTGGGTTCAATGACAAACAAAAAAGGTTTGAAAACTAAAAGTAATCAGTTATCAAACCCTTTTTGTCAGTTTTTCGACTTGTTCAGCCCTTACTTCTTAATCGGATAGATATAAAGCAGTCCGATCATGATTACTGCGATGACTGCCGGAATGATGGAGAACAGTGCCCAGATCATGTTGTTCACTGCCACAGGATCGGTGATGGTGACGATGGTCTGGTCGGTGACAGGGTCGGTACCCGACACGAAACCGGCGAAGCCGAGGAACAGGGCAACCAACGAACCGCTGATGGCCGTTCCGAACTTCTGTGCCATCGTACCCGACGAGAAGATCAGTCCCGTCGACGAGGTACCGTTCTTCTCCGTCGCATAGTCGGCCACGTCGGCATACATCGACCACAACAGTGGTGAGTACAGACCGATACCGATAGAGGTCAGTATCACAACACCTACCAATATCCAGATATAGGCGGGATCCATAGGTACAAAGAAGAAGGCGATGGAGGTCACCACGCAGATGACTGCTGCCCACATGAAGGCCTTGCGCTTAGTGCCAATCCACTTGGTGAATATGGGCGATACACCACCGAAGATCATACAGGTAAGCTCACCAAAGGTCATGAACACTGTGTAGTTAATAATCAATCTGCCAACGGTTACGTTACCGTGCATGCAGTACTCAAACAGATAGCCTGCCACAGCGTAGCGGAAGCCGTTGAAGAAATTCATGCAGATACCGATGAGCGTGAGGATGACCCAAGGCCTGTTGCGGAACAGGTCACCGAAGGGCTTGAAGGAGAACTTCTCAGCACGTACCGGCTTCAGTCGCTCTTTGGTCATGAGTCCGCAAGCCAGTGTTCCCACCGTTGCCAAGATTCCGAAAAAGGCACCGAGCACGGCATACTGGTGCTGCTCTGTTCCTCCCACCAATTCCTGAAGGTAAGGGACGGAGAGCAGGGTAACGAAGCCCATCGCATAGGCACCAACCATACGGAAGGAGGAGAACTGGTTCTTCTCGTAGTCATCACTGGTCATCACACCGAGCATCGAACCGTAAGGCACGTTGACGGCAGTATATACCACCATCATCATCAGATAGAGTGTATATGCCCAGATGCGCTTGCCCACAGGTCCAAACTCAGGAGTGTAAAGCAACAGGGCGAAAATCAGACCGAGGGGAACTGCCCCGAAGATGAGCCAGGGACGATAGGTGCCCCAGCGGCTCTGGGTACGGTCTGCCAGGGATCCCATGACGGGGTCGGTGACCACATCAAACATTCGTGCGATGAGCATCAGCGTCGCCGTATCGGCAATGGTCAGTCCGAAGACGTTCGTAAAGAACAGGGGAAAGGCTATTGACATCACTTTCCACGTAATACCGCCCGCAGCGGCATCCCCCAGCGCATAGCCAATTTTCTCTGATAATTTTGCCATGATTAGTTCCTTTATTTACATAATGACTTCTACAGTATGACACCCTGGGGTCGCCTTCACGATATTTCCTTTGACAGACTGACCGTCGACAATCAGCTGACGAACACCACTTTCACGACCGTCGACATTCTTCACTGTAATGTCAAACTCAGCATCGCGCAACACGCGCTTTACGCGGTACTCCTTCAAGGTTGAAGGAATACAGGGGTCGATTTCTAGTCCGTCGTAAGTTGGTTTGATGCCCAGAATGAACTGGGTGATGGTGTACCAGTTCCATGCGGCTGTACCTGTCAGCCAAGAGTTCTTTCCCTCTCCGGGTTTGGCGGCATCCTTTCCTGCTACCATCTGGCAGTAGACATAGGGCTCCACCTTATGCAACTGCTGGTCTTTGATCCATGCAGGGCATATCTTTGTGTAGTGTTCCCATGCATCGTTCCCGCGCTTGGCTACCGTTTCACCGATGATGACCCAAGGATTATTGTGACAGAAAATACCGGCATTTTCCTTGTAGCCTGCTGGATATGATGAGATCTCACCCATCTCTACATAATAACGGGTGAAGGCAGGGTAATTAAGAACCATACCG
The DNA here is from genome assembly GCA_900321425.1 of uncultured Prevotellaceae bacterium. Taxonomy (GTDB): domain Bacteria; phylum Bacteroidota; class Bacteroidia; order Bacteroidales; family Bacteroidaceae; genus Prevotella. The sequence goes on along the minus strand of ONWA01000041.1, from coordinate 22,729 downwards.
TGCTCACAGTCAAGGTATTTCTTACAGGAGTCGAGGGCCTTATCGACCATTCCTTCCTCCAGTCCGATGCCTGCCATCGCACAGAAACCTTGTGACTCAATGAAGATCTTACCTTCTTCGTTCTCATTGGAGCCAATCTTATGGCCGTAGAAGTCATAGGCTCGGAGATACCACTCACCGTCCCATCCGTCTTTTTTTACGGCTTCGATCATTGTGTCAACACACTGTTGTGCACGATCAGCCTCCTGCTGTTTATCCATCTGACGGCAGAGTTCTACATACTGCTTACCGCAGAATACAAACAGACCGGCAATCATAAGCGACTCAGCCTTAGATCCTTCACTGTTGTTCTCTGTCGTCTGGAAACTTTCATTGGGATCCCAAGAGAAGCAGTTGAGGTTTAGGCAGTCGTTCCAGTCGGCACGGCCTATCAGTGGCAAGAGGTGTGGACCGACATTCTCCACAACATGGTTGAAAGAGATGCGAAGGTGTTCCATGAGTGTTACCTCCGTACCTGGCTCATTGTCCCAAGGAACCATCTCGTCGAGGATAGAGAAGTCGCCTGTCTCCTTCACGTAGGCCACCGTTCCGAAGATGAGCCACATGGGGTCGTCATTGAATCCTCCACCGATGTCGTTGTTGCCTCGTTTGGTTAATGGCTGGTACTGGTGGTAGCAACCACCGTCGGGGAACTGGGTGGAGGCGATGTCGATGATGCGCTGACGGGCGCGGCTGGGCACCTGATGCACAAAGCCCACAAGGTCTTGGTTGGAATCGCGGAATCCCATGCCTCTTCCTACGCCACTTTCAAAGAAGCTGGCCGAACGGGAGAAGTTGAAGGTGATCATACATTGATACTGGTTCCAGATGTTTACCATGCGGTCCAGTCGTTCGTCACCACTCTTGACGGTGAACTTACTGAGCAGCTCGTCCCACATCTTTGCCAACTCGTCGAAGGCGGCGTCAACAGCCTCGACGGTAGCGAAACGGGCGATGGTCTCATGAGCTTTCCGTTTGTTGACAAGTGTCACGTCGCTGGCCTGAGAAGAGATTAGCTCTCCTCTCTTTTTCCGTTCAATATCTTCTACTGAGAATTTCTCCTCTTGATTGTTCTCCACATAGCCTAATAGGAAGATCAGGTCCTTGCTCTCGCCTGGAGCTAGTTCCACTTCTATATAATGTGAGGCGATGGGGCTCCAGCCGTGGGCGAGAGAATTGCCAGCCTTCCCCTCTGTCACACACTGAGGGTTGGAGAACTCGTTATACAGACCGATAAACGATTCGCGGTCGGTGTCGTAACCATCAATCTTCGTGTTGGTTACGGTATAGTAGGCGTAGTGGTTACGACGTTCTTTGTACTCTGTCTTGTGGTAGATGGTATTACCTTCAATCTCCACCTCGCCTGTTGACCAGTTACGCTGGAAATTCTCCATGTCGGTGGCAGCGTTCCACAGACACCACTCGGCAAAGCTAAATAGCTTGAGGTTCTTTTTCTTGTCTGTAGTGTTCTTGAGTGTTACCTTCTGTACCTCAGCCCATGTCTTGAGGGGCACGAAGAATAGCACGCTGGCCTCAATACCGTTCTTACTGCCGGTGATACGGGTGTAGTTCATACCGTGACGGCACTCGTAGGAGTCGAGTGGGGTCTTACAAGGTTTCCATCCCGGATTCCATACCGTCCCCTCGTCGTTGATATAGAAATAACGTCCTCCGTTGTCCATGGGCACACCATTATAGCGATAACGGGTGATGCGACGGAACTTAGCATCCTTATAAAAATTATAACCGCCGGCTGTATTTGAAATCAGACCGAAAAAGTCCTCATTGCCCAGATAGTTGATCCAAGGGAACGGGGTGGCTGGGTCGGTAATCACATATTCCCGGTTCTTATCGTCGAAATATCCAAATGTCTTCATCTTCTTCTATCTACTTCTATTTACATCTATCTGTCTCCTTACTTCTCCGTCAACAGGTCCACTAATCCTTTGTCTTTATAGTCGTTCTTCTGCTGATCCCAGAAACCAAAGTCGGCATCGTAGCACCAAGTAGTCCAAGCGATGTTATTCTCCTTGAAGACTGTCAGCATGTCTTTCGTCCACTTGTAAGCCAAATCACGGTCAACGGGCTCATAGACGCCCCATTCTCCGCAGAACAGTTGGAGATTGTACTTCTTTGCAGCTGCGATGGCATCCTTGAAATCCTCGCGAATCTTATTGATGTCCCATACCTGTGTGGTATAGTGGCCCTCATCCAATAATTTCTTGACGGAATCGGAAGCGGCATCGTAATCCTCCTTCGAGACGAGTATGCCAGGATAGTTTACCTTACCAGTATACTTGCCGATAGGTGTCCACCATGCACCGTAATGGGTCAGGATCATGGGGTTATAGTAGTGGAAAGAGAGGATGATGTTCTTATCATTCTCAGGAACTTTCAGGTATTTGATGGTCTCATATCCCTGCCACAGATTACTGCCAATGACAAGTGTGCGCTGTGGCTCACGCTCGCGTAGTGCCTTATGTACCTTGACAATCAGCTGGTTCCACTGCTCATGGTCGTCGGCTACGGGCTCGTTCATAAACTCATAGGCTACAGAGTCGTTGCTGTAACCCTTCAGTACGTCCGACAACTGGTACCACATATTGATGAGGTCCTGCTGTGCCTTCTCAGAACTAAAGAGGGTGTTCTCATCGCCCTTGCCCTCTAACGAGGCATTGAAATAGTGTGAACGGATGATGTGCAGGTCAACGATGGTGCGAAGGTGGTGCTTCTCAGCCAGACGGATGGCATGATCCATCAGTTCCCAAGCCTCTGGCAGTTTGTTGCCTTCTTCGTCCCAGAACTGTACCTCGTCAATCGGCAAGCGCACGAAGTCAAAGCCCAACTGTTCCAAACGTTCGAAGTCGTCCTCCTGAATATGCTGGCGACGGGCTTCTCCGCGCTCTTCCGACTGCGACAGCCAATGGCTGAGATTGGTGCCGCGCTCAATACGGAAGTTGTTTGCTTCTGTTGTCTCACTCTTTGTGGTGCAGGCTGTCATTACCAGCACCGTCATGGCTGTCATCGCCAAGGAAATAAATGTCTTTCTCATTGCTATCTTGTTTATTTCAATTCTTCAATTCTTCAATTCTTCAATTCTTTCCCTTCCATGATACCTTGCAGGATCCATGGTGCCTTTACTTTCATGCTTCCTTTGCGGTCGAAGATTCCGAAATGTTCTGGACCGCTGCCGAAGTTGTTGTTGTCCCAGATGAAGGTGGAGAAACCTCGCTTGCGGGTCTCACTGACGAGGAACTTACAGTAATAGGTCATGTTCTCATGGATACGGTCGGTCTGTCCGCTGCTCTGACGGTCGGTCACCCCCCATTCGCCCATGACGATACCCAGTCCTAAAGATGCCCAGGTATTCACCACCTTGTCGAAGAACTCGGTCATGGTCTTCTCGTTGCTGGGTGAGGCTTCTCCATACTGTTTAAAGTCTTCTCCCCAGAAGTTGTACTTACATTCGCCTGCATAGTCCCATGGGGTGTAGTAGTGGAACTCCACACTCATATACTTATTGCCGTTGCCCTCCACGTCCTTTGGCACGATGAAGTCGTTGTTGTACAAGCCAAAGTCGGGGTTGCATACGTAGGTCTGGGTGATGAGGTGGCGCTGCAGGTTGTTGCCGCCCGTTGCGCGCACGATATCTATAAAGGTCTGGTTGTAGGCGTTCTGCACCTCGAGGTTCTCCGCTGTCGGCTTGCCCCAGTTGTCCTTCACGTGCACTTCATTCGTTCCTGCAAATGCCAGCCGGTAGTCGTAGGATGCAAAAGCATTGGCGATGTTAAACCACAGCAAGGCGAGCTTCTGACAGTTCTCGTCCTTGTACTGTTGGAAGGGTCGCCCCTCAAGCCACTTGTCGTGGTGTACGTTGATGATCACCTTCATATCGCAGGCCAGACACCAGTCTATCACTTCTTTTACTCGTGCCATCCATGCTTTATCGATACTCATCGCCTTGTCGTTGGTGATATGACACTGCCAACGGATAGGAATGCGGATGGCGTTGAAGCCTGCATCTTTCACTGCTTTGATGACTTTCTTGGTGACGATAGGATTGCCCCAGGCAGTCTCTGCTTTGATGCTGTTGTCGACCATGCCAATATGCATGGACTCGCCGTCTTGACCTGGTGCTGAGCACTCCAGCTGGTTACCGAGGTTCCAACCTACTACGTTCTTGTTCCACTCTTGGGCTGTTGGCTGTGCTGATGCTGTCAATGCGAACAGCAGGGCCGTTAGGATACATGTTGCTTTCATGATGGTAAGTTTTTTGTTTTCTGGTTGCAAAGGTAGAATAATAAGAGATAAGGTGAGTTTCATGATTGACAAAAAAGGTTTGAAACCTGTGTGATGTCAGATTTCAAACCCTTTTTGTCGGTTTTTATACCGTTCTACCTATTCACTTCAATCCTTCAATTCTTCAATTCTTCAATTTTTCAATCCTTCAATCCTTCAATCCTTCAATTCTTCAATCCTTCAATTTTTCTATTGGTATTTGGAGGGTGAAACTCCGAAGTATTTCTTGAACACGGTACTGAAATATTTGGGGTTGCCGAATCCTGTCATGGTGGCTACATCGGTGACCTGTCGGCCATTGCGCAGCAAGGTGGCAGCACGCTCAAGACGGATGATGCGGATGAAGTCTTGTGGCGACTTACCCGTATAGGATTTCAGTTTGACGTAGAACAGCGTCCGACTCATGGCCATCTCCCGACAGAGGCGGTCAATGGTAAAGTTGCTGTCCGAGATATTCTCGATGACAAGACGTGTGGCCTGACTGATGAACTGGTTGCTCTCCTCTAAGGTATCTGTGCTCGTCCGTTCTTGGTTCGTTTGATCTTGGTTCGTCGAGTCTTTCGGCACTTGACCTACTGACATTCCCGTCTGACTGCCTGTAAGGGTGAAACTGTCGCTGCGGTTTAGGTCGCTGACCACCAGACGCATATATTTAGTATGCAACTGATAGATGCGCCAGGCGCCGTAGAAGGCGAGAGCAAAGAGACAGACGTAGATAATCCACATCCACCATGAGTTCCACCACGGTTGACTGATATAGATGGTCAGTGTCGTCTCGTCAAGAATGGCACCGCAGGTACGACTGACACTCCTGAGTTTCAGGGTATGCTTGCCGGGCTCCATGCTGGAGAAACGGATGGATTGCTGGGTAGACAGTTTGCTCCACTCACCTTTGTCAACCTTATACTGATAGCCGATGTCCGACTGATTACGCAGGTTGATGCTCTCGAAGAATAGTTCGAAGGTGCGCTGTCGGTAGGATAGCTTCAGCTCGTGACGGGTCAGTTGCTGACTAATCTGTTCCTTGAGTTTGTCACTGACGGTCTCATCGTCATAGTTGACACCCATCAGGTGAATGGCTGCCGTATAGTTGATTTCTTGAATATGATCGGGGTTGACGACCAGTGCTCCTGTGGTTGAACCGAGCGCCATATAGCCGTTGGTGAGGTTGATGGCCGACCGGCTGGTATATTGGCGGTCCACGCCATAGCAGTAGTTCACGCCGATGATCCGGTTGGCATCCTTCGGGTCAACAAATGATAGTCCGCGTTCGGTAGCGATGATGATGCGATCCTTCCGGTCTTTATAGATAGTATTGACGAAATTGGAGGGTAGTCCGTTATGGGTTGTCAGGTGACGGGTTTGCTTATTGGCTAGGTTGTAGACATAAATGCCGCCACCGTCGGTACCTATCCATAGCTCCCGGCTGTTGTTGAGATAGAGCGTATGGACAAAACGGTTGATGTCTTTCTCATCAGTAGGAGCATAGGGCAGTTCCGCTATTTTTCCCGTCGACGGATTGATGAGCCAGATGCCATAGGTGGTAGCAACGGCGATGCGTCCGTCAGGCAATTGGAGCATATCCTTGACGTAATGGACGGGATAGTAGCGGGTGCCGCCTGTCGTTTGTTGGGCGAGGTCGCCATCAAGACTACCCACCCACAGGTTGCCCTCGTTGTCGTAGAACATACGGTAGACGTGATTGTCCTGCAGGTTGCCATTGGCTATCGAGTACAGAACATGCGACTGTCCGTCCTCGGTAAGTTCGAGCACTCCCTGTCCGTAGGTGGCTGCGAGCACAGTACCCCGTGGGGTGTTGCACAGGTGTAGGACGACGCTACCGCGACAGGCGTGACTCCATCTGTTATGGTTAGAGTCGTAGATGCTTATACCGTTGTCGGTACCCATCATCAGGTTGCCCTTGGGCGACTGGCATATGGTGTTGACGTGGTCGTTGAGGATAGACTGCTGGTTATTGGCCATGTGTTGATAGATGGCTACGGTGGTACCTACCGGGCGGGCGATGTCAATACCTCCCGAATAGGAGCCAATCACGATGTTGCCCCAGATGTCGCGTATCAATGTATAAATGCCGTTGCTGTGCAATACTCCTTGCGGACCGTCGTTGGCATCGAACAGCAGACTGCTGCGGATAGAGCTGTTTGATTGCGGATGACGATCTACCTTGTAGACACCCATACCGTCTATACCTACCAGCATGGTGTGGATGTCGTAGGGATAAATGACGCGGACAGGATTGTGGGTGATGCCGATTTCGGTTTCCTGCTTCCCATCTTCCGACAATACCCTGATGCCACTGGAGTAACCGCCGAGCCACACCTTATTATATATATTATCGTAATAGCCGCTTTCTACGTCGTGGGGCACCAGAAGCGTCGTCTTACTGTCGGCTTGCGGCTGTTGGTCGGGGGCTTTCCGATAAGCCAGTACTCCCTGTCGGGTACAGAACAGCAGCGATGTATGGGTGCGGATGATATAATTGGCATAGAAATTTCTGGCTACTGGGATGAGTGTACTGTCATGAAGGAAATAGATACCTTTGTTGGTAGCTAGCCAATAGCCGTTGTCTGTCTTCAGGATATCATTCAGGTCGGTGAGGCCTTTCAATAGTTTACTTACATCGGCAAGCAGACGGAACCTGTCAAGCATGGGGTCGTAAGCGTAAATACGGCCTTTGTTGTCGAAAGCCAACATTTGGGCGGCCTGGAGTGACTTCGTCTCTTTCTCAAGATGATCGCATAGTTCGATACGGCGACCCGCTACTTCACTGTAGATACCAATCTCGCTCAACGCGTAATGCTTGATGTTGACACCGTTGTAGCGCTCTATGCCGTGATTGCTCGACCACCACAATGCGCCATCGTCGGTCTGTAGGATAGAGTAGATGCGCTGGCTGTGCATGCCGTCGGCTGATCCGATATGCGAAAAAGTGAAATTACCCACTTCCTGTGCCTGTAGGCAAGAAAGTGCGGATAGTAGTAGGTATACGATTATCAGAGGTTTTTTAAATAGCTTGTTCATCGTAGGAATGTTTCGTAACAAGCGACAAAGATAATCTATTTTTTTGAAATAATAGAATTCAAACTGTAAAATAATAGAAATTATACTTCTTTTTGTTGGGCGTTATGTAATTTTGCAGTTAAAAAAGAAAAGATGAAAAGATTTTGCTTAACACTCGCTGTGGTGTATGCGACAATAGCTGCAGCACAGACAACTCTCCAGCAACTGGAACAACAGGCCAGGAACCTCATTTCACAGATGACGCTGGAGGAGAAGTTTGAACAGATGATGAACGAGACACCGGGCATCAGTAGGTTGGGAATCGAACCTTACGACTGGTGGAACGAGGGTTTGCACGGTGTGGGACGCAGTGGACGGGCTACCGTCTTCCCACAGCCCATCGGTCTGGCTGCCTCGTTCCATCCCGAGATGGTGGAACAGATAGGAGATGCTATCGCGATGGAAGCGCGGGCAAAATATGCGATTGCCCGTAAAAATGGCAACTATGCACGGTATACCGGTCTTACCTTCTGGAGTCCGAATATCAATATCCTGCGCGACCCGCGTTGGGGACGTTGTTTGGAAACATGGGGCGAAGACCCTTTCCTGACCGGAACGATGGGGTCTGCCTTTGTGCGTGGTATGCAGGGGAATGACCCGGTGTACCTGAAGGTGGCTGCCTGTGCTAAGCATCTGGCGGTACACAGCGGTCCGGAGTCTACCCGTCACAGTGCTAATGTTGAACCGTCGTTACGCGACCTGTGGGAGACGTATCTGCCTGCTTTCCGTATGTTGGTGCAGGATGCTCAGGTAGAGGCGGTGATGAGTTCCTATAACCGTGTATATAATGAGGCAGCATCGGGCAGTAAACTCCTGCTGACGGATATTGTACGCAACAAATGGGGTTTCAAGGGACATATTGTCTCCGATTGTGGTGCGGTAGAGGATATGTGGAAAGGCCACCATGTGGTCGAGACAGCTGCTCAAGCTTGCGCCACTGCCATCAAGGCCGGACTGAATATCGAGTGCGGAAGTACATTTAAGGCGTTGCAGGACGCTCTAAGCCAGGGGTTAATCACGGAGGCGGATGTCGATCGGGCTTTGCTGCCGCTGATGATGACACGTCTGCGCCTGGGCATCATCCATCCCGACCCAGCATGTCCCTACAATCAGGTCAGTCCTGCGGAGATTGGTTCACCTGCACATATCTCTTTGGCGCGTCAGGCGGCCTGTGAGAGTATGGTGCTATTGAAGAACAACGGTGTACTGCCTATCGATAAGAATATCCACAAACTCTATGTCACAGGAGCTGGAGCGGCTGATGCTTTCTGGATGATGGGTAATTATTTCGGCATCTCCGATCGCTACTGCACGTACCTGGAAGGTATCGTGTCGAAGGTGAGCGATGGTACGGCTGTCAACTATCGTCCGGGCGTGTTGGAGAACAGTCCCAACCTCAACAGTACCAACTGGGCGGTGGGTGATGCTGTCGATGCCGACAAGACCATTATCGTGATGGGTAATAATGGCAACCTCGAAGGCGAAGAGGGCGAGGCTATCGATTCGAAGAGCGGCGACCGCGACGATATTCGCATTCCACAGAGTCAGATGGACTATCTGAGGAAAATCTGTGCACAGAAGAAACAGGGGGTTATCGTTGTCCTGACGGGTGGCAGTCCGATGGATATTCGTGAGGTCTGTCAGATGGCCGATGCCGTTGTCATGGCGTGGTATCCTGGGCAGGAGGGAGGCTATGCCCTGGCTGATCTGCTCTTTGGCGATACGAACTTCTCAGGTCACCTTCCTGTCACGTTCCCTGCAGATGGTGACAAGCTACCAGCCTTCGAGGACTATTCCATGCAAGGTCGTACCTATAAATATATGAAGGATAACATTTTCTTCCCCTTTGGCTATGGACTGACGTATGGCAAGGTGAATTACCAAGATGTTCAGGTGAAAGCCGACAAGAAACGGGGTGCTCAGGTGTCGGTAACGTTGCAGAACGACTCCGACTGGAGTGTCGACGAGTTGGTACAGGTCTATGTGTCGGTTCCCAGTGCAGGTGTTAGTGCCCCTCTGCAACAGTTGGCAGCTTTCCGTCGGGTGACGGTAGCTCCGCACAGCACGGTAAATGCTGCGTTCGACATCGCTCCCGAGCGTCTGATGACGGTGGGTGAAGATGGTGAGAGCCGACTGTTGCGTGGCGAATACAGCTTTACGGTGGGTAATGCCGCTCCCTCTCCACGCTCGATGGAGCTGGGTATCAACCAACTGACGGTGAAACTTTCACAAAGCGTACCGACTGAAAGAACCCTTGGGTTCGATTGTTTATAAATCAAAAAAAGAGGCCGTTAAGCCTCTTTTTTTGGTGATCCGCTTGGGGCTCGAACCCAAGACCCCAACATTAAAAGTGTTGTGCTCTACCAACTGAGCTAGCGGATCTCCGTAACGCATTTTCAAAAAATGCGGTGCAAAGGTACAATGATTTTTTGAAACAGCCAAATCTTTTGAGTGATTTTTATGTCTCCGCCTTCTTTTTCTCCGCTACGACGGCGTTCTCGTCTTCCTTTGTGACATATCGTTGATAATATGCGATGAGGAGTGTCGTCAGCGGCAGGGCGATAATCAGACCGATGAATCCCAACAAGGTGCCCCATATCGACAGACTGAGTAGGAGGATGGCAGGGTTCAGTCCCATGGCCTTACCCATAATCTTCGGTGTGACTACCATATCGATCAGTACCTGCACAATAGCGAAGACCGCCAGTGCCGAAGCCAGAATCACCCAGAAGTTCTGTCCTGTATCGGCAGCCTTCAATAAGGCGAGGAACACGGTAGGCACCAAAGCCAGTGTATGCAGATAAGGCACCAGGTCCATGATACCAATGAGGATACCCAGACCGATAGCCATCGGGAAACCTATGATGGTGAAACCGATGCAGAACAGGATACCCATTGTCAGCGCCACCAGACCCTGTCCGCGGATATAGTTGCTTAATTCGCGCTCTGCATCCTTGGCCAGCTCCTGCCAGAAAGGACGGCTCTTCTTAGGGAAGATCTTGATCCAGTTGTCCGTCAGGTACTCATAGTCGAGCAGGATGAAGAACATATATAATAAGGTGATGAGCGAAGCAATAATACTTATAATGACATTCGCCGTTTGACTGAGGAAATTGAAGATTTGTGGCATCACCGTCTTCAGTCCGTCGCTGAAATCCTTGCTCTTGAAGAATTTCTCTATCTCCAGCTGATTGCCTTGTATCCACTCCGTGACAGTCTTAGGGATATCCTGCACCTGAGTGTGCGTCTGTATGTATTTCGTGGCGAGTGTTCCCAAACGCTGGAACTGTTCCGCCATCGGTGGGAAAATCAGGTAGCAGATACCTGTAATGACGGCAATGACAAAGATGATCGTGATGATGATGCTCAGTGCCCTGGAACGAACGTGCATCTTGTACTGTACGAACCTCACTATAGGGTAGAGCAGGTAGGCCAGTAGCCAGGCGACGAAGAAGGGCAGAAGCACGGCACTGAGGTAGCGGACGAGCATGAAAACACCCACGATAAGAATCGCCACTAATAACCCCCTGACAAACAGGTCGAAGGTAATCTTATTCTCTATCATCCTTTTTCGTTTTTAGATTCTTGTATTGCTTTCTGATAACATTCTCTGCAGAGTGGCTCATATTCTGCAGTCTCACCTAAGAGCACCCGTCGGTCATTGTCTACGATACGGTGACTGACATAAGCCAGATTGCCGCATTTCACACAGATGGCGTGTACCTTCGTCACGTCGTCGGCAATCGCGCACAGCGCTGGCATCGGACCGAAGGGAACTCCCTTGAAGTCCATGTCCAGTCCTGCGATGATGACCCGGATGCCGCGATTGGCCAACTCATTGCACACATCCACCAGTCCGTCGTCGAGAAACTGTGCCTCGTCGATGCCCACCACGTCGATGTCCGACGAAAGGAGTAGAATAGACGCCGACGAGTCGATGGGGGTAGAGGGAATCGAGTGCCTGTCGTGACTCACCACGTCTTCCTCCGAGTACCTCACATCGATGGCGGGCTTGAAAATTTCCACCTTCTGCTTGGCGAACTGTGCCCTTCGCATCCTTCGGATCAGTTCTTCAGTCTTGCCCGAGAACATCGAGCCGCACACCACTTCTATTCTGCCGGGGCGGCGTGACTCCCCTGTTAGATTCTCTGTCATAGCAACTGCAAAAATACAAATACATTTAAAAAAATGCAAAGATTTCTCTGCTTTTTTTGATGATAGGGAATAATTCATTACTTTTGTCCCCTAAATGGGAACACTATATATCGTACCCACTCCTGTGGGCAATATGGAGGATATGACTTTCCGCGCCATCCGCATTCTGAAGGAGGCAGACTTGATTTTGGCTGAAGATACGCGTACATCGGGTATTCTGTTGAAGCATTACGAAATCAAGAACACCCTTCTCTCACACCATAAGTTCAATGAGCATGGTACGTCGGCTGGCATCGTCAACCGACTGCTGGCGGGTGAGAACGTGGCACTTATCAGCGATGCGGGCACACCAGGCATCAGCGACCCGGGCTTTTTCCTTGTACGTGAGGCTGTCAGGGCTGGGGTAGAGGTGCAGTGCCTGCCGGGAGCCACCGCTTTTGTACCAGCCTTAGTAGCCAGCGGTCTGCCCTGCGACCGTTTTGCCTTCGAGGGTTTCCTGCCACAGAAGAAAGGACGGCAGACGAAGTTGCAGTCGCTTGTCGGCGAGGAGCGTACGATGATCTTCTATGAGTCGCCTTACCGCTTGCTGAAAACACTCCAACAGTTTGCCGAGGTCTATGGCGAAGAGCGCCAGGTGAGTGTGTGTCGTGAGATATCGAAGATCCACGAAGAGAGTGTCAGAGGGTCTCTGGCTGAGGTGATTGCCCATTTCAAGGAGAAGGAACCCAAGGGTGAGATTGTCATCATTCTCGCTGGGTGCGAATCAAAAAAGGAACATCAATCAAAATCAATAGAACAATGAAAAAATTAATGTTAGTGGCTTTAGGCTCACTGTTAATGGTTGGATGCGGACAGCAGAAGGCCAACAAAGACTTGGAGATGACTACGTTGCGCGACTCGCTCAACCAGATTATCAGTCAGAAGGATAATGAGATCGACGGTATGATGGAGACCTTCAACGACATCGAGGCCGGTTTCCGTGAAATCGATGCTGCTGAAGGACGTGTGGCACTGGCCCGTCAGGGTGAGGGTGCTAATGCCAAGGAGCGTATCCGTGAGAACATGGAGTTTATCAAGGATGCGATGGCTCGCAACAAGGAACTGATCAACAAACTGCGTCAGCAGTTGCGCGAGAGCACCATCAAGGGTAATGCGCTGAAGACAACCATCGAGAACATGATGAAACAGATAGAGGAGAAGGACAAGAAGATTCAGGATCTCATCGAGGAACTGGATGCCAAGGATATCCATATCTCCCGTCTTGACGAGGAGGTTGCCAACCTGAACACCAATGTGTCGAACCTGACGGAGGAGACCAACCAGAAGACGCAGACCATCAATACGCAGGACAAGCAGCTCAACACCGCTTGGTTTGTCTTTGGAACGAAGTCGGAGCTCAAGCAGCAGCATATCCTCGAGGATGGTAAAGTGCTGCAGGCTAACTTCAACCAGAGTTATTTCACGAAGATCGATATCCGTGTTGACAAGGAGATTAAGCTCTACTCTCGCTCTGCGAAGATGATGACGAGTCACCCAGCTGGTTCTTATACTCTCGACCGCGATGCCAACAAGCAGTACATCCTGCGCATCTCCGATCCCCAGAAGTTCTGGAGCACCAGCAAGTATCTGGTCATCCTCGTGAAGTAATCATCCATTCAATGATATGATAAAGGCGGAGCGCATCAACGTTCCGCCTTTTATTATTTTGTCTTATAGATAATATAGGCTTTTTTGACGAGAAAATGTTGTTTAACGATTTTAGTTTGTAATCTTGCATTTTCGTTAAAAACGGTGTGTAAATGCAAGAAAACCAGTGTTTTTCTTGCTAAATCCGTTTTTAGATTGTAACTTTGCAGCGATAATACACCTCCGCGAGGGAGATGTGCGTATAGAATTCTACTATTTATAAATCATTTAAACAATAACTTTATGAAGAAAATTTTTACTCTTATTGCTGCCGCCATGTTGGCAGTGAGTGCTAACGCACAAACTTATGATTTCTCAAGTCTTACATCCTCTGATTTTACTGTTGATGAAAATGGCGAAATTACAACTTACACTTTGGATGGTGTTAATGGTCCTTCAATCAATTACAAAACAGCTAATGCTGATATGAATTTTACAGTAAAAGGTTTGGGTTTTCAGTTCAAAAACAGCAAAACAAAGGATAATGCTGTAAAGACTGGCTCAGGTTTTTTACAGATGGATGCCAAGAATTTCTATATTATTTTTAATGATGTAGCTGTAGGTAGTATCATTACATTAAATGTTTCGGCAAAGGGTAGTACTGATTCTAACTTTTCTACAACATTTGAGGGCTGCACAGCAGATGCTGGTAATCCTGCAACGGTTACAAAGGCAGCAGACTTAGAAAGTTATACTGTATTAAAGTTTACTGCAACAGCTTCAACTGTGAAGATTCGTGAGACAGGTGGTGGCTTCCGCATTTCAAAGGCTATTGTTAGTACTGGTGGAGGTGGTGAACCCGCTACAGCACACGTAGCGACAACGTATGATTATACTACAATTTCTACTGCAGATATCGCACTTTTGGATGCAGATGTAACTAAATGGACAAAAACGACAGAGGGTACTGCGCCTAATCAGTTCGTACGCTATTCTATTGCAGGTGAATGGGCCGCAAAAGTTAGTGGAGCTTTTGGCGCAGATGTTGCTTTAGTTGCTAACGGTACAGAGTTGGATTATGCAAAAGGGTTAGTTTTTGCTCGTAATGCTAATGCATTAAAAGACGGAAATATCCGTATTGACTGTGGCAAGCGTCTAAGCATTAATGCAACTGGTATTCGTATGACAATTGCTAATTTAGCTAAAAATGATGTTGTAAAGGTTCGCTTCAGTTCGACAGGTGATGAAGAGCGTGGCTTCGAAGTAACAAATGCTGATAAGACTTCTATTTCTTCTTCTTCTTCAGAACCTATTGAAGAGACCCTTACTGCTGCTGCAGATGGCGCAATGACACTGGTTACAACAAAAGGTCTCTATCTATATGCATTGACAATTAACGCTGCACTTCCTACTGGCATCACCGACGTGAAGGTTGTAGAGCCTTCAACTATTAAGGATGACGCTATCTACAACCTCTCTGGTCAGAAGGTGAACGAGAACTACAAGGGTGTAGTGATTAAGAACGGTGTTAAGACCATTCAGAAGTAATCTACACATTATATAATATATAAGGCGGAGCGCAAGGGCGTTCCGCCTTTTTTCGCTTTAAAGTTTGGCGGATTCGACAAAAAACCATACCTTTGCAGTTGATGAACAAACTATTTGTAAACTAATGAATAAAGCATTCCAAGAAGTTAACGAGAGCTATACCATGCTCGAGGCTATCAACGAGGCGAAACGATGTCTGCACTGCAAGGTGCCGCAGTGCAAGAAAGGATGCCCCATCAGCAACGATATTCCGGACTGGATTCACGAGCTGTCGATGGGAAACCTGGGTAATGCCATCAGTATTATCCGTGCCAAGAGCAACCTGCCTGCCGTATGCGGTCGCGTGTGCGGTCATGAGAAACAGTGCGAGGGCAGTTGTGTACTGGGCAAGAAGGGCCAAGCTATCAATATAGGTAAGCTGGAACGCTTCGTTGCCGACTTCGATTCGGAGAATGAGCTGACGCATGAGAATATCGCAGAGAAGACACGAGGCAGGGTGGCTGTCATTGGCGCCGGACCGTCAGGCATCACCGTAGCAGGTGACTTGGCTCGTATTGGATTCTCCGTCGAGATTTTCGAGATGGAGGCCCAGTGTGGCGGTGTCCTACGCTACGGCATCCCAGAGTATCGCTTGCCCAAGGAGGTTGTGGCTCGTGAGATTCGCTATATCGAGAAGATGGGTGTGGTCATCCATCGTAATACCCACGTTGGCGTGGAGATTACTGTCGACACGCTGTTCGCACAGGGCTTCGATGCCATCTTTATCGGAACGGGACTCGGAATGCCTAAGACGCTGGAGATTCCTGTCTACCAGAACGGGAAGTGCATCTCAGAAGGAGAAGGCGCCATTCACTGCTCCGACCTGAAGCGTGTGCGACTGGCTGCCCACTTCTTGCGTCGTGTGGAACTGATACAGGAAGGTTTTATGAAACCCGACGAGACCCATGTGGACAAGGGCGCAAAGGTATGGATCATCGGTTGCGGCAATACGGCGATGGATGCCTCACGTACAGCCTTGCGCGTGGGAGCTTCACAAGTGAACGTCATCTACCACAAGGGCATCGATACGATGTCGGCCCTGCGAGCAGAATACGACGATGCAGTGAAGGAGGGCGTCAAGTTCAACTGGTGGAGTGCCATCACGGAGATTCATGTCGACGATGACTTGGAGATTCGCGAAATCGTGCTTGAAACGAAAGAACCAGACAAGGAGCCTGTCCGTCAGACACTCCCTGCCGACAACGTCATCATGGCCATCGGTGCTACACCGAAGACAAAAATCGTGCGTACCACACCAGGACTGGAGAACGATGAGCGCAAGTTCCTCATCACTCGCGACTATCCTTACGGCATGACTACCCGTAAGGGCGTGTTCGCAGGCGGCGATGTGGCCAACCGTCAGGCAACGGTGGTCCACGCCATGCAGGATGCCAAGCGCGTGGCAGAGGGCATCGCCCAGTATGTGGACGCCATCAAGCTGTTGGATGCAATACATTAATATATTAATCATAACATTATGTCAACATTTGTAATTACTATCGTTGTCGCTTTCATCATCGGCTATTTCTTCATTGCCATTGAGAGCGTCACCAAGATCAACAAGGCTGCCATCGCCATCCTCATGTGTGTTGTTTGCTGGACCTTGCTGGCTTTAGGGCATACCGATTTGCTGGGAAGTGTCCTTGGTCCCGACTGGCAGCTCGGTCATGCTATTGAGAAAAACCTCGGTGAGGCGGGTACTACACTCTTCTTCCTGATGGGCGCTATGACCATTGTGGAAATTGTCGACCAGCACGGAGGTTTCAATTGGGTGCGCGGTGCGCTGAAGTCGAAGACCAAACGGGCCCTGCTGTGGAAGATTGCCTTTATGACAGCTATCCTCTCGGCCGTACTCGACAACCTCACCACCAGTATCGTGATGATCATGATCCTGCGTAAGCTCGTGACCGATCCGAAAGACCGTATCTGGTTTGCCTCACTGGTGATTATCGCAGCCAATGCCGGTGGTGCTTTCTCACCAATCGGCGATGTGACGACCATCATGCTTTGGAATGGAAAGATGATTACCGCCATGGGTGTTATCTCTGAGATTATCGTCCCGTCGTTTGTGGCTTTCATCGTTCCCGCCTTCGTGTTGCAGATGCACCTCAAGGGCGAACTCGTCATTCCACAGGATGAGGAGACAAAGGAGGTGAGCATCATCACCAAGGTAGAGCGTCAGATTATCTTTGTCCTCGGTGTAGGCGGTCTGTGCTCTGTACCAGTCTTCCATTCCCTTACGGAGCTGCCTCCGTTCATGGGTATCCTGCTCGTACTGGCCATTCTGTGGACAGTTACAGAGATTATCTATCGCTCGCGTGAGGAGCACGACCCGATGGCGAAGCGTGTGACCGACCTGTTGACACGTATCGATATGTCTACCATCCTCTTCTTCCTCGGCATCCTTATGGCTGTTGCCACCTTGTCGGAAATCGGCGTGCTGCGTGCCCTCGGAGAATGGCTCGACCAGGAGATTGGCAACCACTACCTTGTGACAGGCGCTATCGGTATCCTGTCAAGTATCGTTGACAATGTGCCCCTTGTGGCTGGTGCAATGAAGATGTACGTGATGGGTGCTCCTGGTACCGACTTCGGTGTCGACGGTATCTTCTGGCAGCTGTTGGCCTACTGTGCCGGTGTGGGCGGTTCGATGCTGATCATCGGTTCGGCTGCAGGCGTCGTCGTGATGGGTCTGGAGAAGATTACCTTCGGTTGGTATATGAAGAATGTTACTTGGATTGCCTTCGTAGGATATCTGGCTGGTATCGTTATTTACTGGTTGGAGCGAACACTCCTCTTCTGATCATCTGATCAGCAGATCGTAAGAATAAGGGCGGTGCCATCGGCAACGCCCTTATTCCTTGATTACTTGTTCATCTTTTTACAGGGAATCCAGAACCAGAAGGTGGAGCCATGACCCTCGCCCTCTGATATCACACCGATTTTTCCCTTGCATTGGCGGGCGATAGCCTGACAGATATTCAAGCCCAGACCCGTTCCCTGCGTAAACTCGTCCAACTTGACGAATCGCTCGAAGACAGCCTCTTGCTGGTCTTTGGGGATGCCCGCTCCTGTGTCCTCGCAGTAGATATAGAGTCCGCGGCTCTGATAGCTGTATCCCACCTTGATATAACCTTCTTTCGTGTGCTTCACCGAGTTGGTCACGAAGTTGGTGATGACTTGTCGGATACGTCCTTGGTCCAGCGAGGTAAAGAAGCTGTCGAAGGGGTTCTCCTTGATAAAGGCGATAGGCTCGTTCACCAGTTTCTTCATGTCCTGACAGATATCGTCGAAAGCCTTGGCGAAGTCTACTTTCGTGGGGTTGTATGCCTCTTCGCTTTCCGAGATAGACGATGCCCTGATGATGTCGTTGATCAGGCGCAGAAGCATATCACAGTTATTGCGAATGATTCGTATGAACTCCTGATGCTCCTCGGGCGTCTCGGCTGTACGCAACAGGTCAGCAAAACCGATGATGGAATTTAGCGGTGTACGGAGCTCGTGCGACATACTGGCGAGGAACATACTCTTCCGGTGTCCGCTGTCTTCTGCCCTCGACTTCTCCTGTCGGAGCTGCTCCTGTGCCTCGACGAGGTCAGTGACATCACGGTTGATACCGAAATAGCCGGTGATGGTTCCTTGGTCGTCCTTGAGGGGTATGCCCACACTGTTAATCCATTTCGCCTCATCGCTGTCGGGCATATAGTTGAAGTGAATCAGTGTGTCGAGAGCACCGGTACCTTCTCGGTTCTGACTCCATACCTGCTGTATGTGGTCGCGCTGGTCAATGTCCATTCGTTCCAAGTAGTCATCAAATGTCTCGACAAACTCTGCCTGTTTGAGTGAACGGGCAAACTGTATGGTACGAGTGGCAAAGTCACCCTTCCATACCATCATTTTACCGTGATCCAGCAGGTAGCGGAGCAAATGCTCGTATTTATTAATCTGTTCGTTGATCCTGAGTATCTTCTTCTCCTGTTCGTAGATGGCCATCTCTCTGTTGCGCTCCTCTGTCACGTCGATACTTGAGTCGAAATAGTTGATGATTTCGCCTTTCTCATTGAGGATAGGATGTACGTGGAACTCGATATACCTGTCGAGTCCAATCTCCGGATATTCCATGTGCTGACCGATAATCAGGTCGTCTCGCCTGTCGCGTGAGTAGGCGGTACGCATTAGCGGGGTGTCAAACATACAGACAGTTGTCCAGTAGTGCTCATTCTCCTTGTTCTCAAAGCCACACATCGCCTTCATGGCGTCGTTGATATCGACAAGCCAGCCGCCTTCGTCGTAGAACGACATAGAGATGACGGGGATATTGAAGAGCGCCTCATATTTGTATTGCAACTCGCGGTTTTCGGGCAGGGACGAGGATACAGGTTCATGCTTCAAGTTTCCTACCTTTTCGATGATATTATCGACATCTGTGAGGGCTTTGGCTGTTTGCTGCACCCTTTTCCTAGTGACGTGATAGAGCACGAACGACAAAAGGGTGATAATTACGCTGAATACGATGGCAAAGACAGCGATTGGTGAAACTTTCACCTTCTCGCGGTCGGGGTGCATCCAGTGGTTGTTGATACGCTCTATCTCACCGCTCTGCTTGAGTCGGGAGAAATGATCGTCGATCTCATCAATCAGTTTGTGGTCTCTGCCGATGATATGCACCTCACTGATAGGAATGTTGGTATCGCAAAGCACCAGCTGGTCGAGGTCCATCTGTCTGATTTTCCATTTCAACGGTTCCTCACCCCACACAAAATACTGATGGTCGCCGGCGATGATACCCGAGAGGGCTACCCTGGGCGACTGAAATTCAATCTTACTGGCACGGAGGGAGTCGCCCTCGATGAAATATTTCACCGCATAGTCGCTGGGTTTGAACACGGCTCCATGCTGTTCCAGCATCGGTTGTGTGACAAACTCCACAGAGTCGCGTTTGAGCATAGCGACACAGACGCGGTTATAGTTGATGATATTCTGCGTCGGGAAATAAGGAGCACGTGTGTAACGCCGTCCACTGGCGAAGATGAGGTCGGCCTCTCCACGCTCGAAGGTAGCGATGGCGTTACCCCATTCTTTCATAACAAAACGGTAGGGTAGGTTCAGCTCCTTCAGAATAATCTGTATGACATCGATATTCGAGCCGGCGGGCTGTCCGTTGTCGTTCAGAAACTCGTAGGGAGCCTTGTCCCAGTCGCAGGCAATCACGACAGGACGTTCTGTGGTGTACGTGTCTGTGAGTTTCCCTTCGTCAGCATGGGCAGGCAACAGCCACAGACAGAGCAGACAGGTGAGGATATGATAGGGTATATATTTCATCTTGTGCATCGTTTAGTCGTTCTTCTTTCGTATGATAGAGGTGGCCTGGCACGGGATATTCACCCATACCGTAGTGCCTTCGCCCGGTTCCGAATCGATTTCTATCGTTCCGTTCATGCGGTCTATCAGTTCCTTACAGATGGGGAGTCCCAGTCCACCACCGCTATGGGTGTCGCTCACAAACCGTTGGAAGATATTTCTCAGGATGGGGCGCTCGATACCACAACCGGTGTCCTCGATAAAGAAACTCAGGCGTTTGCCGATATAGTCAAAGCGTACGCGGACGGTGCCTTTCTCCGTATGCTGCGCCGCATTCTCCGCCAGTTCTTGGATGACCAGTCCTAAGTTGCTGGCGTCGATATTTACCACTAACTGTTGAATTGTACTATCGATGATGTAGCTGACTCCTTTCTTCCGATAGGGATTCCAGCCTTGTCTGCATTGTTCCTCCAGTAGAACGGTGAAATCGGTGGGCTGTTTATTGAACTCAATCATACCTGCATCCAGACGCGAGAGGAACAGAATATTGTTTATAAGGTGGAGTAGGATATCGGAGTTCTTGAAAATCTGTTGGATGAACAGCTCCTCGTCCTCCGGACTGTGTTCCATGTCGAACAGTTCTGCGAAGCCTACCACCGCATTCAGTGGGGTACGAATCTCGTAGCTCATGTTCTTGAGGAAGTTATTCTTGTCATTCTCCACCTTCTGGGCTCTCACCGACTCCTCGGCGAGCTGTCTCTCGGTGGCTTTCAACTCTGACACATCACGGCACAGACCGAAATAGCTCACTACCTGTCCCTGCTCGTTGAGTGAGGGGATGAAGTGGGTCTCCAGATGTAGAATATAGTGCTGCTTGGTGCGGACGACGCAACGAATCTCCGAGTCGATGGGCTCATTGCTGAGGCTGTCCATCTTAGTGAACATATGCAGGGCTCTCTTCTTATAATGCTCGTCGACGAGGGTCATGCAGCGTGCCTGCGACAGTTGGTATTGTATCTGGTTAATTCCGCTGAAGATGGTCAGCGTACGCGAGTCGGGTAGGTATTCAGCCACACGTACACCACTCTCCTGGAGGATATAGTTGATGTTCGATACGTAGCTGGTGAGCTCCTTGTTGATGGCCTCTGCCTTCGCGATACTCTGTTTCACCGCCATGATGGAGTTGATGCTCTCCGTACGGTCTCGGCCGATGGTGATGACACCGATTAGCTCATGGTTTTCGTCAAAGACCGGATTCAGCATAATCTCGTAATACATCTTTCCTTGACGGGTACTCGACTCAGCAAGCGTATTCTCCTCCTTTTTCTTGTCGAAATCAATGAGTAGTGTGGCATAGAACGGTTTCGGATGATGGAAATCGAACTCATCGATGTCTAGTGCCAGCACATTCTGGAAAGTGATATGCTCTTGGATAATCGCATCGTGGTCGCACTGGAATGTTTCACAGGCTTTTGGGTTGATTTCTTTCAGGATGCCGTCTTTGTCATAGAAGACCACATCCACCATCGGGGAGTTGAACATTGCCTGATAGCGCAACAACAGCCCCTCTTGCTGTTCTTTCTTCTGTTTCTCTTCCGTGATGTCGCGCCAGGTGCCGAGAATGACGGTGGGCTTTCCTTTGCGACTGCTGCGGAGAACAGAGAGGGTGATGCCGAAACTGCGCTTCAAGTCCTCCTTGTTCTTCGTGTTGTAGGCTTTCACCTCCAGTGTGGCGGTTTCTTCCTTCTGTTCGGCTACTTGCTGGATGGCCTCCATCAGACGCTCAAAGTCTGCCGGGTGAAAGTATTTCGCAAACTCGCTGGTGGTATAGTTCGTGATCTTCAGGCTGTCTTCTCTATACATGGCGAACAATTGTGTGTCCACCTCGTAGGTCCATATCTGTATCTGCGAGGCGCCCAATACCTTTGCCAGTTCTTCTTGGTGCTCGAGCAACTTGGCTGCATAGCGCTTGCCTTTGTACCAGTAGATGATATAATAGAGTAGGAACAGGAGCGTCACCACACACAGTCCGCCGACGAGAAACCAGAACCAGTCTGGTACGGTGGGCTTCTTGCGCTCCGGATAGAACCACTTGTTCTGTATCGGTATCAGCCTTTCGGTCGATGACAGGGCGATATAAACGCTATCCACCAGGTGCAACAGTTGTTTGTTGTGCGAGATGAACTTATACTCGCCGTGCGGCATATCGACGGGAGTCAGTTTCAGGTTGTCCAGCTCGTTTTGGTGGATGAGCCATTTCAGGGAAAGGGTGTTCCACACAATCTGTCCCTCTTCCTTGTCATTGACCTCCTTGAGGACGGCTTGCATATCCTTGCAGGAAACAGCGTTTTTCTTCCATCCTTCGCGGTTCATCAGCTGCTGACAGAGACTATTCTCCCTAACCATCACCTTGTTGTTGGCGAGGTCTTCGAAACTGTCTACCATATCTTCTTTATCATTCGGACTGGCCACACTCTGCGTGAACAGCGTGATGACAGCACGACCGTAGGTACCTTGAATCTTTTGACGGTTTTCTACCAGTCCGAGCATCAGGTCCGACTTCTGGTTGCGCATATCGGCAAACGCCTCCTGACTGGTTTTCAGCTTGATGACATAGGGGATATTGAGCTCGTCGAGGAGC
>ONWA01000028.1 GCA_900321425.1 uncultured Prevotellaceae bacterium | reverse complement strand
GGTTATGCTTCTCCAGAGGGTAGCGCCGAGTTCAACCAGAAGCTTTCTGAGAAGCGTGCACAGGTTGTTAAGGACACGCTGGTTAAGAAGTACAAGATTTCTGCTGATCGTCTGAGCGCTAAGGGTTGTGGTGTAACCGACAAGCTCTTCGAGGAGGTTGAGTTCAACCGTGTTGCTACTTTCAACGATAGCACTAAGTAATCAACTGAATAGAATTTATTCAAATAGGATCCCCTCAGTTTCGACTGAGGGGATTTTTTGTCTATTTACCTAAAAATCAAGACCAAATTGTTGGCATTTAGGCGAAAAGTACGTAACTTTGCACTTTATTGAGTATCATCACTTACAAATCGATATGAAACATCCTTTAAGAAGTGCAGTTTGTACAGAAGGCAGAAGAATGGCGGGAGCCCGTGCCTTATGGGTGGCTACAGGTATGAAACAGGAGCAGTTTGGTAAGCCTATCATTGCTATCGTTAACTCGTTCACACAGTTTGTGCCAGGACATACCCATCTTCATGAAATAGGACAGATCGTTAAGGCTGAAATTGAAAAGATGGGCTGTTATGCCGCAGAGTTTAATACCATCGCCATCGATGACGGTATTGCGATGGGGCATGACGGTATGCTCTATTCTCTGCCTTCGCGCGATATCATTGCTGACTCAGTGGAATATATGGTGAATGCTCATAAGGCAGATGCCATGATCTGTATATCCAACTGTGATAAGGTGACACCAGGTATGCTGATGGCATCTATGCGTCTGAATATCCCTACGGTGTTCTGTAGTGGCGGACCCATGGAGGCAGGGCGTTGGCGTGGTGAGAATGCTGACCTGATTACGGCGATGGTAAAAGGTGCGGATCCTTCTGTCACTGACGAGGAGATGAGAGAGATAGAGGCTTGCTCTTGTCCGGGATGCGGCAGTTGCTCGGGGATGTTCACAGCCAACTCGATGAACTCACTGACTGAGGCTATCGGTCTTTCGTTGCCTGGCAACGGTACGATCCTGGCTACGCATACAAACCGTATCGAACTCTTCAAGGCGGCTGCCCGTCAGGTGGTAAAAAATGCCTTTGCCTACTATGAGGAGGGCGATGAAAGTGTATTGCCTCGTTCTATCGCCACCCGCAAAGCTTTTATGAATGCGATGGCATTGGATATAGCGATGGGAGGAAGCACCAATACCGTGCTCCATCTGTTGGCTGTGGCACAAGAGGCGGGAACAGACTTCACCATGAAGGATATCGATGCATTGAGCCGTCAAGTGCCTTGTCTCTGTAAATTGGCACCTAACACGCAGAAATACAGCGTTCAGGAGTGTGGACGTGCAGGAGGTATTCTTGGTATCTTGAACGAATTGAACAAAGGTGGCCTCATTGATGGTTCTGCTCCACGCGTGGACGGTATGACACTCGCTGAGGCGATGAAGAAATACAGCATTGTGGATGGACATCTGGATCCAGAGGCTAACCGTATCTACCAGACTGCACCAGGCAACCGTTTCTCAACGAAGATGGGCAGTCAGTCGGAAGAGTGGGGAACACTCGATACCGACCGGGCTACGGGTTGTATACGGGACTTAGAACATGCCTATACAAAAGACGGTGGATTAGCTGTGCTTTTTGGTAATATCGCACAGGATGGCTGCGTAGTCAAGACGGCTGGTGTTGACGAAAGCCTATGGCATTTCGAAGGTCCTGCCGTTGTCTTTGACTCTCAAGAAGACGCCTGTGAGGGTATTCTAGGGGGAAAAGTCAAGAAAGGCGACTGTGTAGTGATTACCCATGAAGGTCCTAAAGGGGGACCTGGTATGCAGGAGATGCTGTATCCCACCTCATATATTAAGTCGATGCACATGGGTAAGGAGTGTGCACTGATTACTGACGGACGTTTCTCAGGGGGGACCAGTGGCCTCTCCATCGGACATATTTCTCCTGAGGCTGCTAATGGTGGAAATATCGGCAAGATCAAGGATGGTGACATCATCGTTATTGATATTCCATCACGATCGATCAACGTGAAACTTTCTGACGAGGAACTTTCAGCACGTCCTCAGCAACCAATGAAGCGTAATCGTGTGGTATCTAAGGCATTACGTGCATACGCACAAAGTGTAAGTTCGGCAGATAAAGGCGGAATAAGAATCATTGATTAATATGAAAGATAGAATAACAGGAGCCAAGGCATTGATGCGAGCACTGCAGGCAGAAGGGGTGAAAACCATCTTCGGTTATCCTGGTGGCTCGATTATGCCTACTTACGATGCACTTTTCGATTATACACGAGGAGAAAAGAAGGTGTTCGACCATATTCTGGTTCGCCATGAACAGGCAGCCACCCATGCTGCAGAAGGCTATGCCCGTGTCAGCGGTGAGGTGGGAGTGGCTTTGGTGACCAGTGGTCCTGGTGTGACCAATACACTCACGGGCATAGCAGATGCCATGCTCGACTCTACGCCTATCGTGGTGATTGCTGGTCAGGTAGCTATCTCGGCCTTGGGTACTGATGCCTTTCAGGAGGTAGACCTCGTGGGTGTGTCACAACCGATTTCCAAATGGAGCTATCAAATCCGTCATGCTGAGGATGTGGCATGGGCTGTCAGTCGGGCTTTCTATATCGCGCGTAGTGGTCGTCCGGGACCTGTGGTACTCGACTTCGCTCGTAATGCGCAGGTGGAGGAGATTGACTGGGAACCCAAGAAGGTGGACTTTATCCGATCCTATGTCGCCTATCCTAAATTGGATCAGGATGCAGTACGTCAGGCTGCTATGCTCATTAACAATGCCCAACGGCCTTTGGCTTTGGTTGGACAGGGTGTTGAACTGGGACACGCACAGGAGGAATTGAAAGCATTCTTGGAGAAAGCGGATATACCTGCAGGGCGTACGATGTTAGGACTCAGTGCTTTACCTTCCAATCATCCTCTGAATATGGGTATGCTGGGTATGCACGGCAACTATGCTGTCAACCTCAAGGAGCAGGAATGTGATGTGCTCATCGCTATTGGTATGCGTTTCAGTGATCGTGTGACTGGTAACTTAAAAACATATGCTAAGCAGGCGAAGATTATTCATCTGGATATCGACAAGAGTGAGATCGACAAGAACGTGAAGACAGACGTGGCTGTGATTGCTGATTGTAAGGAGTCGTTGCCTGCCATCACAGCACTATTGCATCAGCAATCGCATCAACAGTGGCGCGACTCGTTCAAGCCACTGGATGCGCAAGAGCGCGAGAAAGTGATAGAACCGGCCATCCATCCTAAGGAAGGACCGCTGTTGATGGGAGAGGTGGTTCATGCTGTCGCAGAACAGTCGCCCGACGATACGGTACTGGTGACTGACGTAGGACAAAACCAGTTGTTTGCTACCCGTTATTTTAAATACCATCATTATCGTAGCATCTGTACCAGTGGCGGACTGGGTACGATGGGCTATGGTTTGCCTGCTGCCATTGGTGCTACCTTTGCCACCAAACGTATGGTCTGCTGCTTTATGGGCGATGGCGGTTTCCAGATGTGTATTGAAGAATTAGGTACGATCATGGAACAGCAAGCTCCTGTGAAGATGATTATTCTGAACAACCATTATTTGGGTAATGTGCGTCAGTGGCAGGATATGTTCTGGCTACGTAGGAAGTCGTTTACCAAGATGATGAACCCCTGTTATGAACTGATAGCAAAGGGATATGGCATCCCTTATGAGCTTGTGGCTGATCGTCAGACACTGGCAAAGGCTGTTGAACGGATGATCACAACGGATGGTCCTTTCATCTTGGAGTGTGTCATCAAGGAGGAAGACAACGTATTGCCGATGACCCCGCCAGGAATGAATGTCAGCGATATGATGCTGGAGATTTAGAAGATTTTGGATAGAAATAAGAATAATGGAAGATAAAAAGGAGTTTTATACACTGATGGTCTATTCGGAGAATGTGGCAGGTATCTTGAACCAGATTACCGCTGTGTTCACCCGTCGTCAGGTGAATATCGAGAGTCTGAACGTATCGGCCTCCAGTATTCCTGGTGTCCATAAGTATACCATTACTGCTTGGAGTGATGAGGATCAGATTGAAAAAATCACCAAGCAGATAGAGAAGAAGATTGATGTGATCAAAGCCAACTATTTCAAGGATGAACAGTTGTTTATCCGTGAAACGGGTTTGTATAAGCTCTCCACGGAGAAAGTGTTGGAGAATCCAGAGATCTCACGTACTATCCGTCGGTATGATGCGACGATTACAGAGGTGAACCCCACCTATGTGATTGTGATGAAGAGTGGTAAGACCAATGATATTATTGAACTTTTTCGAGTCCTTGATGCCTTCGGGTGTGTGCTGCAATATACGCGTAGCGGACGAATTGCTGTAACGAGAGGTATGCAGGAGAAGGTGAGTGAGTTCTTGGAGGAAAGAGAATCAAATGAATAAGGGATGATGGAGAAAGTTGGAAAGTATGAGTTTATGGCAGAGCCGTTCCATTGTGACTTCAGTGGGCGTCTTTTTATGGGGCATTTGGGCAATCATCTGTTGAATGCTGCCGATTTTCATTCTACCGATCGCGGCTTCGGGATGAAATACCTGATGACCATCCAACGTTCATGGGTATTGTCGCGTTTGGCTATCGAGATGGATGAGTTACCTCAACAATATCAGCATTTTCATGTAGAGACGTGGGTAGAGAGTGCCATGCGTTATTTCACCAGTCGTAATTTTCGCATAGTAGGTGATGAGGGTAAGGTGTATGGCTACGGACGTAGTATCTGGGCCATGATTGACACGGAGAGCCGTCAGCCTACCGACATTTTTGCTATCCGTGATGGAGCTATTAACCAGTGGATTGAGAAGGACAAGGAGTGTCCCATAGAGAAAGGGGGACGTGTGAAAATGGGGGAAACGGCAGAACTGGTACGTACCATTGATACATTCTATAATGATGTGGATATCAACGGACATATCAATTCCGTAAAGTATATCGAACATATATTGGACCTGTGGGATATCCATTGGTATCGTGAACATCAAATTAAGCGTTTCGAGATTGCCTATGTTGCTGAGGCTCATGCCGGAGACCAATTATCCTTCTACCTTGAGAAAGTAAATGAGGTGGAGTACTGTATACGCATCGTACGCACGGACGGAACGGAATGTTGCCGAAGTAAGGTGATTTTCAAATAATCGGGAAATTTATTTGGCTTTTTACTCACTTATTCGTACCTTTGTGCCGTAAAAAGTAACAATGTTTAATCAGATAACAAACAATTATGGCAGAAATGAATTTTGGTGGCGTTATTGAAACAGTGGTCACCAGCAAGGAGTTCTCGTTAGAGAAAGCACGTGAAGTATTGAAGGATGAGGTTATCGCAGTCATAGGCTATGGCGTTCAGGGACCTGGTCAGGCTTGTAACCTTCGCGACAATGGATTTAATGTGATCGTGGGTCAGCGTCAGGGTAAGACTTACGATAAGGCAGTGGCTGACGGTTGGGTACCCGGCAAGACGCTGTTCTCTATTGAGGAGGCTGCCGAGAAAGGTACAATCCTTTGTATGTTGCTGTCCGATGCTGGTCAGATTCAGGTATGGCCTACCATTAAAAAATATCTGAAACCCGGCAAGACCCTTTACTATTCTCATGGCTTTGCTATCAACTGGAGTGATCGCACAGGTGTCGTTCCTCCAAAGGATGTCGATGTCATCATGGTAGCTCCAAAGGGTTCTGGTACCTCTCTCCGTACGATGTTCTGTGAGGGTCGCGGTCTGAACTGCTCATATGCCGTTTATCAGGATGCCAGCGGTAAGGCAAAGGAAAAGACATTGGCCTTTGGTATCGGTATTGGTGCTGGTTATCTGTTTGAGACTACTTTCCAGCGTGAGGCAACCTCCGATCTGACAGGTGAGCGCGGTTCACTGATGGGTGCTATTCAAGGCTTGCTGCTTGCCCAGTATGAGGTGTTGCGTGAGAACGGACATACTCCATCAGAGGCTTTCAACGAAACTGTAGAGGAACTTACCCAGAGCCTTGGTCCGCTCTTTGGTGCTAAGGGAATGGATTGGATGTATGCTAACTGCTCAACGACAGCACAGCGTGGTGCTCTCGACTGGGCTCCTCGTTTCCATGATGCCGTAAAGCCTGTCATGGAGTGGCTGTATTACTCTGTGAAGACGGGTAATGAAGCACAGATTACCATCGATGCCAACTCAAAGCCCGACTATCGTGCTGGTCTAGAGAAAGAGCTGGAGGCTATGCGCAATCAGGAGATGTGGCGTGCTGGCGAAACCGTTCGCAAACTGCGTCCTGAGAACCAGGAAGACTAAAGAATGGTTTTGCATCCATAGAATAGAAGCCTGAGGTATTTGCCTCAGGCTTTTATGATATAACCATCTGTCTGATAGATGATTTCTTCTAACAACAGGTAGGAGAGGACAGCGTCCAACTCTTCCGAATCGATGTTCAGATGGTTGAGCTCACTCACGTGATGCGAGACCTGATCGCTCAACAACTGCAACACTTGCTGGGTGAGTGCATCCAGTCGTTCGTCAGAGATCTTGACGCTCGAGCGACAGACGTCGCATTTTCCACAGTTGTGTTCATTGCGCTCACCAAAGTAGCGTAACAACTGTCGACTGCGACAAATTCTATCGTTCTGTAAATAACGTGTGATGGCTTTGATACGTTGCTGGTATTGTTTCTTCCGCTCTTGATAGACATCGGGCTTGAATACCAACAAATGAGCATCCTCCCGTCGTTGCTGGTAGCGGATATACGGTGTACGTGACTGGGGGATGAAATGTAGGATATGCCGCTGTCCAAGACTTTTCAGGATGAGGTATACCTGCTGTCGGGTGAGTCCAGCCTGTTGGGCAATGAGTCCTTCGTCTATATAATTGTATTCACTGAACAGTCCTCCGTAGTTTCTAAGCAGCGCCACCACCACCTTTTCCTCTTCAGGGGAGTTCTGTTGTAGCCGGTAGAGCTCATCGCGTTTGATGGTGAACATCACGCGTGCCTGACTCTCCTGTTCCTCGGTGTATTCAATATATCCTGCACGGGTGAGGATCTTTAGGGCGGCATCTACTTGAATGGGGAAATGTCGGAATCGTTTGCAGAACTCATCCATACTGAATTCGAATGATGCGTGATAGCCTGATCCTACACCTATCTGATAGTAGTAGGCCAAGTGTTCATACACCTCACGGATAAACTCCTGCGGGGGGAAGGTGTCCTCTATTCGTTTGGCTAGTTTTTGGTAGTCGTGATTATTGAAGAGAAGCACAGCATATGCTTGTTTGCCGTCTCTGCCCGCTCTTCCTGCTTCTTGGAAATACGCCTCAATACTGTCAGGACAGTCGATATGTAGTACTACTCGCACATCGGCTTTGTCGATACCCATACCGAAGGCATTTGTCGCCACCATGATTCTCACCTCGTCGCGTTGCCATAGTTGTTGCCGTTCGTCTTTCACCTCATGGTTGAGACCTGCATGATAGAATGTGGCTTTCAGCCCCTGGTCGCTGAGAAATGTAGCAATCTCCTTCGACCGTTTCCTGCTTCTTACATACACGATGGCACTGCCCTCTATTGACGAGAGAATATGTGCCATCTCCGCATATTTGTCTGTGGCACGTCGAACGATATACGTCAGGTTCTGTCGTTCGAAACTCATGCGGTATACGTTGAATCCCGTTCCCTCCTCCAGTTTCCTGTCGGCACTCATCAGACGCTCTTGGATATCCTGCACTACGTGAGGCGTAGCTGTTGCCGTCAGTGCCAATACGGGAACATGGGGCAACAGTTTCCTAAGGTTGGCAATTTCGAGGTACGACGGACGGAAGTCATAGCCCCACTGACTGATACAATGGGCTTCGTCGACCGTGATGAAACTCACCTTCGTTTTTTTGATTTTCGTTTGGAACAGTTCTGAATTTAGTCGTTCTGGCGATACGTAGAGTAGTTTGGTGTGTCCTAAGATACAGTTTTCGAGCGTGATGACAATCTCTTCGTGCGAGCATCCCGAGTAGATGGCGGCTGCGCGAATGCCCCGATGTCGCAGGTGGTCAACCTGATCTTTCATGAGGGCAATGAGGGGAGTCACCACAAGACAGACACCCTCTTGTGCCAAGGCAGGCACTTGGAAGGTAATCGACTTGCCTCCTCCCGTAGGCATCAGCCCGAGTGTATCGTGTCCGTTGCCTATCGACTCGATAATCTCCCTTTGTATGCCCCGGAAGTCATCATAGCCCCAATACTCCTTCAGAATCTCCCGATAGTCTCTCACGCCTTTGTTTCTTTACTCTTCGCTGGGTTTGATATCTTCTATCTGCAACTGAACCTCATTGCGTTTATAGATATTATCCTCAATGGTGTAGACGATATCAAAGCTGCGTTTCGACTTGATATATCGTGCTGCAGCACTCTGTCCAAAGGCGATGCCGTTCATTACGTTGCTCGACTTCGAGTCCACTAGTTCCAGTTTGATATGTTCCTGATTGCGTCCCACCACCTTACTAGTACCGTAGTCGTAGACATTACGTGTACACAACAGTGGTTTGGGGTTGCATGGCCCGTGAGGGGCCAACTTCTTCAAGTCGTTCTGCAGTTTCTTCGTGATATCCTTGAAATCTATCTCAGCGTCAATGTCGAGTGTGGCCTCTTTCTGTTCTGGCAAGATATGATTGCTTACGTATGCTTGGAATCGTTTTCTAAACTCATCCACGTTCTCCACCTTCATGGTCAATCCTACGGCATAGGTATGTCCTCCAAAATTTTCCAACAGGTCTCTACAACTCTTGATAGCATCATAGATATCAAACCCTGCTACACTGCGAGCAGAGCCACTGGCGAACTGGTCTGTCCTAGTCAATACAACGGTTGGACGATAGTAGAGCTCTGTCATTCTGGAGGCCACGATACCCACTACACCCTTCTTCCAGTTCTCGTCGTATAACACGATACTGGCATGGTGTTTTTGGCTTTCCAGTTTTTCAATAATCTGGTTGGCCTCTTCCGTCATCTGCTTGTCCACATCTTTTCGCTGCTCGTTATACTCATTGACATGATAGGCTGCAGTCAGTGCTCGTTGCATATCTTTCTCTACGAGCAAATCTACCGCCTCTCTGCCATTCTGCATACGTCCAGAAGCATTGATACGGGGACCTATCTTGAATACGATATCGCTCATGGTAATCTCCCTGCCACTTAGACCGCAGATTTCAATGATACTTTTCAGTCCCACTGAAGGACTCTGATTTAACTGCTTCAGTCCGTGGAATGCCAGAATACGGTTCTCACCAGTCACCGGTACGATATCTGCGGAGATACTGACCGCACAGAAGTCGAGTAGGGGAATGAGTCGCGAGAAAGGGATGCCGTTATTCTTAGCGAAAGCCTGCATGAACTTAAAGCCCACACCACAGCCGCAGAGGTGCTTGAACGGATAGGTAGAATCTCTTCGTTTCGGGTTGAGGATGGCGACAGCAGGCGGCATCTCTTCATCGGGCACATGGTGGTCGCAGATGATGAAGTCGATGCCATTCTCCTTTGCATACGCAATCTCCTCGATGGCCTTGATACCGCAGTCGAGCACAATAATCAGTTTTACACCAGCTTCCTTCGCATAATCTATTCCTTTATAACTGATACCATAACCCTCTTCGTAGCGGTCGGGGATATAATATTCGATATTTGAATAGAACTGCAATAGGAACTTGTAGACCAAAGCTACTGCCGTACACCCGTCAACATCATAGTCGCCGTACACCATAATCCGTTCCTTTCTTCCCATCGCATCATTGAGTCTGTCGACCGCCACATCCATATCGTTCATCAGGAAGGGGTCGATTAACTCATTGAGCATCGGGCGGAAGAAACGTTTGGCTGCACTCTCGGTTTTGATACCTCGCTGAATGAGCAGTTGGGCGAGAATCGGACTCATGCCAATTTTCTCCGCCAGCTCCTTAGCTGCTTTCTGTTGGTCGAGTGTAGGTGGTTCGTAATGCCATTTAAAATTCATTTATATTGTTATTTTATTCTTTCTTTCCGAATGCGAAAAAACCGATGACGGCCATTTCGGGTGTAAAATTACAAAAAAAAATAGGATTACGGAAAAAATCACCTACAATAATGATTTTTTTTCAGAAACGTACTGCTAATTATCGTTTTTGTTTGCTTTTCTTTTGTATTTTTCTCGTTTTTTCGTACCTTTGCAACGCACTTTTTATAAGAAGATATCATGAAGAATATCGTTATTGCAGCCGGCTATGCTACGAGGTTAGGAAAACTTACAGAAAATTTTCCCAAGCCCTTGCTAAAAATTGGTGAAAACACGATTTTAGGTAGGATGCTGGATGATATAGATCAGATTCCCGAAATCGATGAGCACATCATCATCACCAATCATAAGTTTGCTGCTATCTTCCGTCAATGGGTGGAAGGTTTAGGGACGAAGTATAGTAAGCCCATCACTATCGTGGATGACGGAACAGAGACCAACGACACCCGTCTGGGTGCAGTCTGTGATCTGCTCTTTGCGATGGAGAAGTTGCATATCGATGACGATATGTTAGTAGTGGCAGCAGATAACCTGTTGTTCTTCTCTTTTCAGGAGTTTGTTGATTTTGCCAAGCAGAAAGGTACCAGTTGTATCATGTGCCATGAGCAGCCCTCAATAGAAAAACTGCAGCGGACAGGAGTGGTAGAACTTGATGAGCACCACCGTGTGCAGGGTATGGAGGAGAAGCCCCTACATCCGAAGAGCCACTGGGCTGTGCCTCCTTTCTATATCTATCTGAGGAAAGACCTCGACTTAGTGCGCCATTCTGTAGAGGATGGTTGTGGTAAGGATGCTCCAGGCAATCTCGCCCATTATATGGTGGATCATACTGTTATGCACGCCTGGCCGATGAGTGCTGGCCGTTTTGATATCGGTAGTCTCGATACCTATTACGAGGCAGTAGAAAAGTATGGTAAGAGTTGATGAGTATGTATTGCCCCTTAATGTAAGGGCAACGATCAAATGAATACGATATGGAAAAAATCATTTTAGAGAATAAATCAATCTTCATAACAGGTGCAGCCGGTTTTATCGGCTCTAACCTTGTAAAGCGTCTTTTCCGTGATTTGAAGAGTGCTACCATCGTAGGTGTCGATAATATGAATGCCTATTATGATGTGTCGTTGAAAGAGTATCGTGTCGGGGAACTCAACAGCCTGAGTGCCCAGTGTTCTGACATCCGGTGGTCGTTCGTGAAGGAAGATATTGCTGACAGAACCGCTATTGACCGCCTGTTTGACGAATATCATTTCGATGTTGTGGTGAACTTGGCAGCCCAGGCAGGTGTGCGTTATTCAATCGAGAACCCCGATGCATATATCCAAAGCAACCTGATTGGTTTCTATAACATTCTCGAGGCATGTCGCAACCATCCCGTAGAACACTTGGTCTATGCTTCAAGTAGTTCTGTCTATGGCGGCAACAAAAAGGTGCCATTCAGTACAGATGATCGCGTAGACAACCCCGTATCGTTGTATGCTGCCACCAAGAAAAGCAATGAGCTCATGGCGCATTGTTATTCTAAGCTGTACGATATCCCTTCTACGGGTCTGCGTTTCTTCACGGTATACGGACCGGCAGGACGTCCGGATATGGCCTATTTCGGATTTACCAACAAACTGCTGAAGGGTGAGACCATTCAACTGTTCAACTACGGAAACTGCCGTCGTGATTTCACTTATGTTGACGATATCGTGGAAGGTATTGTTCGTGTGATGCAGGGGGCGCCTGAACGCAAGAAAGGCGATGATGGTCTGCCTATTCCTCCTTATGCAGTGTACAATATCGGTGGTGGTCAACCTGAGAATCTGCTCGATTTTGTCAATATCTTACAGGAAGAGTTGCTTCGTGCAGATGTGCTCCCTCAGGATTATGATTTTGAGGCTCATAAGAAACTCGTGCCGATGCAGCCTGGTGATGTACCCACTACCTATGCCGATGCAACAGCTCTTGAGCGCGACTTCGGTTTTACCCCGAAAATCACCTTGCGAGAAGGTCTTCGCCATTTCGCTGAGTGGTATAAACAGTATTACGGATAATTGTATTGTAAAGATATGAAAACAGCGTTGATTACAGGTATCACTGGCCAGGATGGCAGTTACTTGGCAGAATTATTGTTAGAGAAAGGTTACGACGTGCATGGGACCATTCGTCGTTCGTCAGTAGACTTCCGTGAGCGTATTGCCCACTTGGAGGGCAAGCCTCATTTTCATCTTCACTATGCTGATTTGGGCGATTCGATGAGTGTGTTAGGTGTGGTTGGCAAGGTGCGTCCTGATGAGATATACAACCTCGCAGCACAGAGTCATGTGCAGGTGAGCTTCGACTCCCCCGAGTTTACTGCTGATGTAGACGCAGTAGGCGTACTTCGTATTCTTGAGGCAGTTCGCCAGTTGGGTATGGTAGAGACTTGCCGTATTTATCAGGCTTCAACCTCTGAGCTCTATGGCAAGGTGGAGGAGGTGCCACAAAATGAGAACACCCCCTTCCATCCCTACAGTCCCTATGCTGTGGCTAAGCAGTATGGTTTTTGGATTGTTAAGGAATACCGTGAAGCTTACCATATGTATTGCTGTTCGGGAATCTTGTTCAACCATGAGAGCGAACGTCGTGGTGAGACCTTCGTAACGCGCAAAATTACATTGGCTGCAGCCCGTATTGCACAGGGAGTACAGGACTGCCTGTATCTAGGTAATATGGACTCTTTGCGCGACTGGGGCTATGCCAAGGACTACGTTGAGTGTATGTGGCTTATTCTGCAGCAGGATCAGCCTGAGGACTTTGTTATCGCTACTGGTGTTCAGCATAGTGTGCGTGAGTTCACCTATTTGGCATTCAAGCATGCAGGTATCGAATTGAAATTCGAGGGTGAAGGTGTTCACGAGAAAGGTATCTGTGTAGCTGGTCCTGAACGTCTTATAGGTAAGACCCTTGTTGCCGTCAGCGAAGACTTCTATCGTCCTACTGATGTGGTTAACCTCTGGGGTGATCCCACCAAGGCTAAGGCCAAACTGAAGTGGAATCCGAATAAGACCAGTTTTGAGGAACTCGTTAAGCTGATGGTCGAGCATGATATTGCCAAGGTTGCTGCTGAAGGTGCGGCAGCGAAAGTGAGAACGAACCTGGCAGAGTACCTCGAAAAAGGAATCGTAAAATAATGATTTAATTCTCTAATTCTTGATGGAAAAAGATAGTAAGATATACGTTGCAGGTCATCGTGGTATGGTAGGTAGTGCCATTGTACGCGAGTTGCAGCGTCAGGGATATACGAATATTATCACCCGTACCCACAAAGAACTCGACCTCACGCGTCAGGAGGCTGTAGAGGCGTTTTTTGCCCAGGAAAAGCCTGAGTATGTGTTCCTTGCAGCTGCCAAGGTTGGTGGTATTGTCGCTAACCAGAGTGCACTGGCCGATTTCATGTACGATAACATGATCCTCGAGATGAATGTCATCCATGCTGCTTGGAAGAACGGCTGCAAGAAACTCGAATTTCTGGGTTCATCGTGTATCTACCCTCGTATGGCACCTCAACCGATGCCCGAGAGCTGTTTGCTTACCAGTGAACTTGAGAAGACCAATGAAGCTTATGCCCTTGCTAAGATTAGCGGTCTGAAATATTGCGAGTTCCTCAACCGCCAGTATGGCACTGACTATATCAGTGTGATGCCTACGAATCTTTATGGTCCCAACGACAACTACCACCCTGAGCACTCTCACGTGCTACCTGCCCTCATCCGTCGTTTCCACGAGGCCAAGGAGAGTGGGGCAGCGAGTGTCACCTGCTGGGGTGATGGTAGCCCCTTGCGAGAGTTCCTCTATGTTGACGACCTCGCCAACCTCTGCGTGTTCCTCATGAACAACTACTCAGGTAACGAGACGGTAAATGCAGGAACGGGAAAAGAGCTTACCATCAAGTCGCTTACTGAACTTGTTGCTAAGGTGGTAGGCTACAACGGACGTATTGAGTGGGATACTACTCGTCCTAATGGCACTCCCCGTAAACTTCTTGATGTGTCCAAGGCTACAGCACTAGGATGGACCTACAAGACAGAGCTTGAAGACGGCATCCGTCTTGCCTATAAGGATTTCCTAGAAAATCCTATGCGGGCTGAAAGGTAATAGAATGGGATGCCAGTTGGACGGCCATCTGCTGTTGAAGCTCTTTGGCTTTTTCTCCAGCTACAGTATCGAAATCGGTACCGTTAGAGGCAAAAATGATGCCACGTGAGGAATTGACTAACAGGCCGCAGTCGCGATTCATGCCGTAGCGACATACTTCCTCAAGTGATCCGCCCTGAGCTCCCACCCCAGGAACTAAGAGAAAATGATCGGGCACTCGCTTGCGGATATCTTCGAACATACGACCTTGAGTGGCCCCCACAACATACATCATATTCTCCTTCGTTCCCCATTGCTGGGACACTGTCAGCACCTTCTCGAAAAGACGCTGACCGTCTTGATCCTCAGTGAGTTGGAAGTCAAGCGAGCCCTTGTTGCTGGTAAGTGCTAACAAGATGACCCATTTGTCGTCGTAACCAAGGAAGGGAGTAACGGAATCCTCACCCATATAGGGGGCAACGGTGAGCGCATCGATGCCATACTGCTCAAAAAAGGTTTTAGCATACATCTTCGATGTATTGCCAATATCACCGCGTTTGGCATCAGCGATAATCATGTGGTGAGGATAATTCTCCTGCAGATATTCGATGGTACCCTCAAAAGCGGCAATACCTTCCATGCCATAAGCCTCATAGAAGGCAAGATTGGGTTTAAAGGCCACACAGTAGGGGGCAGTGGCATCGATGATGCGGGTGTTGAACT
The DNA here is from genome assembly GCA_900321425.1 of uncultured Prevotellaceae bacterium. Classification (GTDB taxonomy): domain Bacteria; phylum Bacteroidota; class Bacteroidia; order Bacteroidales; family Bacteroidaceae; genus Prevotella. The sequence goes on along the minus strand of ONWA01000028.1, from coordinate 25,868 downwards.
CAAGGAGCATACCAAAGGTCATCTCCTCTTCTTCATATTCTTTCCGTACCTGCTCTTTCAGCCCTTTTGGCATTTTGTCGAGGTCGGGGTCCAATCCTACGCACAGAAAACTCTGTTTCTGGCGGATTTGTGCTATAAGTTCTTGACGTGTCATGATTTTCTGATTTTTAAAGCTCTGCTTCTTTCATTCGTTCTGCGTTCTCTGCCACGGTGAGGGCATCAATCATCGCCTGGATGTCGCCAGCAAGGAATCCTTGCAGATCGTGGGTGGTATAGCCGATGCGGTGATCGGTGACCCGACCCTGTGGGAAGTTGTAGGTGCGGATCTTCGCCGAGCGGTCGCCAGTGGAGACAAGACTCTTCCGACGGTTGGCGATATCATCGACATACTTCTGATGTTCCTTGTCATAGATAAAGGTATACAGACGCGACAGGGCGCGTTCCTTGTTCTTGGGCTGGTCGCGCGTCTCTGTACACTCGATGAGAATCTCCTCCGTTTCGCCCGTATTGGGATTCTTCCACATATAGCGCAGACGGACACCCGATTCCACTTTGTTGACGTTCTGTCCTCCAGCACCTGAGGAGCGGAATGTATCCCACTTGATCTCGCCCTCGTTGACGTGCACCTCAAATTTATCTGCCTCAGGCAAAACGGCTACTGTGGCTGCAGAGGTCTGCATACGACCGTTGCTCTCAGTGACGGGTACTCGTTGGACGCGGTGTACGCCCGACTCATACTTCAGGGTTCCGTATACATCAGCACCGCTGACAGCAAAGTCGATCTCCTTGAAACCGCCAACGGCACCTTCGTTGAAGTCGGTGACAGACACCTGCCAACCTTTCGACTCGCAGAATTTCTTGTACATATTGAAGAGGTCGCCAGCAAATAGACATGCCTCGTCACCCCCCGTGCCGGCACGGATCTCCATCTGTACGTTCTTAGCATCTTCAGGGTCTTTGGGTATGAGAGCGATCTTGATTTCCTCTTCCAATTTGGGCTGGATAGCCTCATTCTCAGCCAGTTCCTCGCGAGCCATCTCCTTCATTTCGGGGTCGTCCTCGTTGGCAAGGATATCCTTGGCTTCTCGGATGCTGTTCAGACAAGCGATATAACGACGGCGGGCATCCATGATATCGCCTAAGTCCTTGTATTCTTTGGTAAGTTTTACAAAACGGTTCTGGTCAGCGATAACGCTGGGATCGGTAATCAGTGTTGACACCTCCTCAAAGCGCGCTTCCAGACCGTCTAATTTCTGTAATATACTGTTATTATCCATGATTCTTTTCTTTATAGAACATCAGTAGGTAAAAGTGCCGAACTCACTCTGGATGGTCAGCGAACGAGGTCCTTCTTCGATGTGACCTACTACTTGGGCATCAATGTTGAATGATTCAGAGATGGCGATGACCTTCTCAGCTACCTCAGGACGGACATAAATCTCCATGCGGTGCCCCATGTTGAATACCTGATACATCTCACGCCAGCCTGTGCCTGAGCAGTCGTGGATGGCGCGGAAGAGTGGAGGTACGGGGAATAGATGATTCTTGATTACCTTACAGTTGTCACCTACGAAATGTAGTACCTTTGTCTGGGCACCACCTGTACAATGTACCATACCGTGAATCTCAGGGCGCAGTTCGTCAAGGAGCCGTTTGACGACTGGTGCATAGGTACGGGTAGGAGAAAGTACGAGCTGTCCTGCATTGACAGGTGCCCCTTCTATAGGGTCGGTGAGTTTGTATCTTCCGCTATATACCAGTTCATCAGGTACAGCGTGGTCGTAGCTCTCAGGATAGTTCGACGCGAGGTATTTCGCAAAGACGTCATGACGAGCAGAGGTGAGTCCGTTGGAACCCATACCACCATTGTAGTGTTTCTCGTAGGTAGCCTGACCGGTAGAGGAAAGACCCACAATGACGTCTCCAGGACGGATATTCGCATTGTCGATCACATCACAGCGTTTCATGCGACAGGTGACGGTGGAGTCAACGATAATGGTGCGTACGAGGTCGCCCACGTCAGCGGTCTCACCGCCTGTAGGCCAGATGCCGATACCCATCTCACGGAGCTCAGCGAGCAGTTCGTCAGTGCCGTTGATGATGGCTGAGATGACCTCGCCTGGCACCAGCATCTTATTACGTCCGATGGTGCTCGATACGAGGATATTATCGACTGCTCCTACGCAGAGCAGATCGTCGGTATTCATCACGATGGCATCCTGAGCAATACCTTTCCATACGGAGAGGTCGCCTGTCTCCTTCCAGTACATATACGCCAGCGACGATTTTGTTCCAGCTCCGTCGGCATGCATGATATTGCAGTACTCTGGATCACCTCCTAGGATGTCAGGGATGATTTTACAGAAAGCCTGAGGGAAAAGTCCTTTATCAATATTCTTGATAGCTGCGTGGACGTCTTCCTTTGCCGCAGAGACACCACGTTGCATATAACGATCGTTACTCATAACTATCTTAGAATTTTACTTGTGGAGCTTTCTCAGCACCAGCCTCTGCCTCGAACTTCGTGGCCTCATTGTACTTGTTACGTGCCTCGTTGATGCGATTCTCGGTACCCTCCAACTGCACTTGGAGGTCGCGGAAGTTCTCATTGGCCTTCAAGTCGGGGTAGTTCTCTTGGATAGCAATCAGTCGACCGAGTGCTGAACCTAACTCACCCTGTGCCTGTTGGAACTCCTTCAGTTTCTCAGGAGTCATGTTCGTAGGGTCGAGGGTTACCTGAGTGGCCTTCGAGCGAGCGGCAACCACGTCCTCGAGTGTCTGTTGCTCATGAGTGGCATAGCCCTTGACGGTCTCTACCAAGTTGGGAATCAGGTCGGCTCGACGCTGATAGGTTGACTGTACATTAGCAAGCGCTGTCGTTGTTGTCTCCTGAACGCTAACCATTGAGTTGTAAGCACTTGCTGCCCATGCGCCAATGATGACGATGGCTGCGATGATTCCGATTAAACCTTTGCTGAGTTTCATAATGAATTTTATTTTATTGTTTTGTTATTATATAATTCTGTGATTTTGATGATATTACCAGCGCGACGTGGCACCTCCGCCTCCAAACGAGCCGCCTCCGAATGAGCCTCCACTGAACCCTCCTCCACCTCCAAAGGAACCACCACCTCCAAAGAAGTTACCTCCGCCATTGTCGATGTAAAATTTAGTACGTTCGCGGAATGGATTGGGGAGAAGCATTACCGTTCCTATCAGTGGCATCCACTGGTATTTTCGGTTCAGCCAGAGATAGAAGCAGATCCATAGCAGGAATAATAGTGAGCAGAGTCCGATGACTCCTAACTCATCTTCGTCCATTAAGTCGTCGTTATCTGAAAATTGCGACATAGGAGGGAGCGATTTTTTCTGGAGTGTGGCTACAATGCCATCCATCAGGTATACCATACCGCTATCGGGCATCTGTATCTTCATGGCAGGAACCACATACTGCTGTTCTAATCGATGGCATTCCGCATCCGTTAGGTCGGCTTCCAACTTCTTTCCTGGCGATATGTTGATGGAGTGGTCTTCGTAGCCTACAATAATCACCAGTCCTCTGTCATCCTTTCCTACACCGTATTTGTTTCCGATGTCTTGGGCCATCCGGAAAGGGTCATCATTTTCAATGTGATTAACTACCACCACTACCGTCTGTATGTCCATCTCGTCCTCAAGTCTCTTCAAGGTAACATTCATCTTATCGACCGCACCTTGGGTGAGAACACTGTCGGGATTGGACACATACTGTGTGGCATTCTGCAGATAAGGGATGGGGATATTTTCAGCATTCCAATAGGTGGTCTCTCCAGGATTACTCATGACGCTAGCTGACTGATAGTTGTCTTCTTCAGGTATCTGAGACATACAGCCTCCCATCATACAGAAGATGCCGATGAAGAAAAGCCAACTCCAAAACGTGCGTCTACGTGCCCATTGTGGGTGTTCGGTCTTCCAGCTTGTTAACAAGTGACTGCGCTGGGATAAGTATTCTTTTGCAAGACTCTCATAGCGTTGGTTATATTGACGCTTGAGTTTCGATGAAGCCATCAGTTCTGTAGCCCAGTCAGTGTGTGCACAATCGTGCTCATACGCCTGTTCCAGTGTGCGGATCATGGCGTTATACTGCTGCGTAAGATGGTTCAGCTGTCTTGTATAGTTGGTCGTTTCCATCATTTATTTCTCATGCCAGAATTCCCATGAAGCAAAAGCTTGTAGGAGCAACATCTCTAATCCGTTTTTGACATGTGCACCATACTTGGCTCCCTTCTTCATGAATAATGTTTCGTCAGGATTGTAAATCAAGTCGTAGAGAATGGTATGATGATCCATTGCCTCATAAGGTAGGTTAGGACATTCCTCAGTCTTGGGATACATTCCTACCGGGGTACAATTGACAATCACATTGTATTCCTTAATCACCTCAGGGGTGATATCCTGATAGCATATAGTGCCAGGACGCTCATAACGACTGACGAAAACGGTCTCCAGGCCTAGGTTCTTCAATCCAAAATTGATGGCTTTTGAAGCTCCTCCAGTTCCAAGGATCAGTGCTTTCTTGTGCCATTTTTTCTCCAGCATCGGCTCGATGCTGCGTGCGAAGCCTATCACATCAGAATTGTAGCCCTTCAACTTTACCTTGTTCCCTTCATGAGTGATTTTGATGACGTTGACAGCACCGATAGCTCTTGCTTCGGGGGTGATACTATCTAAGTAATGCATCACTTTCTCCTTGTAGGGAATAGTGACGTTGATGCCCTTTAGCTCAGGATTGGAGCTGATGACACCTTCGAGTTCGTCAAGAGAGGAGATCTCGAAATTCATATACTTAGCATTAATCCCTTCATCAGCAAATTTTTGGTTGAAATAGCTGATAGAAAACGAGTGTCCCAAGGGATAACCAATCAATCCATACTTGTCCATGTGGCAGAATTATTTAGTTGCGAAATACATTGTGCAAATACCGAAGGTGAGTCGCTTGAACGCTGTCTGAGCGAATCCCGCCTTTTTCAGAATGTCCATCATTTGTTCACCCTGAGGGAACGCCTCGATGGTTTTTGTCAGATAGGAATAGGCACTACTGTCTTTAGAGACGAGACGTCCATAAACGGGCAGTACCGTATGACTATACAGATGGAAAAGCTGTCGCATGGGAAAGCAGACAGGCTCTGTTAATTCAACAATACCTAGGTGACCTCCCTTTTTCATTACCCTACACATCTCGGTCAACCCCTGATCGAGGTGCTCAAAATTGCGGATACCGAAAGCAGCTGTCACTGCATCGAAAGTGTTGTCATCGTAGGAGAGATGCATACAGTCCTCCATGACCAAATCGAACTGTGTGGTGAGCGTGCTGTGTTCTACTTTTTTACGTGCGATGGTCAGCATCCCCTCGCTGATATCAATCCCCGTGATCTTCACGGGATGTAGCATCTCGGCTGCCTGAAGGGCAAAGTCGCCTGTGCCAGTAGCTACGTCGAGTATTGATTGTGGCTGATAGGGCAGAAGAGACTGTAGCGCTTTCTTTCGCCAATAGCGATCAATATTCCACGAGAGGCGATGGTTCAGGGTGTCGTAGGTAGGGGCAATGTTGTCAAACATTTCCGCTACTTGCCTGCCTTTCTCTCCCTGGTGATAGGGCTTGATCTCTTCTTGCCTATACATGCTCTATATTATCTAGTTTTTAGCCAGTTGCTCACGTTTTTCTCTATCCTTTTAGCGATATCTCCTTCGTAAGCCTCGCACTCGAAATGTTCGCCAACGATATGTTCGTAGAGCTCGATATAACGTCGACTGACACTCTCAGCATATTCGTCGGTGATTTCAGGCATAACCTGACCGGGCTCATTCATGAAGTTGTGCTCAATCAGCCATTGGCGTACGAACTCCTTTGAGAGTTGCCGCTGTGGATCGCCCTTGGCCAGTTTCTCCTCATAGCCATCAGCATAGAAGTAGCGACTAGAGTCGGGAGTGTGGATTTCGTCAATGAGATATACCTTACCGTCGCGTTTACCAAATTCGTATTTAGTGTCTACTAAGATAAGGCCTTGTTTGGCGGCAATCTCCTGTCCACGAGCAAAGAGTCGGCGAGTGTAGTCTTCAATGATAGCATAGTCTTCAGCAGATACGATTCCCTGACGAATGATCTCTTCCTTAGAGATATTTAAATCGTGTCCCTCGTCGGCCTTGGTCGTCGGAGTGATGATGGGCTCAGGGAACCGCTCATTTTCTTTCATGCCCTCAGGGAGTTTGACACCGCAGAGTTCCCTACATCCGTTCTTATACTCGCGCCAGGCACTGCCAGTAAGGATGGAGCGGATAATCATCTCTACGCGGAATCCTTCACATTTCAGTCCTATAGTCACCATCGGGTCTGGAGTTGCTAATTTCCAGTTAGGACAGATGTCAGTCGTTGCATCCAAGAACTTAGCTGCTATCTGGTTAAGTACCTGTCCCTTAAAAGGAATACCCTTAGGTAGCACTACGTCAAATGCCGAGATGCGATCAGTGGCTACCATCACCATCAGATCGTCATTGATGTTGTACACGTCGCGTACCTTACCATGATACACACTCTTTTGTCCTTCGAACGTAAAGTCAGTCTTTGTTAAAGCTTTCATCTTTCTTATTTATGATTCTTTCTTTTGTTCTTGTTTCTCTTTGTCGTAAGCCTCGTAGGCGTTGACAATCTTTGTCACTAGCTTATGGCGCACGATATCCTTTCCTGTGAGGTTCACTACACCAATACCTTTCACGTTACTGAGGATATGTAATGCTTCTATCAGTCCACTTTTTTGGGAGTGGGGAAGGTCTATCTGTGTCATATCGCCTGTGATGATCATTTTAGTGTTCCAACCCATTCGGGTGAGGAACATGCGGATTTGAGCAGGTGTTGTGTTCTGCGCCTCGTCAAGGATGACTACAGCATCGCTCAAAGTACGTCCGCGCATAAATGCCAATGGGGCTATCTGAATGATATGTTTCTCCATCATGTCTTGCAGTTTTACCTGTGGTAACATATCCTCCAATGCATCGTAGAGTGGTTGCAGGTAAGGATCAATTTTCTCTTTCATGTCTCCTGGCAGAAATCCTAGTTTCTCGCCGGCCTCTACCGCTGGACGTGAGAGGATAATTTTCTTTGCCGTCTTCTCTTTCAGTGCTTTGACAGCTAAGGCAATAGATAGATAAGTCTTTCCTGTACCAGCAGGTCCTACAGCGAACACCATATCGTTGGTCTTGTAGGTATCCACCAGTCGCTGCTGGTTCTCGCTGCGAGCCTGAATAGGGCGACCTGCCATCGAGTAGACAATAACACCATCGGGGGCTTTCTGTTTTGTCTTTCTGCCTTTGATGATATCAAGAATATCTTCCTCGTTTAAAGAGTTGAAATGTAACAAGTGCTGACGCATAGTTTCGACGCTTTCCTCGAAAGAAGCCATCTGCTCCTCATCACCTAACACCCTAATGACATTATCTCTTGCTACAATGCGGAGTTTTGGGAAGAGCGATCTGATCATCTGCAGATGGGTATTCCCCACGCCATAGAACATCACGGGGTCGATATCTTCTAATATAATATGCTTCTCTATCAATTGACCGATGGGTTATGATTAATCGCTGCAAAAATACGAAAAAAATGTCATTCAGACAAATAAAACAGGAAAATCTCTCTCCAGATTACCATTTGGTAGAGAACACGGTAGGTGAGATGACCAATGAGAACCATCCCCATCGTCCGTTCTTGTTGCTTTCGTCTTGTTTCAAACGACTCATCGTCTCAGTGCCAAACATCTGGGTGTAGCCAACGCTCAAGGTGATGTCCTTAGAGAAACGATAGTCGGCTCCTATCTCGATGGAATGTCCTAGAGTACGGTTCAAGTTCGTGAGTGCTGTGGCGGTGGCCAGATAGTGATAGGTAAAGCTACAGCTCAGTTTTTTGACGGGATCGCCAAAGGCACCGATAAATACGTTCTGTAAACCTGGTGTAAAGCCGTTGATATAGGCACTCTCGTAGAAGAAATCAAGGATACCGTAGAACTTCGTACGCGAACCGTATAAAGGACTGAAACCTTTGATGACATCATGTCTGATCAAACCGATATCACCACCATAAGGAACGGGCATATAGTCGTCACCACTCAGATGATCGTAACCTACTATGAATCCATAACGGTCGGTAGGGGTGATGGTTGCTTTTACGCTTGCCATCCAGGCACGGATGTCTGACGCATTCATTGAGATAGCAACCTGTTTACCTGTCTGTCGGTAGTAAGAGGCTTCAAGCGTTAGGTGTTTCGGATGATAGTTGATATAACCACCAAACATCTGCTGGTATTCTGTACGGGCTGGATTGGTATCATAATCCCATTCTTTAGGATTGATCTTTCCTGCCTGCATACCAATATTCATGAAAAGCAGCGAGACACCCAACGGGAACTTTGGAAAATCGTAGTGGTACCAGAGGGTTTGCATCGTCTTATAGTACTGCGCACCATCATCATAGTATGTGTTGTTATAGATGTTGTTATCATTCTGGTTGTAGCAGAAAATGGCATGGGCCTGATGGCCGTGCCCCTCATAACCGACCCTTATCAAATCATGTGACAATGCTGCGGTAGCAAAATCGTTGGTACCGATGATACGCTCGTCGTCATAAGAGAGGGCTACGCGTCCCACCTGTGCGAAAAAACCGTTTTTCGACGAAATCTTTGCCCAACCTTCATACAGATCGAAGGCCTGATTTCCCTTCATACCCCAAATGGCTAAGTTCTGTGTGACGGCATGTACCTGTAGTCCTGGACGCTTGTAGTCAGCAATGATACGCATACGTCCTAACAGGAAGCGTGACTTGTTTTCTTCAGCTCCCTTTGGAAGACCGCCACCGCATGCTTCTCCGTGAGCCAAAAGGTTAATACTGAAGTCAATTTCATTTTGGGGAGTCTTGACGGAGTCGTTCTGTGCCCAAGTGCCAGTGGGCGATATGAACAAAATCGTTGACCACAGAATAGGCCAAATCCTACTATTGAAAGATGGTTTCTTGTTTATTTCCATCGTGATGATAATTAAATATAGGGTTTGTGTTTGCAAATTTAATCATTTTTATTGAATAGTACTCGTTTTCATACAGAAAAATAAAAAACCACTCAGTTTTTTCATAGCATAGTATGTAAGAGATAGGAAAGGGTAGAACTTTCTCTTTTGGGAAAACAAAAAAACCGCTGAACTATCGTCCAGCGGCATTTCTCTCAATAATTAGTTGTCTAATTACTCAGCAGCAGCAGTAGAATCAGCAGCAGCAGAATCAGCAACCAGTGTGTCAGCAACAGCGCTGTCAACAACAGCTACAGAATCAGAATCAACTGCAGCACCCTGAGCTGTCTTGTTACCACATGATGCGAAAGAAACAGCTACTACAGCTGCGAATGCAAATACTAACTTTTTCATTTTTTCTAAGCTTTTAAAATCTGTAAAACAATCATTTGTTTATTAAAACGCTGCAAAGGTATGCATTTTTTTAATACGACGTATCATTTTTTTTGTTTTTTTTTATATCATTTTTGTAACTTTTTTAAAAATAGCTGATAATCAGCAACTTACGAAATGTTAAAAATTTGCGTAGAAAATACACTTTTCGTGTTCTCAGTAAAAAATGGGTATTTTTAATCATTTTCTTTTTGTCTTTTGCTCACTTAGTTGTACCTTTGTGCTCGAAAACAATATACCTTATTTATATATGATCAATTCATCTGCCTTTCAAGGTAAGACAGCAGCCTACTTCACGCTTGGTTGTAAACTGAACTTCTCAGAAACTTCGACATTTGCAAAAATGCTTCAGGAGTTGGGTGTTCGTACGGTTCAACGAGGCGAGCAGGCTGATATTTGTCTTATCAATACTTGTTCGGTGACAGAGGTGGCTGATCGTAAATGTCGTCAGGCGATTCACCGTCTTGTGCGCAACCATCCCTCTGCATTTGTGGTAGTGACAGGTTGCTATGCTCAGTTGGAGGCTGAGAAGGTGAGTAAGATGGATGGTGTCGACTTAGTGCTTGGCTCAAATGAGAAGGCAACATTGGTGCAGTATCTGTCAGATGCGTGGAGTAAGAATAGGGATGGCGGTCATCTTCATCAGTTCTATAGAGAGAAGACGAAGGATATCCAGTCATTTGCTCCGAGTTGTTCTCGCGGAAACCGTACACGATATTTCCTCAAGGTGCAGGATGGTTGTGACTATTTCTGTACGTATTGTACCATTCCTTATGCTCGCGGTTTTAGTCGTAATCCCTCAATAGCGTCTCTTGTGAAACAGGCTGAAGAGGTGGCATCAGAGGGTGGAAAGGAGATAGTGCTGACTGGTGTGAACATTGGTGATTTCGGTAAGACGACAGGTGAACGTTTTATTGATTTGGTGAAAGCACTTGATGAGGTAGAGGGAATACAGCGCTATCGTATCAGTAGTCTGGAACCCGATTTGCTGAGTGATGAACTGATTGATTATTGTAGTAAGAGTAGGGCGTTTATGCCCCATTTCCATATTCCCTTGCAGAGTGGTAGCGATACAGTACTACGACTGATGCATAGACATTATGACAGTAGGTTGTTTGCAGATAAGATTCATCAAATCAAACAGTTGCTGCCTGACTCATTTATTGGTGTTGACGTGATGGTAGGGTGTAGGGGAGAAACACCTGAATGCTTTGAGGAGACCTATGAACTGCTCAAGGGACTTGATGTAACACAACTGCATGTGTTTCCATACTCTGAACGACCAGGAACCTCAGCGCTGTCTATTCCTTATGTGGTGAGTGATCATGACAAGAAATGTCGTAGCAAGCGACTGCTTGAACTCTCTGACGAGAAGACCCATGCTTTCTATGAACGTTATCGCGGACAGCATGCAGAGGTGCTCTTAGAGAAGGCTACAAGAGGTAAGGCCATGCATGGTTTTACCCGAAACTATATCCGAGTGGAACTGTCGCCATCGACGGCACGAGAAGCGTACGACAATCAACTGGTAAATGTGAGGTTGGGAGATTTTAATTTTGACAAGACAGCCTTAAAAGTAGAACTCTTATAATATATAATATGGTGTAGATGGAAAAGTTAGCCATTGTGATATTGAACTGGAATGGTGCTGAGATGATGAGAAAGTATCTTCCTACGGTGTTGCGCTATTCACCAGAGGCTACAGTGTATGTAGCCGATAATGCTTCAACAGATGATTCTGTAGCATTGTTGCGTGAGCATTTTCCCCAGTGTCAACTTATTCAGTTGGAGAAGAACTGGGGTTTTGCTGATGGCTATAATCAATCATTGCAGTCGATTAAGGCAGAGTATTATCTGTTGTTAAATTCGGATATTGAAGTAAGTCACCACTGGCTGATGCCCCTCATTGAATTTATGGATTCTCATCCTGAGGTGGCAGCCTGTCAACCCAAACTGCTTTCCATCTTCGATAGAGATCGGTTTGAGTATGCTGGTGCTTGTGGGGGGTATCTTGACCGTTTCGGATATCCTTTCTGCAGAGGGCGTCTTATGGAAACGGTTGAGGCAGATAATGGTCAGTATGATTATGCGACAGAGGTTCTATGGGCTACTGGTGCTGCCTTAATGATACGGGCAAAAGACTATTGGGATGTGGGAGGCCTCGACGGACGCTTCTTTGCTCATAACGAGGAGATTGATCTCTGTTGGCGCCTGCGTATACATGGTCGGAAAATCTATTGTATTCCTGAGAGCTATGTTTATCATGTGGGAGGTGGAACGTTACCTAAGGCCAATCCGAGAAAGACTTACCTGAATTTTCGCAATAATCTGACAATGTTGTATAAGTGCTTACCAGAGAAAGAGTTACGATATGTGATGGCGTGGCGATGGCTATTGGATTATGTAGCTGCTTGGAAGATGTTGTTATTAGACAGAAATCTTGGTGAATTTAAGGCTGTATATCGAGCACGTCATGATTTCCGTCGTTGGATGGCAGATTTCCGAAAAGATCGTGAAACGATTCAGCATGATAGGGTAGAAATAAAAATACCAGAGCAAAAGAGGTTCTCCTTGCTCTGGCAATATTACGTAAAAGGACGGAAACGCTTCTCCGATCTTCCTAATATTTAATCTCTATTGGTTTTTCCAGTTCTTTCTTCCACTCTTTCAGAAATTGGAACCACTCTTGAGCGGAGTGATAGCCAAAATCTTCATTGTCTGAACTGTAGACAACCTTATACTGTAGGTGTTTTTGGTCAGTGCCAACGATGAATGTATAGTTGCCGCCTTGTTTGATTTCCTTATCAGCAGCTATTTCTTCTTTGATATATTTCATAGGGATGCAGATGCCTAAGCCTACTGTTTCGCGTTTAAAGTTGATAGTGTCACTCGATGGCCAATCAGTTCCCCAGCAACCACGAAGTCCCTTGTGGTCACTGAATTCCTTAGAGTTCATGACATTGATGATACCTGTAGAGAATAGGTAGTCTGTAACGTCGCGATTGAAGAACACATCAACATCTGTATCACGATGGCCAGCATACTGCGTATATCGAATAGTCATATTCAGTGCAGGCTTCCCAGATTCAGCTTTCCAACCTCTGTCGAACAACTCAACGATGGTGCGAAGCGGACCATAAGCGATGACTCGTTGGGTACGTGACCGGACGGGCTCTATCATTGTGGGCTCTTTGCCGTTCCATCCACGAAAGGCTCCAAGCCCAAAGGTATTGCCCACCCACAGGATGTCGTCACCATAGCCAGCCTTCTTTTGGTCAGGTTGGGTATAAAACTGGGTGGCCTGTAATTCAAGCCCTTTTTTGTACTTGCCGTAGAGATCGAGCGTTTGTCGTTTGTCGAAATAGATACGTATACCATTGAACTCACTTTCGAAGTCTACACCATGGTGGTGGAGTAGGTTGTAGGTGTAGGCCGCATCACCACGTGCAGTAATACTTTCTACGTAGTTATTCTGCTGATTCTTTTTCAGCGTTTTGTCTTTCGAGTTTCCCATTACCATTTCTGCATATACCCGTGCAGGATAGGTTCTGGGCTCACCTTCGTTATAGAGGGTAACATGATATATTTTCTTTTCTTTCTTCCCTAAATCGGCAAGAAAACAGAGTTCATCGTACGTCTCATCTTGATTGAGATCATCAAGCTGACAAGGTATTTCCTTGCCTTCGACAGTAACGAGAGCTGAACGCACTTCACCGTAGTTGTTTAGAGGAATAACTATTGGTTCGTCTGTACGAACAGACTTAGAACTATTATGTACTTGTACGCTAAACGTATGTTGCGCCATCATTAAACTGGCATACATCATTGTTAATAATGCAAATCCTATCCTTTTCATCTTCAGAGTTTTTAGTTTGACAAATTTACACATTTATTATGATTCTGTGCAATTTTTAACGAACTATCGTTGAATATATAAGAAATTTACACTGATTTTTAATATTTTTAGGTTAAAATTTGGTTTTCTCAAACTTTTTTAGTACTTTTGCAGCGAATTTTAACAAATAGATAAAGGTTTCTCATACGTGCGCAAGGTTTATTTCATATTGTTTATAGTCATGCTGAGCTGTCTCGGTTGCCAGTGGCATCTGAAGAATCACCGTGAGGGTGATCTCTTAGGGAAGGTGACTGTAGATCGTTATGACCGAGTGCAGACACTTTATCTGACAACAGGTGATTTTTCTGCTTTGCAACAGTTGAAGACAGTATATCCAGCTGAGACGCGTACATTGATTGAAGATGTGTTGCATTTGGGACAGGTGAATGATCCTCAAATCAATGCCAAGTTCCTCAGCTTCTACCAGGATTCCACTTTGCAGTGTCTGATTGCTGATGTGGAGAAGCAGTATGATGACATGGAGGATATTAACCATGCTTTAAGTGAGTCATTCAAGCATTTGCTGACCTTGTTGCCAGACTTTGAGATTCCCAAGGTTTATGCGCAGATTGGGTCGCTCGACCAGAGTGTAATTGTTTCAAAGAACAGGGTAGGTATCTGTCTGGATAAGTATCTTGGTTCTGACTATGCGCTTTATCGCAATCCCGCTTACGGCTATAGTTCTGGTCAGCGCAAGATGATGCAGCGCTCTTATATCGTTCCCGATTGTTTGGGATACTATCTATTGTCACTTTATCCGATTCCCCAAGAGAGTATGTCGTCACAAAAGGACAACGACCAGCATATGGGAAAGATACAATGGGTTGTTAACAAGGTGATGAACCGTGAGGTGTTCCAGAGTAATACAGTGAAAAACATTGACCGCTACATGAATAGCCACAAGGATATGAGTGTAGATCTGCTATTGAAAAGCAATTACTTACCGTTTTCAGCCGATTCTATCTGACCTTGATAGGTTCCCTTTTCATTGAGGAAATGGATGAGTCGATGAGTGAATTCATAATTCTTTAGTCCCCAGTGTGGTGCCACCAGCATATTGGCAGGTGATTGTGAAACAAATCGTTCCAATATCAGGTTGGGACGCAGTCTTTGTATATATTCACTGATGAGGCGGATATACTCGTCAACGGTATATAATGGAAATGGATGTTCCTGATAGATACGTGCTAATGGTGTCCCTTTGATGATTTGCATCTGGTGAATTTTGAGTATGTCTAATGGCAGGGAGGAGATGATGGGTGCTTGGCGCAGACTCTCTTGAGCGTCCTCACCCGGCAGTCCCAGGATGATATGCCCCCCTGTCAGGATTCCCCTTGCTTTTGTTTTCTCGACCGCTGTTCTCGAGCATTCGAAGGTATGACCCCGATGAATGAACCTTAGGGTGTCATCGTTGGCCGATTCAATACCGTATTCCACCATGAGAAAGGTGCGGGTATTGAGTTCTTCGAAGTAGTCGAGCAACTCATCGCTGATACAGTCGGGTCGGGTGCCGATAACGATTCCCACCACATCTTCTACGTTCAGGGCCTCTTCGTACATCCGGCGGAGGGTGGGGATGTCGGCATAGGTATTGGTATATGCCTGGAAATAGGCGAGGTATTTCATCTGGGGATATTTTCTGGCAAAGAAAAGCTTCCCTTCCTCCAACTGTTCCGTGATGCTTTTCTGATGGTTGCAGTAGGCGGGATTAAAGGTCCGGTTGTCGCAGTAGATACACCCTCCGTAGCCTATCCTTCCGTCGCGGTTAGGGCAGGAGAATCCGGCATCGATGGATATCTTCTGCACCCGAAACGGGAACTGTTGCCTGATCCATGTGCCGTAGTCGTAATAGCGTAGAGTCTCTGTCATCGCTTGAGTATTTTCTTGCCTCCTACGAGATAGATACCCGGACGGAGCTGACGGATGTGTTGCGAGTTGCCAACCTCGATGCCGCTAAGACTGTACACCTTCTGTGCCTTGTCGTCGCCGGTTATCTCGAGGATGCCTGTGGTGGGCGTTGGCAGTATCTCATACGTCTTGTCGCCATCGTAGGAGAAATAGGTGTCGGAGGTGATGTTCTTGATATCTGTCGTCTGATGCTGGTTACTACCTGTATTGAAGATGACACAAATCTTGCTGACCTCGTCGAATGTCTTATAATAATAGATGGTATTGTCGATGGTCACGCTTTGTGTGAGCAGTGAGCCGGGCCATCCGCCGTTGAGTACTTTGATGGGGTTGACGCTCTCGTCCCATGCGTAGAGATAGGGTGCTGTAGTGGCTGTGACATAGATGGTGATAGAGCCCGTCTGTCCTGGTTCCGGCTGAGGCCCTGGATCGGGCGTTACCGGCTGGTCGGCATCTGCGGCAGCATACCATTGCGAAGCGCCGCTGTCAGTGAACGACGGTTTGCCTCCTTTCTCCACCGGTGTTGATGCGTAGAGGAACTTACCGTCCTCACCGATCTTTCCCGGTCCGTTGAGCACCCACACCCTCAGATTACCCTTTCCGCTGCATTGGGTGGTGAGGTTGCCGTTGGTCACTACCTGTTCGGCTCCTGTGATACATTCGCGATAGGTGCCGTTGAGGATACCCGTAAACGTGGCACCGCCGTTCAGACATACGAGTGCGTAGCTGTCGATATCACCGTTTGTGTATCGGCGCTTGAAAGCATAACCGCCGTTGGCACTGCATCCCTCCCAGCTGTATTGTCCTTTCCTGAGTGCCGGAATGGCGGCACGTATCTTGTTCAGTCGGATGATATGTTGGGCGAGGTCACCACCTAAGGTCTGTGCGATATTGCCAGATGCCGTATAGCTGCCGAAGTCTATTGCCTTGATGTCGCCTTTCAGATATTCGCCGAAATAGGCGCGCCCGGTTTCCGCCAGCGGTCCGTTCGGTCCTTTGTCGATCTCCTTGCCAGCCTGAAATTCCACCTCACTGCCGTAGAAGATGCAGGGTATGCCTCGGAAGGTGAACATCAGCGAGAGGTTCTCTGCCCACTGAGCCGTACCGCCGTTGAAACGCTGCAGGTAGCCGTTGTCCTGCGGACCGTAGTCGTGGGAGTCGACATAGACCACGTTCCAAGTAGCATCGTTATACCACCGGTCGCCTTCCTTGGCGAGGTTGACGGCTTTGCCAGCATTACTGAAGTTATAATGGATGGGGAAGTCGATGACGTGCAACCCCGATGCTTTGGAGTAGTCGGGTGCATGATAGCTGTTGCCACTGAGGAACGCGTTGGTGGAGTTGAAGTCGGTGGTGTTCGTGCCCTTATACTGTTCCCATTCCGCCTCGCACGCCTTCAGGTTGGTTTGCTGGAATGCCGTACTCTCCGTCACGGGGATGTTCGCATTCCACTCGTCCTCGTTTTCTGTCCATCCGTAGTCCTCGCCTTTCCATGTATAGAAGAAAGGTGAGCAGGCCACGTGTTCATTACGGTAGATGACCGTTCCCGACTTGGCACATACCTCACCGAAGAGATAGAACGGTGCTCCTCCCGGTCGTTTGTCCTTGTACTGCTCGCCCAGTTGCAGGAAGTAGGGCACGAAGGCGTTGTTGAAGGTGACGCGTGCGATATGACCGCTGGTGTCGATACGGAATCCGTCGACTCCCATCTTGATGAACTGTCCGTAGCACTCGCGGAGATAGCGGTAGGTAGCGGGATTCTCCGTATTCAGGTCGACGCAGTCGCCGGCTATCTGTGCATACCACCGTGTATGGTCGTCCCAGTTGAAATTGCCGAAGTGGTGATAGTAGTTCTTGCTGTCGTGATTGACGCCGTCCACGTTCTTCATCCTACTCAGTCGTGTCTGATACTGGTCGCCCGGCTGTTTATTCCAGTAGCTGCTGCCTCCGATGGTCTCCTGTGGCATCATACAGCTCTCGATGCGTGCCTGGTTGTGTATCTGTTGGTCGCGTTCGAACATCCTGCAGAGTGTTTCCTCTCCGAAGTTGCCGTTGTGATTGATGACGATATCGAGGATGAGTTTCATTCCCCGTTGGTGAACGGCATCGAGTAGTGTCTGGAAGGTGACGTCGTCGTCGGCTCCCCAGTCCTTGCGGCTCTCATAGCGCAGGTCGACGTGGGTGAAGTCCATGGCGTGATAGCCGTGATAGTCGTAGCCGGAGGCGTTCTGTACCACGGGTGTGATCCAGATGGCGGTGAACCCCAGCGCCTTGATATAGTCGAGTCGGTCGATGAGTCCCTTGAAGTCGCCGCGCCAGCAGGGGTCCTTCGTCTGTATCTGTGCCGCCTGGTTGTCCCAGCACAGCACGTTATTGGTGGGGTCGCCGTCGTAGAAACGGGTGGTGATGGCGAAGTAGATGGTCTCGTCGCGGAAGTCGGTGCGTCCGCCGTTGAATACATCTGCGAAGAGCTGTGCAGCACAGCTCATCGACAGGAGTAGCCAGAGGCATAGTCGTTTTGCAGTCATGTTCTTTTTTCTTTTAGGTTTCGAATTCGTTGTGCAAAGATAGTGAAAATCGATGAATTTCCTTGTGATTTCAGTCGAATTGCTGTATCTTTGCATGCAAAACCGATTGCATATGAAACGAAACAGATGGTATGTGAGAAAGTTGTTATTATTGTTGGGTGGCCTGACGATGGTGCCCTTCCAGTTGAATGCCGGTGAGCGTCTGAGTCTGAAGGACATCACCAGCGGTCAGTTTGCCGCCGCAGGCCTGTCGGAGGTGTGTCCGCTGGCCGATGGCGAGCACTACGCCCAGATCAGCAGCGATGGTCGGCAGGTGGTGAGCTACTCGTTTAAGACGGGCGAGCTCACCGGTGTGCTCTTCGACGCCGCCGAGGTGAAGGATGCCGACATCCATATCGACGGCTATACGATGAGTCCCGACGGGCGGCGGATGCTGATACAGACGCAGACGAAGGCCATCTATCGCCGTTCGGCGACAGCCAACTACTATCTCTATACCCTGAAGGATAAGTCCCTGATGCCCCTCAGTCAGTGTGGGGCGCAGCAGGTGCCCGTCTTCTCGCCCGACGGCAGCAAGGTGGCCTTCGTCCGCGAGAATAATATCTTCGTGGTCGACCTGAACAAAGACGGTCAGGAGCAGCAGGTGACCCACGACGGCTGTCGCAACGAGGTGATCAACGGCATCCCCGATTGGGTGTATGAGGAGGAGTTCTCTACCAACCGCTCGATGGTGTTCACTGCCGACAGTCGGCACCTGGTGTGGATACGCTACGACGAGAGCGCCGTGAAGCAATACTCCATGCAGCTGTTCAAGGGACTGGCCCCCGAGCGCGAGCAGTATCGCGAATATCCCGGCGACTACACGTATAAGTATCCTGTGCCGGGCAGCGACAACTCGAAGGTATCGGTGAAGAGCGTCGACCTCGCGACGGGTGAGACGCGCACGCTCCCCGTGCCCCTCGATGCCGACGGCTACATCCCCCGCGTGCTCCCGACGAGTGCGCCCGAACGGGTGGCTGTCGTCACGATGAACCGCCACCAGGACTGTCTGTGCCTCTACTTCGTGAACCCCGTGACTGCCGACTGCCGACTGGTGATCGAGGAGCAGGGAGAGAAATACGTGAAGGAGGAGGTGCTCGGACAGATACGCATCGGCGACAAGACCATCCTGCTGCCCAGCGAGCGCAGCGGTTATCAGCATCTCTATCTCTACGATATGAGCGGTCGACAGGTGAGCCAGCTGACCCACGGCGACTACGAGGTGACCGCTGTCTACGGCTACGATGAGAAGACGGGTGATGTCTATTATCAGGCGAACCCCGCGGGAGCCACCAGCCGACAGGTGTTCGTGACCCACCGCAACGGCACCACCGACTGTCTATCGCCGACTACCGGTGTGAGCACCGCCATCTTCAGTCGCAACTACCGCTATCTGGTGCACACCTGGAGCGATATGAACACACCGCCGCGCTACTCGCTCAGAGACCGCAAGGGCAAGGAGCTGAAGGTGCTCGTCGATAATCAGTCGCTACAGGAGAAGCTCGCCGCCTACGACCTGGGCAGCCGTGAGCTGTTCACCTTCGAGACGGCAGAGGGCATCACGCTCAACGGATGGATGGTGAAACCCAAGGATTTCGCCCCCCAGCGGCGCTATCCCGTCATCATGTATCAGTATAGCGGACCGGGCTCGCAACAGGTGCTCAACCAGTGGCGCATCGGTATGAGCGGCGCGGGCGCTATCCTCGAACAGTATCTGGCACAGGAGGGCTTCGTCTGCGTATGTGTCGACGGGCGGGGCACCGGCGGACGGGGAGCCGCCTTCGAGAAGTGTACCTACCTCCGACTGGGTGAGCTCGAGGCCCGCGACCAGGTGGAGACCGCCCTCTGGCTCACCCGACAGTCGTTTGTCGACAAGGACCGCATCGGCATCTGGGGATGGTCGTTCGGCGGCTTCTGCACGCTGATGGCGATGAGCGAGGGTAGGGCCGTGTTCCGCGCTGGAGTGGCCATCGCGGCACCCACCGACTGGCGCTTTTACGATACCATCTACACCGAGCGCTATATGCGTACACCACAGGAGAATGCCGAGGGCTACGACGTGAACCCCATCCAGCGGGCTTCGCAACTGAGCGGACAACTGCTCATCTGTCACGGACTGGCCGACGACAATGTGCACTATCAGAACATGACGGAGTATGTCGAGGCACTCGTGCAGGCCGACAAGGACTTCCGACAGCTCGTCTACACCAACCGCAATCACGGTATCTCCGGTGGAAATACGCGCTATCACCTCTTCCGACAGGCGATAACGCACTTCACGGAAACGATGAAATAGGAGCTCATATCGAAATTTGGGGCTGATGTAACGTTACAACAGCCCCAAATATTGAAATGGACCCCTGATGTAACCTCACAACAGGTCGAAAAATCGAAATGGGGGCCTGTTGTGATGAAACAATTTCAACAAATCTCATTTTTTTGACCTTTTGCAGCGTTACAACACCCCTCCATTTCAAAATTTTGACCTGTTGTCATGCTTACATGCACCAAAAAAAGATTGCGCCAGGGATTCCGACGCAATCTTTTGTATTCACTTGTTTCGCGACAATCGCTTAATAGGCGAAGAGCGGATAGTTCTTCATCGTCTCGTTGACGCGGCTGCGCACACTGGCGATCACCTCGGGGTTCTCGGGGTCGTTGAGCACCTCCTCGATCCATGCGGCAATCTGCACCATCAGGTCCTCCTTCGCACCACGGGTAGTCATCGCCGGTGTACCCAGACGGATACCAGAGGTCTGGAAGGCTGAGCGAGAGTCGAACGGTACCATGTTCTTGTTCACCGTGATATCTGCGGCCACGAGGGCGTTCTCGGCCACCTTACCGGTGAGGTCGGGATACTTTGTGCGCAGGTCGACGAGCATCGAGTGGTTGTCGGTACCGTCGCTGACGATGGTGAAGCCGCGCTTCACGAGCTCCTCGGCCAGCACCTTGGCGTTCTTCTGCACCTGCTTGGCCCACTCCTTGAACTCGGGCTTGAGTGCCTCGCCGAAAGCCACGGCCTTGGCAGCGATGACGTGCTCCAGCGGTCCGCCCTGCTGTCCGGGGAACACGGCTGAGTTCAACAGCTGCGACATCTTCTTCACCACGCCCTTCGGTGTCGTGTAGCCCCAGGGGTTGTCGAAGTCCTTACCCATGAGGATGATACCGCCGCGCGGACCGCGCAGGGTCTTGTGGGTGGTCGAGGTGACGATATGTGCGTACTTCACGGGGTTGTCGAGCAGTCCGGCGGCGATGAGTCCTGCGGGGTGGGCCATGTCGATCATCAGCAGCGCACCTACCTTGTCGGCAATCTCACGCATCCGCTTGTAGTCCCACTCACGACTGTAGGCCGAGCCACCGCCGATAATCAGCTTCGGCTTGTGCTCCAGCGCCAGGCGCTCCATCTCGTCGTAGTCCACGCGACCGGTCTCCTTGTTCAGGTTATAGCCCACGGGCTTGTAGAGGATGCCCGAGGTGTTCACCAGCGAACCGTGGGAGAGGTGACCGCCGTGGTCGAGGTTCAGACCCATGAAACAGTCGCCGGGCTTCAGCACCGCCAGCAGCACGGCTGCGTTGGCCTGGGCACCGGAGTGGGGCTGTACGTTGGCATACTCCGCACCGAAGAGCTGGCAAACACGGTCGATGGCCAGCTGCTCTACCTCGTCGACCACCTGACAGCCGCCGTAGTAGCGGTGACCAGGATAGCCCTCGGCGTATTTGTTGGTGAGGTAGGAACCCATCGCCTCCATCACCTGGTCGCTAACAAAGTTCTCACTCGCAATCAGTTCGATGCCTTTCAGCTGACGCTGATGCTCTTTCTCAATCAGCGCGAAAATCTGGTTGTCTCTTTCCATTGTCTGTCTTCTGTTGTTTTGGTTGAAATGTTATTTATGTTCTCTTTCTGTCTCTTCATCACCGCTCGCAGAGCTCCACATGACTGATGTCCTGCTCCTTCTCGCAGTAGTGGCAGGTGAGCACGCTGCCACTCACGTGGAAGTGGGTGGGCATCGGCTCGTTGTTGGTGATGCACTTGGGGTTGTTGCACTTCACGATACCCTTGATCTCATCGGGGGTCTCCACCGTCTTCTTCTCCACTACCTCGTAGTCGCGGATGATATTAAGGATCACCTTCGGGGCCACGACGGAGAGACGGGAGATCTCGTCGTCGGTGAAGAACTTGTCCGACACCTTGATGATGCCTTTGTTGCCCACCTTCATCGAGGGGTAGTTGATACCGATGGTGACGGGCGTGGCGAGGTCGAAGAGCCCTAACAGCTGAGCCACCTGGTAGGTCTTGGCTGCGGGGATATGGTCGATGACGGTGCCTTGCTCAATGGCGGCTACTAAACGTTCTTTCTTGTTCATTGTATCTCTTGATTCGTGATTCTCTTCTTTCGCAGTTCGCTTGCTTTGGTCTGTGATTCACTCGATAATCGTCTTGTCGTTTCTCACGTCGTCGAGACTGATGCCCAGCACGTCGCAGAAGATGGCTTCGCGGGCAAACAGTCCGTTGCCGGCCTGCTGGATATAGTAGGCATGGGGATTATCGTCCACCTCGTAGGCTATCTCGTTCACACGGGGCAGCGGGTGGAGAATCTTCATATTGGGCTTGGCCAGCCGGAGCATCTCGTTGTTGAGCACGTACACGTTCTTCACGCGCTCATACTCCATGAGGTCGGAGAAACGCTCCTTCTGCACGCGGGTCATGTAGAGGATATCGGCATCGGCGATGATCTTCTCGTTGAACGCCGTGTGCTCCTGATACTGGATGCCGTGCTCTTCGCAATAGATCTTGTACTCCTTGGGCATCGCAAGTTCCTTAGGGGCCACGAAATGGAACGTGGGGTTGAAATGACGCATCGCCATGAGCAGCGAGTGAACCGTCCGTCCGTACTTCAAGTCGCCCACCATATATATATTAAGGTTCTCTAACGTGCCCTGTGTCTTGTAGATCGAGTACAGGTCGAGCATACACTGCGAAGGATGCTGGTGGGCACCGTCGCCGGCATTCACAATAGGAATGGGGGCCACCTCACTGGCATACTGCGCAGCTCCCTCGATATAATGGCGCATCACAATCACGTCGGCATAGTTTGACACCATCAGGATCGTGTCCTTCAGCGTCTCGCCCTTCGTGCCACTGGTGATCTTAGGGTCGGCAAAACCAATCACCTTCGCTCCAAGGCGGTTAGCGGCGGTCTCGAAAGAAAGACGGGTGCGGGTTGATGGCTCAAAGAAAAGCGTGGCAATCACTTTTCCCTTTAACAATTCACGGTTGGGGTGACGCTCGAACTCCTGTGCCATCTCTATCATGTAGAGAATCTTGTCACGGGTCAGGTCGGCAATCGTCACAAAATTATGCTTATCCATCCTGCTTGTTTGATTTTCGCGCAAAATTACACATATTTTCTGATTTATGAGCGATAATCCGAAAGAAAATTGTAATTTTGCAAAAGATATTATTAAAATCATCAAGTATGAGGAAGAAGTTTGTCCTTTTTTTGTGGGCACTCCTGTTCGTTGTCACACTGACTGTAATGGGAGCATTCTATGCGATATCCGAGGGATGGATCGGCTATATGCCACCCATCGCGGAACTACAGAACCCTATCAACCGCTATGCTACACAGGTGTATTCAGCCGACGGGAAACTGATGGGTACCTGGAACTATAATAAGGAAAACCGTATCATGGTCGACTACGCACAGCTGTCACCCAATCTGGTGAAAGCACTGGTGGCCACCGAGGATGCCCGCTTCTACCAGCACTCGGGCATCGACTTTATCGCCCTGGGACGTGCCATCATCAAGCGTGGTATCTTCGGACAGAAGAATGCAGGAGGTGGCTCCACCATCACACAGCAGTTGGCCAAGCAGCTCTATTCATCTACTGCCCACAGCGTCATGGAACGCGTATTGCAGAAACCGATAGAGTGGGTGATTGCCGTAAAACTGGAACGTAACTATACCAAGGATGAGATCATCACCATGTATCTCAACTATTTCGACTTCCTTCATAATGCAGTGGGCATCAAGACCGCTGCTGCCACTTATTTCGGAAAGGATCCGTCGAATCTGACCATCAATGAAGCGGCAACACTGGTCGGACTCTGTAAGAACCCGTCGTACTTCAATCCCGTTCGTAACCCGGAACGCTGCCGCGATCGTCGTAATGTCGTGCTGATGCAGATGGTGAAAGAGGATTACCTCTCAGAGGATGACTATCGGAAATATAGCGCAGAACCTCTCGCACTCAACTTCCACGTCTCCGATCATAAAGACGGCGTGGCTGCCTATTTCCGCGATTTCCTCCGTCGTTATATGATGGCTAAGAAACCAGAGCGAAGCATGTATCCTTCTTGGAATTACTTACGCTACCATATAGATTCTATCTATTGGGAGGAGGATCCCTTATATGGCTGGTGCAATAAAAACAGAAAAAAGAACGGAGAACCATATAATATATATACAGATGGCTTGAGAGTATTCACGACTATCGACTCCAGAATGCAGAAATATGCCGAGCAAGCCATCGACGAGCATGTAGTGAAATACTTGCAACCGGCGTTTGATAACGAAAACAGACGAAAGCCCACAGCACCATTCACGAATGCTCTCTCGCCTGATCAGGTTAAAAGTATTCTCATGCGTTCTGTTAAACAGAGTGAGCGCTACCGCGTAATGAAAGAGGCTGGGGCCAGTGAGGAAGAAATCAATCGCTCGTTCCATACCCCTACTAAGATGTCTGTCTTTACCTATCATGGTGAGGTGGATACAACGATGACTCCTATCGACTCCATTCGATACATTAAGTCATTCCTCCGCTGTGGATTTATGAGCATGGAACCGAAGACGGGAGCGGTCAAGGCATACGTCGGAGGAACTAACTTCGTGCATTTTGCCTATGATATGTGTATGGATGGTCGCCGACAGGTGGGATCTACCATTAAGCCTTTCTTGTATTCTCTCGCTATGGAGAATGGATTCTCTCCCTGTGACTTGGCGCCTAACGTGCAACAGACATATATGGTGGCTGGGCATCCGTGGACTCCAAGAAACAGTGGTCATGCACGATATGGAGAGATGGTGACGCTCAAATGGGGACTCGCACAATCCAATAACTGGATTTCGGCCTATCTGATGAGCAAACTCAATCCGTCTGCATTTGTCCAACTATTACACGAATATGGTATCCGGAATCCAGAAATCCATCCTTCTATGGCACTTTGCTTAGGACCATGTGAGATCACTGTGGCGGAGATGGTGAGTGCTTATACGGCATTTGTTAATCGTGGCATCCGTTCTGCTCCGCTCTTTGTTACGCGAATAGAAGATAATGAGGGCAATGTGATTGCTCAGTTCCAACCCCGAGTGAATGAGGTCATCAGTGAGGAGTGTGCTAATAAGATGCTCTATATGCTGAAGGGAGTTGTTGATAGCGGTACTGCAAGAAGACTACGCTTTAAGTATAATCTGAATGGCGAGTTGGCAGGAAAAACCGGTACAACAAATAATAATAGTGATGCATGGTTTATGGGCATTACCCCGAATCTGGTATCTGGCTGTTGGGTTGGAGCAGACTCAATGGCAATGGGACAGGGAGCTACAATGGCATTGCCTATCTTTGCTCTTTATATGCAGCGTGTTTATAAGGACTCTCAGTTAGGAATTAGTGAGAGTGCCGTCTTTAACACGCCAGAAGGCTTCAATCCTTGTAGTGAAGGAGAGGTGAGCGAAACCGTCAATGATATCGAAGAAATTTTTGAATGATTTCTCCCTCGTGAAACTTAATTTTGTCAACAAAGTCGAAAATTTTTTTATTTTCCCCAAAAATATTTTGTATTTTGTTTGCTGGTTCAAAAATTAGTTGTACCTTTGCATCCGCTTTCGCCCAAAAATTTGGGTGTTGGCAGAAGAAAAGAGTTCTTTGATAGATTTTCATAACAGAGAAGTAGTAGTACAAGAAGCGAGGAGTATTCTTTATTTTTGATTTAGGATATTTCTTGGGTAATTGAA
>ONWA01000023.1 GCA_900321425.1 uncultured Prevotellaceae bacterium | reverse complement strand
AATTTCACCCGTCAGTTGCTGGCGCGACATTTCAGTGAGGAAGACATCCAGAAGATTTGGGGAGGCAACTTCCTGAGAGTGATGGAAATAGCACAAAACAAGAAACGCCTATGAGACGACTGTTCCTCGTATGTTTTACCCTTTGCACAGTGGGTTGTATGACATCATGTGGAAACCTGAAGAAGCACTCCGCAACGGATGAGGCTACGATGGTACCAGTAGGACCAGCGTTTCATCCAGACAGTGCCTATTCTTTCTGCCAGCAGCAGTGCGACTTTGGTCCGCGTACGATGAATAGCAGTGCCCACGACCTCTGCGGACAATGGATTATCCGTAAGTTCGAACAATATGGTATGACGGTCAGCACCCAGCAAATGGTACTCAAGGGATACGACGGCACACCACTGAAGAGCATGAATATCATTGCGAGCTATCTGCCAGAGCAGACCACCCGCATCCTGCTCTGTGCCCATTGGGACAGTAGACCATGGGCAGATAACGACCCCGACGAGACCAATCATCGAAAGCCTGTGATGGCAGCCAACGATGGTGCCAGTGGTGTAGCAGTGATGCTGGAAGTAGCACGACTACTGCAACAGACAGACAGTTTGAAAATCGGTGTAGACTTTATCTGTTTCGATGCGGAAGACTGGGGTACTCCTCAGTGGGCACATGATGCAGATACCAGCGATTCGTGGGCACTGGGTGCCCAGTATTGGGCCAAGAACCCTCACAAGGAGAACTATGAAGCCCGTTTCGGTATTCTCTTGGATATGGTAGGAGGCGAAGGGGCACAATTCTATAAGGAAGGGATATCGAAGCAATTTGCCCCAGCCATCGTAGAGAAGGTATGGCAGGCAGCACAGATTGTTGGCTACGGTAGTTTCTTCCCTTCGAAAGATGGCACTGGTGTTACCGACGACCATGTGCCCGTCAACCAATACATGAAGATTCCCACCATCGATATCATCCCCTATTATCCTGAGTGTGAGCAGAGTAGCTTCGGGCCCACCTGGCATACATTGGATGATAACATGTCACACATCAGCAAACATACGCTACAGGCGGTGGGACAGACCATCATTCAGGTACTATTCTCAGAGAAATAATCAAGCAATCACAACAAAAATATTATTTATCATATTATGGCAGAACAAATAGAAGTGAAAGAGTTGGACCAGGTAGTGGTCCGCTTCTCTGGTGATTCCGGCGACGGTATGCAGCTCGCAGGAAACATCTTCTCTACGGTCAGTGCCACCGTAGGCAATGGTATCTCAACATTCCCCGACTATCCTGCAGATATCCGTGCCCCGCAAGGCTCACTGACAGGTGTCAGCGGTTTTCAGGTACATATCGGTGCAGGTAAGGTGTACACCCCTGGCGACTTATGCGACGTGCTGGTTGCCATGAATGCTGCAGCACTGAAGACTCAGTTGAAATACGCAAAGCCCCAGGCTACGATTATTATCGATACCGACTCCTTTGGTCCAAAGGATCTGGAGAAAGCACAGTTTCAGTCAGAAGACTACTTGGGTGAGATGGGTATCGATCCCGACCGTGTCATCCAGTGCCCATTGACGACGATGGTGAAAGACTGTCTGGCAGATACCGGCATGGATAACAAAGCCATCCTGAAATGTCGCAATATGTTTGCGCTAGGATTGGTATGCTGGCTGTTTGACCGCGACCTCTCCTTGGTAGCCAACTTCCTGCGTGAGAAGTTTGCCAAGAAACCAGCCATTGCAGAAAACAATATCAAAGTGGTACAGGCCGGATACGACTATGGTCACAATACGCACTCCAGTGCCGTCAATGTCTATCGCATTGAGTCCAAGCACAAGGAGCCCGGCAAATATATGGATATCACAGGTAACAAGGCCACTGCCTACGGATTTATCGCTGCCGCAGAGAAGGCCGGTCTGCGACTCTATCTGGGATCCTACCCTATTACACCGGCAACAGATGTCCTCCACGAGTTGTCAAAACACAAGTCGTTAGGAGTGATTACCGTACAGTGTGAGGATGAGATCAGTGGTGCTGCCTCAGCCTTAGGAGCATCCTTTGCCGGCGCTTTGGCCGTCACCTCTACCTCTGGTCCTGGTGTCTGCCTGAAGTCTGAAGCCATGAACCTCGCAGTCATCATGGAGTTGCCTATGGTCATCCTCGACGTACAGCGTGGAGGTCCTGCCACAGGCTTACCTACCAAGTCAGAACAGACCGACCTGCTACAGGTTCTCTTCGGGCGAAATGGTGAAAGTCCGATGCCTGTACTCGCAGCCACCAGTCCTGCCGACTGTTTTGACGCCGCCTATCAGGCATCTAAGATTGCTCTGGAACATATGACACCTGTTGTACTGCTGACCGATGCGTATATCGCTAACGGCTCAGGGGCTTTCAAACTGCCTGAGATGGCGAAGCTCGATACGATCGTTCCTCCTTATGTTCCTGAGGAACTGAAGGGCAAATGGACACCATATATGCGTGCAGAGAATGGAACACGCTACTGGGCTGTTCCTGGTCGTGAGGGCTTTACCCATATCCTCGGCGGTCTGGAAAAAGACGCTCAAACAGGTGCAATCTCTACCAACCCCGAGAACCACGACCTGATGACTCGTCTGCGTCAGCAGAAGATCGCGAACATCGAAGTGCCCGACCTGGAAGTGGAGGGTGACGTACAGGATGCCGACCTGCTCATTGTAGGTTTCGGATCCACCTACGGTCACTTACACTCAGCTATGGATGAGTTGAAACAGAAGGGGTACAAGGTGGCACAGGCACAATTCAAATACCTGAACCCACTGCCCAAGAATGCCGCAGAGGTACTCATGCGCTACAAGAAAGTGGTAGTGGCAGAGCAGAACATGGGTCAGCTAGCCGCCTACCTTCGCATGAAAGTCGACGGTTTCGTCCCCAAGCAGTTCAACCAAGTAAAAGGACAGCCGTTCGTGGTAGAAGAGTTAGTCAACGCATTTGAGAACATCTTGAAAAAGTAAAAGGGTAAAAAGGTAAAAAAGTAAAAGTTATGAGTACATATACAGCACAAGATTATAAGAAAGGACAACCCCGTTGGTGTCCTGGTTGCGGTGACCACTTTTTCCTCGCATCACTCCATAAGGCGATGGCAGAGATCGGTGTAGCACCAAAAGATATCGCCGTTATCTCTGGTATCGGCTGTTCCAGTCGTCTGCCTCACTATATGGCTACCTACGGTATGAATACCATTCACGGACGTGCAGCCGCCATTGCTACCGGTGCAAAGGTGGCTAACCCCAACCTGACGGTATGGCAGGTGAGCGGCGATGGTGACGGACTGGCTATCGGTGGTAATCACTTCATCCACGCCAACCGCCGTAACATCAACCTGAATATGATTCTCTTAAACAACCGCATCTATGGTCTGACTAAGGGACAGTACTCCCCCACCTCACCACGCGGATTTGTCAGCAAGTCAAGTCCTTACGGTACTGTTGAGGACCCCTTCCGTCCTGCAGAGCTCTGCTTTGGTGCCCGTGGACATTTCTTTGCGCGTGCCGTAGCGACTGACGCACAGGGAACGGTCGATATTCTGAAGGCTGCCTACCAGCACAAGGGTGCCGCCGTCTGTGAAATCCTACAGAACTGCGTTATCTTCAACGATGGTTGTCATGAAGCCGTTTACAACAAAGAAGGTCGTAAGAAGAATGCCATCTATGTGGAACACGGCAAGAAACTGGTCTTTGGTGAGAACAATGAGTTTGGACTCGTCCAACAAGGATTCGGTCTCAAAGTGGTGGAGATAGGCAAAGACGGGTATACCCTCGACGATGTTCTCGTACATGATGCCCACTGCGAAGACAACACCCTACAGCTCAAGCTCGCCCTGATGGGCAACGGTGACGGATTCCCCGTGGCATTGGGTGTGATTCGCGACGTAGATGCTCCTACCTATGATGAGGCTGTTCATGCCCAACTGGCAGAGGTGGCAGCACAGAAGAAGTATCATACCTTCGAGGAGTTGTTGGAAACGAATGACACCTGGGAAGTAAAATAACCTTTAGAGGAATCTTCCAAGACATCTAAGCAAAACGCCCTCCCGTTGGGGAGAGCGTTTTTTATTTATCTGCTATCTTTCTGAAACTCTGCAATTTTTCTCCGTAACAGAGATCGCCGCAGTCACCGAACCCCGGCACAATATATTTGTGTTCATTCATTCCCTTGTCAATAGCTGCACACCAGATGGTGGAATTCTCAGGCAACACTTCCTTCACCATCTCAATGCCCTCAGGTGCAGCAATCACACAGCACAGGTGGACAGCCTTGGGCTTGCCCGACTGCAGGAGCGACTCAATAGCCGCAGCCAGACTGCCGCCAGTAGCCAACATCGGATCCACCAGTATCAGCGTCTTGTTTTTCACACTCTGCGTAGCGATATACTCCGTATGCACGCCCACCTCCGTATGTTCACGGTTGATATACATACGAAAAGCAGATACGAACCCATTGTCGGCCTTGTCGAACACATGGAGGAAACCCTCATGGAAAGGCAGACCGGCACGCAGCACGGTAGCGAGAACAATATCGTCCTTGATGAGGGGTATATCAATCGTTCCCAAGGGTGTCGTAATCGTCTTGGGCTTATACTCCAACGTCTTTGACAGCTCATAGGCCATCATCTCACCCACACGTTGGATGTTATTACGGAACAGCCATCTGTTTTGCTGGTATTTCTTGTCCCTCAACTCCGCCATAAACTGATTGATGGCGCTGTTCTGCTCACTGAAGTTAACTATTTTCATAAACGACTTGAATTTTTCGCAAAGGTAATCACTTTTTGCGAAACCACCAAACGCCCATCATGCTCATTGTCACTCAGAGTTGGCAAATCTGTCACCCCTATCTGTAATTTTTAAATTCTTTAACCTAAAAAAAGTATCAAAAGTCTGATTTTGTGCACTTATACTTGGCTATTTGGTAGTTTTTGTCTAATTTTGCACCCGATAAACAAGAGGTGCCCCTTTCAAGCGGCACTGGAAAGCAGGATAAGTTCAACATTTATACATAAAAAAGTATGGCAAAGTTAGATTTGACAAAGTATGGCATCACCGGTTCTACCGTGATTGCTCACAATCCTTCGTATGAGACTCTGTTCGCAGAGGAGACCAAGGCTGAGTTAACCGGCTACGACAAGGGCCAGAACACTGAGCTGAACGCTGTTAACGTGATGACTGGTATTTACA
Organism: uncultured Prevotellaceae bacterium; assembly: GCA_900321425.1. GTDB lineage: Bacteria > Bacteroidota > Bacteroidia > Bacteroidales > Bacteroidaceae > Prevotella. The sequence goes on along the minus strand of ONWA01000023.1, from coordinate 29,347 downwards.
CTGGTCGTTCACCTAAGGACAAGTACATCGTATGCGACGCACAGAGCAAGGACAAGGTATGGTGGACAACAGAAGAGTATAAGAATGACAACCACCCCATGTCTGAGGAGGTTTGGGCCAAGGTTAAGGAGATCGCTATCAAGGAGCTCTGCAACAAGGAACTTTATGTAGTAGATGCTTTCTGCGGTGCCAACGAGGCTACCCGTCTGGCAGTTCGTTTCATCGTTGAGGTTGCTTGGCAGGCTCACTTCGTAAAGAATATGTTCATCCAGCCTACCGCTGAGGAGCTGGAGAATTTCGAGCCCAACTTCGTAATCTACAACGCTTCTAAGGCTAAGATTGAGAACTACAAGGAGCTGGGTCTGAACTCAGAGACTTGTGTTGCCTTCAACACCACTTCTCGTGAGCAGTGTATCATCAACACTTGGTACGGTGGTGAGATGAAGAAGGGTATGTTCTCTATGCAGAACTACTACCTCCCACTTCAGGGCATCGCTTCTATGCACTGCTCTGCTAACACTGATATGGAGGGTAAGAACACCGCTATCTTCTTCGGTCTGTCTGGTACTGGTAAGACCACGCTGTCAACCGATCCTAAGCGTCTGCTGATTGGTGACGACGAGCACGGATGGGACGACGAGGGTGTGTTCAACCTCGAGGGTGGCTGCTATGCTAAGGTCATCAACCTCGACAAGGAGAGCGAGCCCGACATCTACAACGCTATCCGTCGCAATGCATTGTTGGAGAACGTTACCGTTGACGCCAACGGCAAGATTGACTTCGCAGACAAGAGCGTTACTGAGAATACTCGTGTATCTTATCCTATCGATCACATCGAGAAGATTGCCCAGAAGGTAAATGGCAAGAGCGCCGGTCCTGACGCTAAGAACGTCATCTTCCTCTCTGCTGACGCATTCGGTGTACTGCCTCCAGTATCTATCCTGACTCCTGAGCAGACGAAGTATTACTTCCTCTCTGGTTTCACAGCTAAACTGGCTGGTACAGAGCGTGGTATTACTGAGCCTACTCCAACCTTCTCTGCTTGCTTCGGTCAGGCTTTCCTCGAGTTGCACCCCACCAAGTATGCTGAGGAGCTCGTTAAGAAGATGGAGAAGAGCGGTGCTAAGGCTTACCTCGTTAACACTGGTTGGAACGGTACTGGCAAGCGTATCTCTATCAAGGATACCCGTGGTATTATCGACGCTATCCTGGGTGGTGCTATCCTGAATGCTCCTACCAAGAAGATTCCATACTTCGATTTCGAGGTGCCCACAGAGCTGGAGGGTGTAGACACCAATATCCTCGATCCTCGCGACACTTATGCAAACGCTGCTGAGTGGGAGGAGAAGGCCAAGGATCTGGCTGCACGCTTCATCAAGAACTTCAAGAAGTACGAGGGCAACGAGGCTGGCAAGGCACTTGTAGCTGCTGGTCCAAAGCTCTAAACGAATATTTCATTTCTACTCCATGAGGGTGCTCCAATCGGCACCCTCATTTTTTAAAGTGCTGATAGAGAAAACATACCAACGCCTGCTCATGTTGACCACCCTACTGTTGTGGAAACTGACAGCATGGGCACAGGATGACGATGTCGACAACAATGACGTCGGCTCTCTCACTTCTATTGTCCCCGAAGAGGAAGAGGACTTCATGGATGCTTTCCATTTCCACTTCAGCACGATGGAAATCATCCTGTTGGTACTGGCGGCTGTCGTGCTCTTCATCCTCAACGCCATGAAGATCAACAAAGGCTGTTGGTATTGTATTTTCTATTTCGTCCTTGTCTTCTTTTTACTCATCAAATGCACCTAAAAGAGGGGGCGCAAAGACCCTAATCGTCCTAAAAATAGTACCTTATATCATTATTTAACTTATTATAAGGTAGAAAAATGCTCAAATTTGCGGATTTGTGCGTAAATTTGCACGCAAAATCGATTTTGAAGACTTCATGAAGAAATATTTTAAGGTAATCTGCCTGCTATTCTTAGCAGCCTTGTTGACGACGTCCTGTCTCAGTTCCGACACTGAGGTCACGCCAGTGATTACTGGCGACGATGCCGTCATCACGTCTTTCACTCTTGGTAACCTCAACCAATATGGCAAGACCAAGACAGGAAAAGACACGCTCTATCGTAGTGCGATCACAGGCTCCAACTACAAGATCTCTATCGATCAGGAAAAGAACGAGGTCTATAATGTGAAGCTGTTACCGTATAAGACCGACTTGTCGAAGGTGGTATGTAATGTAGGTACCCTTAACAACGGACTGGTCTATGTGGAGAAAATCAATGACCCCGAGGTAATCTCTCTGGTGTCCACTAGCGACTCTCTCGACTTTTCCAATGGCTACCGTTGGATGCGTATCTATGCAGCCGACGGCTCTGTCTATCGTCGTTATAAGGTGACGCTCACGGCTCGCGACAAGAGTACCGACTTCGAATGGACAGAGGTGAGTCCCGAAGACCCATCCATCCCTGGGGCCATCAACCATGAGGTCACCATAGAGAAAGAAGGTGACGGCTTCAAACTGACCTACGATGGTGCTACAACGACAGAGGAGTTGGGTGAAGACGAGAACATTAACTTCTTGCCTGTCAACAACCTCGCTATGGTAACGTGGCCATTGGAATCGAACGACGACACGCTTTACAAGCTGTTGGTGGGAACCATTGGTGAAAATACCGACAAATGTATGGTATGGCGCAAGATCGAGGGCTACGTTGGCGGAGACAAGTACGGACAATGGGTACAGGTGGAACTGGCTAAGGGCAACAAGAACTTCCTGCCTGCCATGACCAATATCAGTCTGTTGTACTTCGAAGGCGTTGTCATCGCTGTTGGTAGCGACGGATTCCTGTACACTAGTGTAGACGAAGGAACCAACTGGCGCAAGGACGGTCGTTTTGCCAAACCCGAAGGTGCTGGCGACCACTTGTCGATTATTGCCGAAGGTGACGTACTATGGTTGAAAGACCTGGATGCCAACCGTGTATGGAAAGGTATTGTTTACGAACAGGATTAACGCATCATGAGAAGACTGGTCGTATTCGCCCTATTGTGGGTCACTGCTTTGGTGACGGTATCTGCTCAAGACGAGGAGTATAGAATGGAGCTTGGCGGTGGTGTCGGTCTGATGACCTACTATGGTGACTTCAACGAGAAGCTTTTCACCAACATGCAGTTCATGGGAGCGGCTGTCGCAAAGTACCATCTGAATCCCCGTATGGCAGTCGCTCTGAATGCCAGCTTTGGTAAGCTCAAGGGCGATCGCTCGAACATCAAGACCTACTACCCCGACTACGAGGAGTACAGTTTCAGTAATACGGCAGTCGATGTCAGTTTCCGTTTTGAGTACAACTTCTTTGCCTTTGGCTCAGGACTGGAGTATCTGGGTCAGAAGAGATTTACTCCCTTCATCGCGCTGGGCTTTGGTACCACTTTTGTCAGTGGAGAGGAAAAAAATGTGTTTACTGCCAATATCCCCTTGGGATTTGGTGTCAAGTATAAAATATCCCGTCGTGTGAACGCCTCGTTGGAGTGGATGTTCCACATCTCTATGAGCGACAAGCTCGACGGTGTAGAAGATCCTTATGGCATCAAGAGCTCGGGTCTGTTTAAGAACACCGACTGCTACAGTACGCTGCAGCTGTCGCTTACCTATGATATATGGGCAAAATGTAAAACGTGTCACAATGATAGAGAATAACAACATACCACAGCATATCGCCATCATCATGGATGGTAACGGGCGATGGGCTACCGAACGTGGAAAAGACCGTAGCTACGGTCATCAGGCCGGTGTGGAAACGGTGCGCCGCATCACCTCGGAGTGTACTCGTTTGGGGGTGAAATATCTCACCTTATATACCTTCTCCACAGAAAACTGGAACCGTCCTTCCGATGAGGTAGCCGCCCTGATGGGGCTGGTGCTCAGTTCGTTGGAAGACGAGATTTTCATGAAGAACAATGTACGCTTCCGCGTCACGCGAGACAGAGGAGCACACCGCTAAGAATGATGCAATGACAATGGTGGTGGCGCTGAGCTACTCCAGCCGTTGGGAAATCACCGAGGCAGTCAGGAAGATTGTGTCTGAGGTGCACGATATGCCCGAGGACATTACCGAGGAGACCATCTCGCAGCATCTCGCCACGAACTTCATGCCCGATCCCGACTTATTGATTCGCACTGGCGGTGAGCTGCGCATCTCCAACTACCTACTGTGGCAGATTGCCTATTCAGAGCTGTATTTCTGCGACACCTACTGGCCCGATTTCAGTGAGAAGGATTTGCACTTGGCTATAGAAAGCTATCAGAATCGTCAGCGCCGTTTCGGAAAGACGGAGGCACAGGTTGAACTTGATAATAAGACAACATGAGAAAGATGAATAGATACAATAAGGTAATAGTACTGTTTGCTGCCATACTCTGTTTCAGCATGCAGATGAAAGCCCAGGACGTGATCATCAATCCTGATATCTCTTACGCAGGAACCCCTCGCAGTTGTGAGATTGGCGGCATTGCCGTCACAGGCGTGGAAGGCTATGAGGACTATGTCCTGACCAGTCTCTCCGGTTTGGAGGTTGGTCAGTTGATTACCGTTCCTGGCAACGAGATCACCAATGCCATCAAACGTTACTGGCGTCACGGTCTGTTCTCAAGGGTTGCCATCACAGCCGACTCTATTGTAGGTTCAAAGATTTATCTCTGTATCCATCTCGCCATGCGTCCTCGTGTAAGCGTTATCAACTATTATGGTCTGAAGAAGTCGGAACGTGAGGATATGGAAGCGAAGCTGGGTATCATGAAAGGTAGTCAGATTACGCCGAATATGATCGACCGTGCCAAGATCCTCGCCAAGAAATACTTCGACGAGAAAGGTTTTAAGAATGCCGTTGTCGACATTGTGCAGCGTGATGATGTCTCGAACAAGAACCAAGTGATTCTCGACGTCAATATCGACAAGAAAGACAAGATTAAGGTTCATAAGATTATCCTGGAGGGAAATGAGAAGGTAGAGGCCAAGAAGCTCAAGGGCGGTCTGTTCCGTAAGGGTGCCTTCCAGAAACTCCATGAGTCAGGAACGCTGGCAGGTATGTTCCGCTCGAAGAAATTCACAGAGGAGCGCTTCAGTACCGACAGACAGAACCTCATCGACAAATACAACGAGCTAGGTTTCCGCGATATGCGTATTGTGAAAGACAGCGTATGGAGTGTTGACGACAAGCATGTGGATGTCTACTTCAAGGTAGATGAAGGTGAGAAGTATTATCTCCGCAATATCACTTGGGTGGGCAATACCATCGCCACCACCGACTATCTGAATAACGTACTGGGCATGAAGAAGGGTGATGTCTACAACCAGAAGCTGCTCAACAAACGACTGTCTGAGGACGATGATGCCGTAGGTAACTACTACTGGAACAACGGTTATCTGTTCTATAACCTGCAACCTACTGAGGTGAATATCGTAGGCGACTCCATCGACCTCGAGATGCGTATCTTCGAAGGTCAGCAGGCGCATATCAGTCATGTGCGCATCTATGGTAATGACCGTTTGTATGAAGAGGTGGTTCGTCGCGAGCTTCGTACCAAACCAGGCGACCTATTCTCCAAGGATGCCCTCCAACGCTCTGCTCGAGAGATTGCCTCTATGGGATTCTTCGATCCTGAGAAGGTGAACCCTGATGTGAAACCCAACTACGATGATGGTACGGTAGATATCAACTGGGAGTTGCAGCAGAAGTCTAACGACCAGATTGAGTTCTCACTCGGATGGGGACAGACTGGTGTCATCGGACGTGTAGGTCTGAAGCTCAACAACTTCTCCCTCCGCAATATGTTTGGTAAGAACAAGATGCATCGTGGCTTCCTGCCTATCGGCGATGGTGAACAGCTGGCGCTTTCTGCACAGACCAACGGTACCTACTACCAGTCATACAGCATCAGCTATACCATTCCTTGGTTTGGTGGCAAGCGTCCTAACCAATTCTCTGTATCGGCCTTCTTCTCGAAGCAGACCGACGTGAACAGCAGCTACTACAACAGCAGTTGGGCGAACTCCATGAACAGCTATTATGCCGGCTATGGCTCCACGAACCCATATTACAATAACTACGAGAACTATCTCGACGACTCTAAGTTCATCAAGATGTTCGGTTTCACCCTGGGCTTCGGAAAGCGTCTGCGCTGGCCTGATGACTACTTCCAGCTGAGTGCGTCGCTGGCCTATACCCGTTATATGCTGAAAGACTGGCGTTACTTTATCATCTCAAATGGTAACTGTAACAACCTGGCCTTGAACCTGTCGCTCTCACGTATCTCTACCGACAACCAACTCTTCCCCCGTCGCGGTTCAGAGTTCGTCGCATCACTGTCTATCACTCCCCCTTGGTCACTGTTCAACAGTACCGACTATTCGCAGTTGGCTATGAACCCCAACTCAGCTACCTATATGAGTGAGCAGCAGGAGAAATATCGCTGGATTGAGTACCACAAGTGGAAGCTGAGATTCAAGAGCTATACATCGCTAACCAACGGTCAGAAGTGTCTGGTGCTGGTAACACGTGCTGAAATGGGTATTCTGGGTTCTTACAACCAGTATAAGAAATCACCGTTTGAAACCTTCTATATGGGTGGTGACGGTATGAGTGGATACTCTACAGGATATGCTGAGGAGACCATCGGACTGCGTGGTTATGAGAACGGCTCACTGACCCCATACGGTTATGCCGGCTATGCCTACGACCGCTTCTCCGTAGAACTTCGCTATCCGTTCCTGTTAGGTAACACCACCATCTACGGCCTCGCCTTCGTAGAGGCAGGTAACGCTTGGACAGAAACAGGAAAGTTCAACCCATTCAAGATGAAGCGTAGTGCTGGTCTCGGCGTACGTATCTTCCTGCCAATGGTAGGATTGATGGGTATCGACTGGGCCTATGGTTTCGATAAGGTCTATGAGCATACAGCATCACCCAGAAAGGGTGGTAGCAATTTCCACTTTATCCTCGGTCAGGAATTCTAAAACTTTAAACTATTGGAAAGTTTTCACGTCAATAAGATGTAACACTCAAAGAAAAGGAAATGATGAAGAAGAAAATAGCATTATTCGTGATGATGTTTGTATCGACGATGTCGATGCACGCACAGAAGTTCGCCCTTGTCGACATGGACTATATCTTCAAGAATATCCCTGCCTACGAGCGCGCCAACGAGCAACTGAACCAGGTGTCGAAGAAGTGGCAGGCGGAAGTCGATGCGCTGAACACCGAGGCTCAGACCATGTATAAGAACTACCAGAACGAGGTGGTGTTCCTCTCCAAGGAGCAGAAGCAGGCCAAGCAGGATGCCATCGTAGAGAAGGAGAAGCAGGCTGCCGAGCTAAAGCGTAAGTACTTCGGACCCGAGGGCGAGCTGTTCAAGAAGCGTACCAGTCTGATGACTCCCATCCAGGAGGAAGTGTACAATGCCATCAAGGACATCTCCGATCTTCGCGGCTATCAGTTGGTACTCGATCGTGCCAGCGACCAAGGCATCATCTTCGGTAGTCCCAAGATTGATATCAGCAACGAGGTACTCCGTAAGTTGGGCTACATCAACTGATGTCCCTATCAATAGTCATTAGTATTAATTATAACAATAAAAAAAACAAAAAACAATGAAAAAATTTCTAGTTGCCGTGCTGATGTTTGCCCCAATGGCAGCATTCGCACAGAAGTTTGCACATGTCAACACTCAGGAAATCATTCAGGTAATGCCTGAGTACACCAAGGCTAAGGGCGAGATCGACGCACTGACCAAGCAGTATGAGGACGACCTGAAGAACATGCAGGATGAGATGCAGAAGAAGGCTGCCGATTACGAGGCTGAGTTGAAGAAGAACCCCGAGATGCCACAGAACATCAAGGAGCGTCGTGAGAAGGAACTGCAGGAGATGTACCAGAAGATCCAGCAGAGCTATCAGGACAACCAGCAAGCTCTCGCCAAGGCTTCACAGGAGAAGATGCAGCTGATCACCACAAAGGTGCTCGATGCCATCAAGGCTGTAGGACAGTCTGGCGGTTATGTCTATGTGATGGACATCAACGCTGGTATTCCTTACGTAAGCACAACGCTCAGCACAGACATCACCACACAGGTGAAGACAAAACTCGGTCTGAAGTAAGCATTACTTAACAGATATGAAAGCTCCCGTTTCGATAAGGAAACGGGAGCTTTTTTAATAATATTTTCTTACCCGCGGAAATGTTTTTTCCTTTCCACATATTTTTATATCCCTAAGTTAGAGACTTATGTCTCCAAGTTAGGGATACAAGTCTCTAAGTTAGGTACACAAGTCTCTAAGTTGGGTACATAAAAATATAGGTGAGATACAAACAAATAGAAAGGGAAGAATATAAATCTTCATCGAAAGGGAAAGACTAGCAAACGTGGATGATATCAGCAAGATCATCCACGGTATCAATCAAATGTTGTGGTTGAAAAGCCTCCAGCTCTTCGCGAGATCGGAAGCCCCAGGTGACGCCACAGGTATCAACAGAAGCATTCGCACCTGTCTGCATATCAACCCCGGAGTCGCCTATATACAGCGTGTCTTCCTTACTGACACCAGTAGCAGCAAGGATATCGTACACAATCTGCGGATCGGGTTTGATAGCCACACCTTCGCGCTGCCCCAAAACGATGGAGAAGGAAACAGAAGGAAACGCTGTCGCTATGAGCTTAGTGGCGCCCTCCTGGTATTTGTTGCTCGCTACTGCCAACAAGATGCCTTCCTGCTGACAAGTACTGAGCAACTCAGTGATGCCTGGATAAGGACGACTGAAGTCAACGATATGCTCATGATAATAAGGTAGGAACGCCTGACGCATACGAAGGACATTCGCATCGGTCTGCGCCGACTCAGGCAGAGCCCTGCGAAAAAGTTGGTTGATACCATTGCCCACCATCATCTTATAGCGCTCCGTGGGATGCGTGGGAAAGCCCAACTGTCGGAGCGCATGATTGGTACTTGCCGCCAAATCGGCGATGGTATTCACAAGGGTACCATCCAAATCGAAGATCACCAGTTTCTTTTTCATCACGATGCAAAGGTACGAATAAGCAGGGAATTAACGTGCTCATCAAAGAAAAAAACAAAGACTTTATTGGTAATTCACAAAAATTAGCTAACTTTGCCACAGAATAAAATGATCATTGAAACAAAGACATGAGAATATCAAATACCCATAGAGTGATGAAGATGCTGGCACTCTGCATCCTGATGCTAATGCCACTGACATCACAAGCCCAGACAGCCAACGTGAAGATAGGCTATCTGAGTTACGAACAGGCACTACGCACGATGCCCGAATATGCGATTGCACAAAAGACACTGGAGAGCCTGACAGCAAAATACGATGCGGAGGCGATGCGTGTGAAGAACGAATTCAATCAGAAATATGAGGAGTTCTTAGAGGGACAGAATGACTTCCCCAAGACCATCCTGCAGAAGCGACAGACGGAACTGCAGGAGCTGTTGGAGAAGAATATCGCCTTCAAGGAGGAGAGCCGTCGACTGCTGAAGGCGGCAGAGAAGGATATCCTCGCCCCACTCAAAGAGAAACTGGCAGGTATCCTGAGCAATATCGCTAAGGAGAAAGGGCTCGCTGTCATTGTCAATACCGACGGCAACGCCTGTCCGTTTATCGACCCGCAACTCAGTGAAGATATCAACCAGGCTGTCGCTGATGCTCTCAAGTAACCCAGGACCCATCGGAATCTTCGACAGCGGATATGGCGGACTGACCATCCTGCACGGCATACGAAAGCTGTTACCCCAATACGACTATCTCTATCTGGGCGACAACGCTCGTGCCCCCTACGGTACACGTTCGTTTGACGTAGTATATGAGTTCACCCGACAGGCCGTAGAACGCCTCTTTGCGATGGGGTGCCATCTCGTCATCCTAGGATGTAACACCGCTTCGGCCAAAGCACTCCGTACGATTCAGCAGAACGACCTGCCACAACTGGACCCCAACCGACGAGTGTTGGGCATCATCCGACCGACGGCAGAAGTAATCGGATCGCTCACCCAATCGCGCCACGTAGGTATCTTCGCCACCGAAGGAACCATCAAGAGCGAGAGCTATAATCTGGAGATACACAAACTATTCCCCGACATACAGGTCAGTGGTGTGGCTTGTCCCTTCTGGGTGCCATTGGTGGAATACAACGAAGCCGACTCGCCTGGAGCCGACTATTTCGTAGAGAAACGCATCCGACAGCTACTGAGCCTTGACCCCGCCATCGATGCCATCATCTTGGGATGCACACACTACCCCATCCTAATGCCCAAGATTCGCAAGTTCCTGCCACAAAGCATCCGAGTCATCGCACAAGGAGATTATGTGGCCAAGAGCCTGAAAGACTACTTTGACAGAAATACGGAGATAGAGAAGAAATGTACTAAAGGAGGAAAGGTACATTACCTCACCACCGAGAATCCTGAGAAATTCAAGGAGTCAGCCCAGATCTTCCTCCACGAACCCGTGGAAGTGGAAAATATCACCTTAGGATAAAGCACTGCCGATGATGACTTATCACGCCTTCATCCGTCTTATGAATAGCTAAGAACTAATCATAAAGAGATGAAGAATAGTCAGTACAAAGGCGTGGTGGTTCCTATGGTAACCCCCGTTACAGACAGAGGTGAGCTGGACACAGCCGCCGTAGAGAGAATTATCGAGTTTTTTGCCCAGAACCATGTGGCTCCCCTGCTGATGGGAACCACAGGCGAAGGAAACAGCATGTCGCGAGCCGACGGACTCCTGCTGGTAGATACTGCCGTGAAAGCAGCTAAAGGTAGGATACTGATCTATGCAGGACTGACGGGCAACTGCTTTACGGAGCAACTGGCTCAGGCAGAAGCGTACACACAGGCTGGTGCCGATGTGATCGTAGCCACCCTGCCCTCTTACTATGCCCTCACAGAAGAGCAAATGTACGAGTATTATAAGACGCTAGCCGACATCATTGCTGGTCCGTTGATGCTCTACAATATCCTCGCCACTACCCATATGAGTATTCCCGTAGAAGTGGTGAGACGACTGGCTGACCATCCGAATATTGTGGGACTGAAGGACTCTGAGCGCGATCTGGAACGGATGCAACAGTGTATTGCTATCTCGAAGGAGCGCGACGACTTTGCCTACTTCTGCGGATGGGCAGCACAATCGGCCTACTCGCTATCACTGGGTGGCGACGGTATCGTGCCCAGCACCGGCAACTTCGTACCGGAGATATTCAACGACCTGTACGAGGCAGCCATCAAGGGAGATATGGACACCGCCAACCGTCTACAGGATGAGACCAACGAGATAGCCAAGATCTATCAGGCAGGCAGAACCTTAGGACAGTCGCTGACAGCCCTGAAGGTGATGATGCAGACCAAAGGACTTTGCGAACCCTGGATGCTCATGCCGCTGACCCGTCTAGATGCTGAGGAAGAGCAAGCCATCGCAACAAAGGCAAAGGCCATCAGATAACCGACGATTTACCCACTATCATATTTCTCAACGATGCACATCATTGACTATATCATCGTATTGCTGTCGATCCTGGCAGCCATCGGTACTGGTGTCTGGTTTGCACACAAGCAGAAGGACACCTCGCAATATTTCGCCGGAGGCGGAAAGATACCCGCCTGGGCAGTAGGCATCTCGATCTTCGCCACCCTCATCAGTAGCGTAACGTTTCTTGCCTACCCCGGAGCCGCCTATGCCGACAACTGGATTCTGTTGGTACAGGGACTGATGGTTCCCATTGTCCTCCTGGCACTCATCGGCATTATCGTACCCCTGTTCCGCAAAGTCATCCGACTGTCTACCTACGAGTATTTCGAACGCCGTTTCGGACTCTTTGCCCGTCTGTACAGCTCGTTTGCCTTCACCTTAGGACACTTCTCGAAAGCTGGAACCGTTTTCTTCCTCGTCTCGATGGCATTGGCCACCTTCCTCGACATCAATATCTACAGCATCGTGCTTGTACTGGGTGTCACCATCATTATCCTGACACTCTTTGGCGGTATGGAGGCCATCGTATGGATGGATGTGGCACAGGGATTCCTGCTCATCGGAGGAGGCATCATCTGCATTGGAATCCTACTGTTTGGCATTGACGGCGGACCCGCTGAGACCTTCCGCATCGCAGCGGAATACAACAAGATCAGTTTCGGACCCTATGACTGGGATCTGACTCAACTGACGTTTATCGTGATGGTGCTCAACGGTATCTTCTACGCGCTGCAGAAATATGGCACCGACCAGACCATCGTACAGCGCTACCTGGCTGCCAAGAACGACAAGGAAGCTAAGAAGGCCGCCTATATCGGTGTACTGATGTCGGTACCCATCTGGGCGTTGTTCATGTTCATCGGAACCGCCCTCTTCGCCTTCTACCACGCACAGGGCGCACCGCTGTTGCCAGAGGACATCAAGGCCGACGAGGTATTCCCGTACTTCATCGCCCATGAGTTGCCAGTGGGCATCCGAGGACTCATCATCGCAGCGCTGGCAGCTGCTGCTATCTCATCGCTCGACAGCGACCTGAACTGTCTGTCGGCCATCGCCGTACAAGACTACTATATGCGTTTCCGCAAAAGTGCCACCGACCAGCAGCAACTGCGCTTTGGCAAGTGGATGGTGGTGATGGCTGGTATCGGAGCCATCGGTGTGGCCTGTCTCTATATCACCTGGGGAGGTGAGGGAGTGCTGGGTGCGCTGTTCTCGCTCTACGCCATCTTCTCAGCAGGTATCGTAGGTATCTTCATCCTGGGACTCTTCAGTCGGAGAGCCAACAAACAAGGACTCTACATCGGCATTGCGGCTGCCGTGATTTATACGGCTTATGCTGTACTGACCTCTACGAAGGTGGATATCGACGGCGACGGCGTGAAACAGACGTTGCTCGACCTAGGCGACTGGAACTTCGCACACCATAAATATATGTTGGGCGTGTATAGTCACCTCATCGTACTCGTAGTAGGATATGTGGCCAGCTATTTCTTTAAGACCCCACTGGCCGACAAGGAGCTGACCATCTGGGGCTATCTGGAGGACCGAAAAAAGTAGCTTTCCGATGATCATGCGCATGAATGAATCAAATAATGCGCATGAACGAATCAAATGATGCGCATGAATGGAGTTGATGATCAGAAATAGAAATAAAATTAAGGTAAAATAAATAGTGAAATGAAACAGATCACACTTTTGCAGCCACAGAAAATCGTGTTCGGCACGGGCTGCATCCAGACATTTGTAGATGATTATCTCAAGATGGGGCTCCAACGACTCTTCGTACTGACAGCCCCGCCTATCCGTCCGTTGATAGAAGAGACCCTAACAGCACTGGGAAACGCAGGCGTCAGCGTAGAGGTGTTCCAGGACATCGTGGCAGAGCCCACCGTCAATGACTTTAAGAAGATGCTCGAGATAGCCCGTCAGTTCAAGGCCGACAGTGTGGTAGGCATCGGAGGAGGTTCGGTACTCGACGTGACGAAGTTGATTGCTGCTCTCATCAATAGCGACCAACAGGTAGAAGACTGCTTTGGCACTGGATTCATCCAGAAGAAAGGACGCTGGTTTGCCTGTCTTCCTACCACAGCAGGAACAGGTTCGGAAGTATCGCCTAACGCTATTCTGCTCGACGAGCGCGACCATCTGAAGAAAGGTATCGTATCACCGTTCCTCATTGCCGACGTGGCCTATGTAGACCCCAAGCTGACGTGGACGGTACCTGCCAAGGTGACGGCCGATACGGGTATGGACGCACTGACGCACTGTATCGAGGCTTATACCAACAAGTTTGCCCACCCGTCTGTTGATATCTATGCGCTGCAAGGCATCCGTCTGATTGCCGCCAACCTGGAGAAAGCCGTCAAGAACGGACAAGACCAGGAGGCACGCGAAGCCCTGGCCTTCGGTTCACTCTATGGCGGACTCTGCTTAGGTCCTGTCAACACCGCTGCCGTCCATGCGCTGAGCTATCCTCTCGGTGGCGAGTTCCATATCCCCCACGGACTGTCGAACGCCATCCTGCTACCCTCTGTCATGAAGTTCAATGCGCCGGCTGCCATGAAACGCTATGCAGAAGTAGCCATCGCCATGGGCTGTGAGCCAGGCAAGAATGATGAAGAGACGGCTCAACGTGGTGTAGACTTCATCTACCAGCTGGCTGATGCCGTCGGCATCCCCAAGAAACTGACGGATCTGGGTATCCCACAGACAGCCGTCGACGGTATGGCCAAAGCCGCGATGGAGGTACAGCGACTGCTGAAGAACAACCCAAGAGAAGTAACCGAGCAGGATGCTCGTGATATTTATAACAGTTTATACTAATCATCCTAGATATTCTAGAAATTCTAGAAATTCTAGAAAGAAGAAGAAAAAACAATGAAACCAATATTAGCCATCACAATGGGCGACCCCGCAGGCATCGGTCCTGAGATTACCGTTCGCGCCCTGAACAGAAAAGAGACCTACGAGAAATGCCGCCCCGTGGTCACGGGCGATGCCAGTATCATGAGAGAAGCCGTGAAACTGCTGGGCTACGACCTGCAGATCAATGCCATTCAGAACGTCAAGGAAGCGAAGTTCGAACTGGGCACCATCGACGTCATCGACTTGCAGTGCGTGGATATGTCTACCTTCGAGTTCGGAAAGGTACAGTCGCAATGTGGTAACGCTGCCTTCCAATATATCAAGAAAGCCATCGAACTGGCGATGGCCGACGAGGTGGACGGTACTGTCACGGCTCCACTGAACAAAGAGGCACTCAACTTAGCAGGCCATCATTTTGACGGACATACGGAAATATACGCCACCTTCACGGGTACGAAGAAGTACGCTATGATGCTGGCCGACGAGAATATCCGCGTCATCCATGTATCTACCCATGTACCCTTGCGCAAGGCTTGCGACCTGGTGAAGAAAGCGCGTGTCATTGAGTGTGTGGAACTCATCGACGATGCCTGCAGACAGTTCGGTATCGAGAAACCTCACATCGGTGTGGCCGGACTGAACCCCCACAGTAGCGAGAACGGTATGTTCGGCTGGGAAGAAGCGCAGGAGATTATCCCTGCTATCGAAGAACTGCAGCAGCGAGGCTTCGATGTGGAAGGTCCTGTGCCACCAGACAGTATCTTTGCCAAGGCGAAATGCGGAAAGTTCGACGGATGTGTGGCGATGTACCACGATCAGGGACATATCCCCTTGAAGGTGTGCGCCTTCAACTGGAACAAAGATACCGGTAAGATGGAGAGTGCCTCAGGGGTGAACATCACCTTGGGACTACCCATCATCCGTGTGTCCGTAGACCACGGCACAGCCTTCGACGTAGCAGGAAAGGGTATCGCCAACGACAGTGCGATGACGCTCTCGATCGACTACGCCACACGGATGGCCATCTATCGGAAAAACAAGAAGTGAGAAGAATGATCGTCATTGCCGATGATATCACCGGAGCAGCTGAGATGGCAGGCATCGCCTACCGTCTCGGTCTCCGTGTTCACCTCTCTATGAATGGGGAGGAAAAGGCTCATGACTGTGACGTGCTCGTCATAGCCACAGATACCCGTTCGATGACAGAGACAGAAGCTGTGGAGGAGACACGACGGATAGCAGTAGCTATGAAAGGCCGCACACTCTTCAAGAAGACAGACTCGGCACTCAGAGGACATGTGGTGGCCGAACTGGAGACACTGCTGAGATATACGGACTACCAACAGGCTATCTACCTTCCTGCCAACCCATCGAAAGGTCGTATCATCCGTGAAGGCATCTACTATATCGGAGAAACACCGATCCACCAGACCGACTTCTCCTTTGACCCAGAGTTCCCCGCTACTTCGTCGAGCATGGAAGAGCGTTTTCCTGATGCCCAGAAGAAGGGTATCTACTGGAAGAATGCTTGCAGTGAAGAAGAGGTAAAGCAGATGGTAGAAACCGCTGATGAGCACACCTTACTGGCGGGAGCTGCCGACTTATTCACGGCATTTCTTTTCCACCGATTCCACCACCTACGGAATCATACTCATCCCTACACGATCAACCTGCACGACACACTGATGGTCTGCGGAAGTACACAAAGTAAACCAACGGACTTCGGAGCCACGATTGCTCTGATGCCCACTCCGGTATATGATGGTGAAGCTCCCGTCTGCCAGTGGACAGATCCGTTCATATCTGTCTATCAGGAGACACACACCCTGATCCTTGCTATGAAGGATCATCACCGCACAGGCAAGGAGAGTGCCACCTATTTAAGGAGCATAATGGCAGAGGCTGTTCATACGCTGGTAGCCGTCCACCGTCCACAAGAACTCATCATCGAAGGGGGAGCCACAGCTTTTGCTATCCTACGCCGACTGAACTGGCAATCGTTCTCGATTACAGATGAGATAGCGCCTGGTGTCATCCGTATGCAAGCAGACAACAGCACCTACGTCACCATGAAACCCGGCAGTTATCCTTGGGGCAATCTCTTTTGTTCACAAGACTGACGGATCATCTGAAGGAAATACTGATGTGTCCGTAAGTCATCATCCAGTTCAGGATGGAAGGATGTCGCCAACTGATTTCCTTGTCTGACAGCTATCACACGACCATCCACTTCTCCCAGTACCTCACAACGGGGGGATAATGTCCTCTGTACATAAGGCGCCCGGATAAACGATAAAGGGAGATGATTGCCTATCCCTTGAAGGGATGCATGCGTATGAAAACTACCCAACTGTCGACCATAGGCATTTCGCACAACACGGACATCCATCGTGGAGAGGGTCTCGAAAGGGATGGTGGAATCGATTTCCTTGGCGAGAAGAATCATACCGGCACAAGTACCAAACACAGGCAGGCCCTCCAGAATAGCACGACGGATGGGTTCCATCAAACCTAATGTCACCAATAGCTTAGACTGAACCGTACTTTCGCCACCAGGAATAATCAGACCGTCCTTGGATTGAAGCCAGTCGGACAACTGTCGCACTTCAAAGGACTCCACATGAAGTCGGGAAAGCATTTGCCGATGTTCAGCAAAGGCTCCCTGTAAAGCCAATACTGCTATACGCATAACATCCAACCTATTTCCCTCTCTCTGCCATGAGCAGTGCAATCTCTTGCTCATTGATACCTACCATTGCCTCACCTAAGTCCTCGGACAACTCAGCAAGCAACTTTGCATCGCGATAGTTCGTCACAGCCTGGACAATAGCAGCTGCACGCTTGGCAGGGTTACCACTCTTGAAAATGCCACTACCCACAAAGACACCTTCTGCTCCCAACTGCATCATCAGGGCGGCATCGGCAGGAGTAGCCACTCCACCGGCAGCGAAATTCACGACAGGCAGTTTCCCGTTCTCATGGACATACTGAACGAGATGATAGGGAACCTGTAACTGTTTGGCTGCCTCATATAGTTCATCCTCACTCATGGAAATCAGTCGACGAATCTCAGACTGCATCATCCGCATATGACTGACGGCCTGCACCACATCGCCCGTTCCCGGTTCACCCTTGGTACGAATCATAGTGGCACCTTCAGCAATACGTCTCAAAGCCTCACCCAGGTTCTTGGCTCCACAGACAAAAGGAACATCAAACTTTGTCTTGTCGATATGATAGACATCATCGGCAGGCGAGAGCACCTCACTCTCATCAATATAATCGATCTCTATCGCCTGCAGAATCTGTGCCTCTGCAATATGACCAATACGACATTTCGCCATCACGGGAATACTCACCGCCTGTTGGATACCCTTAATCATTTTAGGATCACTCATCCTCGACACCCCACCAGCAGCACGAATATCTGCAGGTATCCGTTCCAGCGCCATCACAGCACAGGCACCAGCAGCCTCAGCAATCTGTGCCTGCTCGGGGGTTGTCACATCCATAATCACACCGCCCTTGAGCATCTGTGCCAAGTTGCGGTTTAACAACATTCTCTCCTCGTTCATATCTTTAATTTTTTGTGTGGATCATCATCTCATGCCTTTCGAAACTGACTGGGAGGCATCCCCCGCATTTTACGGAAAAACTTCGTCAGATATGCCTGCGAAGAAAAGCCATACTCATAGGCTATCTCCTGCATCGTCTTCGTCGTCATCTTCAATGCTCTTTCTATCTCCTTAATCAAACGCTCATCGATAATCGCCTTGGGCGGCTGACCGCTAATACGACGGGTGACCTGTGCCAGATAACGGGCGCTGACATTCATCTGGTCAGCATAGAAAGCGACATCACTATTGGTACGGTAATATTGATCTACCATACCCATAAATTCTTGATACAACTCACTTCCCCGTCCTTGCAAATCAGATGCACGTATCATCTTCGCACGGATATATGCCTGCGCTTTGCCCTTGGCCTCCTCAGGTGAATCTCCCTGATGAAGGAAAACGGCTACGGCACTGGCATACCGATTGGCCAGACCGTGCATGGAGTGGTCATCCAACTGAAGGACAAGTGTACAGTAAGGGAGCATCTCCCCTTTGATAATGGTCTTTACCTCCTCGGATACCAGTTCCTCTCCCCGACTGGACACAGCCACGGGTGCATAAATGACATGACGGGGGTGGTATTTCTGAAGGACGCTGACGACGGCCCGTACTGTCTCTGCTGTACGCAACAGACCAATCTTCACTACCTGTGGACGCAAGTCATTGACCACAGCCTCAATCTGTCCTCTCACCACCTCAGCCGACAGATCATAGAACTCTTGAATTCCCAACGTATTCTGTAGGGTAACCGATGTGATGGCCGAGACAGCGAAACCACCTAATTCCGTGATGGTCTGGATGTCTGCCTGCACACCTGATCCGCCTGTACTGTCTGAACCGGTGATCGTTAATATCGGGTTTAGTTTCTCCATGATGGGTGCAAAGGAAATAAAAAAATACGAAATAAAAAAATGATGTTCCCTTTTTGACAAAGAAAACATCATTTCGTATAAAGGAAAAGCTCCTATCCGGTGAAGATAAGAGCTTTTCTATTTGTTTAGAAATCCATGTGATCAAGAGAATCGTTGAAGTCCTTAGGCTCCTTGTTCTCTGCAGGATCATGATACTCCTGGTTCTCTTGGCGAGGACGCTCTGGACGAGGACGACGATCGTTACGTTCACCACGCTCCGGACGAGGACGACGATCACCACGATCTGGACGATCACCACGCTCACGACGAGCAGGACGCTCCTGATAGCCCTCGGGCTTCTCAATCAGTACACGGTGAGAGAGCTTGTACTTACCCGTCTTAGGATCAATCTCTACCAGTTTCACCTGAATCTTATCACCTTCCTTGATACCAGCCTCCTCGACTGTCTCAAGACGCTTCCAGTCGATCTCGCTGATATGAAGCAGACCATCCTTACCTGGCATGATCTCCACGAAGCAGCCATAAGGCATGATGCTACGTACGGTACCCTCATACACCTCGCCTACTTCGGGGATGGCTACGATAGCCTTGATCTTAGCCAATGCGGCATCGATGCTGTCTTTGTTAGGAGCAGAAACCTGAACCTTACCAACACCATCTACCTCATCGATAGTAATGACGGCATTGGTATCCTCCTGCATCTGCTGGATAATCTTTCCACCAGGACCGATAACAGCACCAATGAACTCCTTAGGAATCTCGATCTGTACGATACGTGGAACCTGTGGCTTCATCTCAGCACGTGGCTCTGCGATGGTATCGGTGAGACATTTCAGGATGTGCTCACGACCGGCCTTAGCCTGCATCAGTGCCTTCTCCAGAATGTCGAAAGACAGACCGTCACACTTGATATCCATCTGGGTAGCGGTCAGACCATCCTTCGTACCGGTGGTCTTGAAGTCCATATCACCCAAGTGGTCCTCATCGCCGAGGATATCGCTCAATACAGCATACTTGTCTTCTCCCGGGTTCTTGATCAGACCCATAGCGATACCGCTGACAGGCTTCTTCATAGGAACACCAGCGTCCATCAGGGCGAGGGTACCGGCACATACAGTAGCCATAGAAGAAGAACCGTTAGACTCAAGGATCTGAGAAACCAGACGTACAGTATAAGGGAAGTCCTCAGGAATCTGACCCTTCAGACCACGCCATGCGAGATGACCATGACCGATCTCACGACGACCTACACCACGCTGAGCCTTTGCCTCACCCGTACAGAACGGAGGGAAGTTATAGTGGAGGAGGAAACGCTGATAGCTCTTGTCGAGCACATCGTCAACCATCTTCTCATCGAGCTTAGTACCCAGTGTACAGGTACTCAGCGACTGCGTCTCACCACGGGTAAAGATACTGCTTCCGTGAGGCATGGGCAGTGGAGATACCTCGCACCAGATAGGACGGATCTCGTCAGTCTTACGACCATCAAGACGGATACCTTCATCGAGGATGCAACGGCGCATAGCGTCGCGCTCCACATCGTGATAGTAGCGCTCCATCATAGCGTACTTCTCCTCGAGCTCGTCCTCGGTCAGGTCGGCATGCTCAGCAGCATACTTCTCCTTGAAATCACCCAGGATCTTCTCGAAAGCCTCAGCACGAGCCTGCTTCTCAAGTGCCTGCTTGGTCACGTCATAGGCGGGCTGATAGAGCTCCTTGTTCATCTGCTCACGCAACTCCTCATCGTTCACCTCGTGATCATACTCACGCTTCACATCCTTACCCAGTTCCTTGCTGAGTGCTGTCTGCAACTCACACATCGGCTTGATAGCAGCCATAGCAGCTTTCAGAGCACCGATCATATCCTGCTCAGAAACTTCCTTCATCTCACCTTCCACCATCATGATGTTCTCGGCAGAAGCACCCACCATGATATCCATGTCGGCTTCTTTCATCTGCTCGAAAGTAGGATCGATGACATACTCGCCATTCACACGAGCAACACGTACCTCAGAAATGGGGCACTCGAACGGAATATCTGAACAAGCCAGAGCGGCTGAAGCTGCAAAACCTGCCAATGCATCCGGCTGATCTACGCCGTCGGCAGAAAGCAACATCACATTCACGAAAACCTCAGCGTGATAGTTGGAGGGGAAAAGCGGACGAAGCACACGGTCGACCAGACGACTGGTCAGAATCTCATTGTCGCTTGCCTTACCCTCACGCTTGGTGAAACCGCCAGGAAAACGTCCTGCTGCTGAATACTGCTCTCTGTAGTCTACCTGCAAAGGCATAAAATCTGTTCCGGGAACTGCATCTTTTGCGGCACAAACAGTGGCGAGAAGTACAGTGTTGTTCATACGGAGAACAACGCTTCCGTCTGTCTGCTTTGCCACTTTCCCGGTTTCAATGGTGATGGTTCTTCCATCAGCCAGTTGAATACTCTTCGTAATTACGTTCATCTTAAATAAAAAACATCTAAAAATAAAAATTGCGGACGCAAAGGTACACATTATATAAATAAAAAAAGAATTTACGCGGATATTTTTTCCTTTTTTATGAAATCGGGAAGGGATTCTGACGAAAATGATGACGGAAAAAGAAATCAATCGTTATTAATAAAAAACGGAAAGCGATGAAAATCAACATGACTCAATGGATGGAAGGCATCATCCGCCAGCGCGCTGTGACTGCCATTCCTATTATGACACATCCAGGAATAGAGATGAATGGTAACACCGTTCGCGAGGCTGTCTCTGACGGAAAGGTTCATTACGATGCCGTGATGACCCTGATGCATCGTTATCCAGAGAGTGCTGCTGCGGCAACCATCATGGACCTGACTACAGAGGCAGAGGCCTTTGGAGCAGAGGTCACCTTCTCCGATATTGCCGTTCCCGCCGTATCCAGTCGTCTATTGGATAGTGTGGAAGCCATCCATGCATTGCAAGTGCCATCATTGAGCACAGGAAGAATCCCTGCCTACCTGAAAACCAATCTGATGGCAGCAAAAGCGATACAGGACCGTCCACTACTGGCTGGCTGTATCGGTCCGTTCTCACTGGCAGGCCGTCTCTACGATATGTCGGAGATCATGGTACTCATCTACGAGCATCCTGACGCAGCACATACGCTTCTACAGAAATGTACGGATTTCATTGAGAAATATTGCCAAGCACTGAAGGCAACAGGCGCCAATGGTGTGGTGATGGCAGAACCTGCTGCCGGTCTGATGTCCAACGATGACTGTTTGACCTTCTCCTCTGAGTATGTCAAACGTATTGTCGACCACCTGCAAGACGACACCTTCAGTATCGTTCTCCATAACTGCGGCAACACAGGTCACTGTACACAGGCGATGGTCTATACAGGGGCTGCCGCCTACCATTTCGGCAACAAGTGTGTGATGAGCGAAGTACTGAAAGATGTACCGTCAACGGCATTGGCTATGGGAAATATCGACCCTGTATCCGTCTTCAAGGACGGTACTCCAGAGGAGATGAGAACAGCAGTCCTCGAATTACTGGAATCTACCAAAGACTACCCCAACTTCGTGCTGTCTAGCGGTTGTGACACTCCGCCACATACGCCACCCGAGAATATCGACGCCTTCTTTGAGGCTCTGAAAGAATGGAATCGATGACCCACAAGGAACTGTCATACGAAGATCTTGCTATCGTCCCTTCTGACGTATACGAACAGATGGGGTATCGTGAGCAGTGGCCAGACGAAGCCACCTGTCGCGAGACAGACGCAATCCTTCAGGAAGTCAGAGCCTTGCTCAGACCACGACTGTGCTTTACGGTGGTATATGGTACGCTCGACATGGAGCTAAATCAACTGACAATACAGGACACGACCTTCGATATAGGGAAAATCATTGCCCGTCAACTGAGAGGCTCCGAGGCCTTCGCCTTGTTTGTTGCTACCAGCGGTACGGAGTTTGAGCAGTATCAACAACAGCTGAAGACAAAAGGCGATATGGTTAGGATTTTTATCGCAGATGCTTTAGGAAGTGTCATTGCAGAGAAATGTGCTGACCGGATGGAGCTTCTCCTACAATTATCCATCGACAAACTTCAATGGAAGCACACCAACCGGTTCAGTCCTGGCTACTGTGGATGGCATGTCTCCCAACAGCAACGACTCTTCCCACTCTTAGGCGAGAAGGAACCTTGCGGTGTACACCTCACCGACAGTTCCCTGATGGTCCCTATCAAGTCGGTAAGCGGAATCGTTGGCGTAGGAAAAAATGTCCGCAGATTAGACTACACCTGCGGACTCTGTGATTTCAAAAATTGCTATAAACGGAGATTAAAGCTTGCCAAGTAATTGCTTGGCCACCCTCACCGCGCTATTGGCATTGTCGCTATAGCCATCGGCACCGATCTCATCGGCAAAACCCTGTGTGACGGGAGCTCCTCCCACCATCACCTTCACCTGTTGACGAATACCGGCAGTCTCCAAAGCATCGATCACTTCCTTCATATATCCCATGGTCGTGGTGAGCAAAGCACTCATACACAGGATATCAGGCTCGTTTTTCTTGACCTCCTCGATAAACTGATCAGCAGAGACATCAATGCCGATGTTCACGACCTCGAAGCCACAGCCCTCGAGCATGGAGGCAACAAGGTTCTTGCCGATATCATGCAGGTCGCCCTTGACCGTTCCAATGACCACCTTACCCAAGGTGGTATCAGCAGCACCCGCCAACATGGGCTTGAGTAGTTCGAGAGCAGCCTTCATCGCACGCCCAGCCATCAACAACTGTGGAACGAAAGCCTGTCCGTCCTGGAAGCGCTGTCCCACCTCACCCATCGCACGGATCATCTGTTGGTTGATGAGGTCTTGTGGGGCTATCTGCAGGTCAATGGCTGCCTTCGTCGCTGCTTCTGCCTCATCAGCCTTACCATTCAGGATTGCCTGAAACAGTCGCTCTTCAGGTGAGTCGACGGCTGATGGCTTCTGAGTAGCAGCTACTGGTTTCTCTGGAGCAGTCGTCGGCCTACTGACCACCGCCATAGGCTCACCAGGATGATGAGGACTGAGGAACAGTCCAGCTATCGGCTGTACGGCCTCAGCGATCTTGGCGATATGCTGGTCGGTCGTTCCACAACAGCCACCCACAATATTCAACTGATGTGCCTCCAACAAGGGCCACAGCTCTTTTCGCAGGGCTTCGGGAGTAGTATGATAATCACCTTTGCCATCGGGCATTCCTGCGTTCGGATAGAGCAGGATACGGTAAGGCAACTGTTGTGCCAGTTGCTGAACGAGCGGCATCATCTGTCGGATGTCAGACAGACAGTTGATGCCCACGGCAAAGAGTTCGTCGCCCTCCAACTGCTGTATGAACTGCAAGACATCCTGTCCTAACATATTATGCCCGTCTGCCGTCGACACGGAGAAACTGAGCATGATAGGCAGTTTCTTTCCTTTCTTTGTCATCGCCTGTCGGGCTGCATCCATTGCAATCTTCGCATTCAGCGTATCGAAGATGGTCTCAATCAGAATAGCGTCTACCCCACCGTCGATCAATGCTTCCATCTGTTCCAGATAAGCATCATATAGAACGCCTTCGGCAAGGGGCTCACCTCCTCCTGTAGCCATAGAACACGTACGACTGGTGGGTCCCACGCTACCCATCACGAACCTGGGCTTATCCGGATTCTTACGGGTATACTCATCAGCCAGTTCACGGGCAATCCGACAGGCCTCCAAGTTGATCTCACGACAATGGGTCTGCAAACCATAGTCACCCATGGAGATGGCTTGTGCATTAAAGGTATTGGTCTCGATGAAATCGGCTCCTGCGTCAAGGTATTTCCGATGGATCTCACGCAGCACAAACGGACAGGTGAGCGACAGTACATCATTACACCCCTTCAGTTCATTAGGATGCTGTACAAAACGTGCCCCACGGAAATCCTCTTCTCGCAGATGATAGCGCTGAATCATCGTACCCATAGCACCATCCAGCACCAGTATCCGCTCCTGAGCCACCTCTTCCAATGAACGATGGACGACAGCAGGTGTCTCTTTAGGAGCTGTCTGCTCTTTCTCACCGAACTGTGCCTCCGTGATACGGATAATCTCCTCCACCTCACGGTCGATATCATCTTTCGACTGATATTCTTCGATGATCCGCATCGCCTGCTCCACCTCACGCTCATGGTGGAAATCCATCTCCAGGTGTACACCGTCTCCTCCGATATTGTCAAGGAGAGGTTTCAGTTCGTCGAGGGTCACCCAACAAGCCATGATACTCTTCCCACCTGCCAGAATCTTCTTATACAGGTCGTACCATTTGGGTGATCCGCCCTGTGGTTCTCCCACTCCTGGTGTCCACTGGATAGCATTCAGTTCCTCAATCTCCAAAAGGGCGGGCAGATGATGGAGTGCGCCCACACCATCGAGATGGTATAGTGTATAGTCAATCTTCTGACACTGTTCACGGATAAACGGCTGGACAAAACGACGATAGTCCTCCACGCTGATCATGGTAGAGATGTCGCTCTGCAACTTCGACATCTTTCCTGGTGCCCATGAAGAGAAATAGCAGAACGCCATCTCATCGCCTTCACGGATGATCTCGTAAAGCTCATCAAACACCTTGAAATAGATATCGTTGATTTGTTGCATCTGATGCTCCAGCACCTCTGGCTGCATCACGGTATCCAACAGCACCTTGTCGGTTCCTTTCAAGGCAGCCAACACGTCCATGCCTTCCATCAGATCAGGCATACCCACATAGTAATGTCCCTGTGCCTTGGCCTTGACCGCCTTCAACAGTTCCTTGTGAAGCAACCAGTTCGGATGGTTCTCTTCAAACACGATATCGTCCGTATAGTGGGGATTGGGATGAATCCAGATGGTATCCTCACCACCCTCAAACACGCCACCAAGGATGGCTGCCAAAGAGCCAGGTCCTAGCTGGGTATTGGCCACAGGTAGCATATCTGCCTTCAACGAGCTATGCGCCACATACCAGTCGAGATAGTCGGCACGCCACTGCGGATCAAACCATTTCTGATTCAGGTCCTTGGGCGTTGGAGGCATCGGCACATCGGCATGGGGAGTCACTCCCTCCTGAAAATGCTCCCACATATTGAGTACTATCCCCCGATGGTTCCACCAGTTGATGTATCTTTTCTTCGTTTCGTCAAGATTTGCTTTCCACGTGTTCATAAAATCCTGTTTTCGTTTATCACAAAGACGCACAAACATGAAAATTGTACCAAAATATCAAAAATATATTTTGTTTTTCACTCGACTTTCCGTGACCTTAGCATCGCCGAACTTACATAGTCCTCGGAAAAGCTCAAATAAAATTTGGCTTTTCTCTCGTTTTTCCGTAACTTTGCACCCAAATAACAAAATAATGAAAATGAAAATGCTATTAGGAAAATTCCTCCCCATCGCCACCATCATGGTCTGCGCCTATGGTATGACATCATGCCAACAGAAGAAGTTCAACGTAGAGGGTACGATTGCCCAAGCCCAGGACTCTATCTTATATTTTGAGAATGTCAGCCTCAACGGTCCCGTTGTGATGGACTCTGTCAAACTGGATCAAGAGGGTGCTTTCCATTTTGAGGAGAAAGCCACAGAGGCGCCAGAGTTCTACCGTCTGCGCATTGCCGACCAAATCATCAATATCAGTATTGATTCCACGGAGACGGTCACCGTCAAAGCTACCTATCCTACAATGGCAGCACAGTACGAAATCAGCGGCTCTGAGAACTGTAAGAAGATACAAGAGCTGACGCTCCTGCAGATGCAGCTGCAGCAACACGCCATTGCCATCCAGCGTGATGTAAATATTGGGGTCGACGAAGCAAACGACAGTATCCTGAAGCTCATTGATCAGTATAAAGAGAACGTGAAGCGCAACTATATCTTCAAGGAACCCAATAAGTCGTATGCGTACTTTGCCTTATTCCAGACCTTAGGCAACTGGCTGATCTTCAATCCTCGCATGGACAAGGACGATGTCAAGGCGTTTGCTGCGGTAGCCACCAGTTGGGATACCTATTATCCGAATGCCGAACGCGGTCAGAACCTGCATAACATCGCTCTTGAGGGTATGAAGAACAGTCGTATCATAGAAGCGAAGAACAACCAGTCGATTGATGCCAACAAAGTATCATCGTCAGGACTGATTGACTTGCAGATGAAAGACAACAAGGGTGTTACCCGCCGTCTGAGCGATCTGAAGGGACAGGTGGTCATGCTCGACTTCCATATCTTCGCGATGGACGATTCACCTAAGCGCATCCTGATGCTTCGCGAGCTCTACAACAAATATCACGCACAAGGTTTTGAGATCTATCAGGTATCGTTGGATGACAACGAGCATTTCTGGAAGCAGCAGACGGCTGCACTCCCTTGGTGCAACGTACGTGATGACGACGGTAGTCAGGCTTCAAAGATGGCACTTTACAACATCCAGACGGTTCCTGCCTTCTTCCTCATCGACAGAGACAACAATCTCGTCAAGCGTGCAGAGAATATTAAAGACTTAGAGGCAGAGATCCAAGCTCTGCTCTAAGCCTTAGAAGCTTTCCAGCCAGGCTTTGAGTTCAAAGATCATCTGGTAGTGGAAGGCAAATCCCTCGCGATAGCCCCATCCGTGTCCTCCTGTCGGATAGATATGTAAGGAGGCGGGCACTTCATGACGATAGCACTGCATATAATAATTGGCTCCGTTCACTGGGAGCACCGCATTGTCATCGTCACTGAGAGCAATAAAAGCACGGGGAGTCGTACGGTTCACCTGTGTATCGTTGCTATAGTCCTTGATGAGTCTCTTCTTAGGACTGCGCCCCAGGAAGTTGGTCAGCGACCCTTTATGCGTATAGGTCGGTTCCATCGAGATGACTGGATAGAACAGGATCTGGAAATCGGGCTTTGCCTCCCCTTTGGCATGCGTGGCGATGGTGGAAGCCAGATGTCCGCCAGCTGAGAATCCCATGATGCCCACATCCGATGAGCTGATATTCCAGTCTGCTGCATGACGGCGCACCACCTTCATCGCCTCTTCAGCATCGGCAATAGGTATCTTGTAGTTGCCACCCGGCATCCTGTATTTCAACACAATCAGGGCAATACCCTGGTTGAGGAAATAGGTAGCCCAGTCGAATCCTTCGTGAAACAGTGCCAGATGCGAATAGCCGCCACCTGGACAGCATACGATAGCACGGCCTGTGGCCTTCTTCGCTTCAGGCAGGAACACATAAAGCTTGGCGGTGTCCTGTTCATTCTTCGCTGTCTGGTAGGGAGCCTGCGACAGCCATAACTCCATCTCCAATGGTTTGGGTTTATCTTTTTGTGCCATAGCGGTCATTGATATTGCACACATCACTAAAAGCATGAAATACTTAAAACGTCTCATAAATATTCGGTCCGATTTGATTGGGCTACAAAGTTAATGATTTTTTTCGAATATGCCCCATGAGGAGTCGTCTTTTTCATTTTAACACTCAAAAAAAATTGCTCATTCAAACATTATTCGTATCTTTGCAGTTGGACACTAAACCGTCTATATAACAATGTGAACTGATTCATGAAAGAGCATCCTTTAGAGAAATTCCATTACTGCCCCGTATGCGGCAGTTCCCATTTTGAGGTACACGACTTCAAAAGCAAGCAGTGCCAAGACTGCGGCTTCGTCTATTATGCCAACGTATGCGCAGCCACGGCCGCCTTCATCCTACGAACGAGGAATGGTCGCGAGGAGATGCTGGCTGTCCGGCGTGCGAAAGAACCGGCCAAGGGTACACTCGACCTGCCCGGCGGGTTCATTGATATGTATGAGACGGCAGAAGAAGGGATGCGACGGGAGATCGAGGAAGAGACGGGCTTGAAGGTGGAACAGATACAGTATCTCTTTTCCAGTCCGAACGTCTATCTCTATAGTGGCATGGGAGTACACACCCTCGACATGGATTACATCGCGCGTGTGCCCGAGGATATAAAAGTACACGCAGGCGACGATGCTGCTGCCTGCGTGTGGATCCCTCTCGATGAAATAAACCCCGACGAATTCGGACTGACCAGTATCCGCCATGCGGTCATCCGCTTCCTGGCCCAACGAACCCCATGAAATAGAATTTCAAACCATTATTTGGAACTCTCAGAAATAGTTTGTAAATTTGCAACGAAAATAGTCTTTAAGGCACTTTCACGACAAGAATTCTATATTTCAACATTCATCAATTGTGTACGAGCAGTCGGTACTGACAGATATATTTTATGTGTTTTACGGCGGAGTGACAATGTTAAATATTGTCGCCTGTTTCTATCTACTCTTTCGGCGGGGCAACGCCATTGCTCCCAACATTACCTCGTCGGTACGTTTGCGACGGTGGACTGCTGCCTTCTTTGCCGTCTCAGCCCTGAGCCATCTGTGGAATCTGCCTGTGTTTTTTCTTACCT
>ONWA01000018.1 GCA_900321425.1 uncultured Prevotellaceae bacterium | reverse complement strand
AGCCACAGGCAAGAAAATTTGTGTTACGGCCATGAACATCTACGAGTTCAAGGACGGAAAGATTATCCGTGAGCATGGTTTACCTGATATGTTCTCACTCCTAATGCAACTTGGGGTGATTCCCGTTCCAGGACAGTGAAAATAGCTAATCCGCTATCTCAAAAAGGTAGCGGATTTTTCATATTAATCACTTATTTGTCATTGATATACGACTTCGTGGTCATATCGTAATACAGGGCCTCTAACTCTGCTAACGTCAACTTCTCAACAGAATGCTCGATGATTCGTATTCATAAATCATCCTAAATTCAGGCACAAAGTTACGGATTTATCTCCGAAATTTATCAGAAATGACTAATTTTGCAACATTGTTTAAGTAAAAAGGTCTTGGCAGTTTAGAGTCCCTTGATAAGGGTATGAAGAAAGTAATGTTTTTGCTGGCAGTAGGACTCATGTGCCTGACTGCCTGTGCCCAGAAGAAAGGCGGAGAAAGAGGGCCGCACATGGGTGGCGGTATGAGTGTTAACAAGGATTCTGACAGCACGTTTGTTGCCTTGAAGAACGAGACACTGAAGAAGTTCAGACAGCTCACCTTCGAGGATGCCAAGACGGGTCAGACAATGGCCTATAACCTGCTTGTTCCAGAAGGCTATGACGGGACGAAGAGCTATCCGCTGGTGCTGTTCATGGCCGATGCCAGTACCGTAGGTAAGGACGTGACGGCTCCACTCACTCAGGGCTATGGAGCGTTGGAGTTCGCCTCAGACAGGGATCAGAAAGAGCATCCATCGTTCGTATTGGTTCCCCAATACACGGAATGGGCGGTGCAGGATGACTGGAGCACCACTGACGAGGTAGAAATGACCATCCGACTGCTTCAGACCGTCTGCAAGGAATACAATGTAGATACCAACCGACTATACACCACAGGACAGTCAATGGGTGGCATGATGTCGTTCTACTTCAACATCACATATCCCGATCTTTTTGCGGCCTCATTGTTTGTTAGCAGTCAGTGGGACACCACGAAGATGCAGGACTTCGGCAAGAAGCATTTCTTCTACATCGTAGCTGGTGGCGACCAGAAGGCATCGGGTGGCATGAGAGACCTGGCAAAGGTGCTGAAGGAGAATGATGCCCGTGTGGACTCCGCAGGTTGGAGTGCAAAACTGCCAACATCGGAACAGGAGAAGTTGGCAGAAGAACTGATTGCCCATGGCGGCAATATCAACTTCATCAAGTGGGAGGCAGGAAGTGTACTTCCGGAAACAGGACGTGCCATGGAGCATATGGCCTCGTTTGACTACGGCTACAAGATTGCCGCCGTTCGCGACTGGCTGTTCAGGCAGAGCAAATAAACACAGAAATATCGGATAAACTCTAAAAAATATGAAAGTATTGTTATTAAACGGAAGTGCCAACAAGAATGGCAATACATTTACCGCACTCTCTGAGATTGCCAAGCAACTAGAAAAGGACGGTGTAGAGTCAGAAATCATGCAGCTGGGCAACAAACCCGTCCGTGGTTGCATTGCCTGCGGACAGTGTCGGACAAAGCAACTGGGCCATTGTGTCTTTGATGACGATGTCTGCAACCGTATAGTAGAAAAGCTGAATGAGGCCGATGCGCTCATCGTCGGCTCGCCCGTCTATTACGGGCAGCCCAACGGAGCAGTGATGGCCGTTCTGCAACGTGCTTTCTTCTCGGGTGCCAATGTACAGAACAAGCCAGCGGCTGCAGTAGCTATCTGCCGTCGTGGTGGTGCTACGGCTGCATATCAGACGATGAACATGATTTTTGAGATGATGAATATGCCTGTAGTGACATCGCAATACTGGAACATCGCCTACGGCTTGGCACCAGGTGAGGCAACACAGGACACCGAGGGAATGCAGACCATGCGCACGCTGGCCGACAATATGGCTTGGTTGCTGAAGAAGATTCATGCTGATGGAACCCCAGATTACCCAGAGCGTGAAGAGTGGCAGGGGATGAACTTCATCAGATAAGTAAAATTACAGAAGGAAAATATGATGAAGAAATACTTTCTAAAAGCTATTATACCGGCAATTGCATTCACCGTTATCTATTTCTTGATAGACATTAATATTGGGAGAAATCTTCTTTTTGGGGATTATGCAATACAGACTATCATTTTCATAGTAGTTTTTATGCTGGGTAATTATATCGATGATAAAGGTTGGAACTCTTGGAAGAAGATTAGAAGTTTATTTAAACGGAAGAAAGCAGATTAGAAGAATACTAAACATCTACGATTATGAAGATTCTGATTTTACAAGCCTCGCCACGTGCGAACGGCAACACCGCTTGGATGGCGGAAGAGTACAAGAAGGCCGAGTTCCGTGACATCTGCAACTATTGGAAGGTAGAGAATATGGGGGCTGTCACAGCCAAGATTGACGAGCAAAAGACTGAGGAAACCAAGCAGAAGGTGGTTTCTCTCGTCAGCCTGCTATAGCACTATATATTTTATCAATGAAGACATTAGGATACTGATGATCACCCACGTCTTCTACGGCCTCATATTCTGCATCACGATTATTGGCATCCCGTTCGGAAAGATGCACTTCTGACTGGCAAAACTGGCTCTTTCACCTTTTGGGAAAGAATTAGGTTAACAGGACGCACAGCTGAGTAGTCAGTTGCTCAGCTGTGCTCGCCGTCAACGTAGCTTGTAAAGAGAAGCATGGTAGCTTACAGAGGAAAAGCCACCCTACCCTGTTGTTGATTCGTCATAGATTTTTTAAGCATATTGCCTACATGCCTACATAAAAATGGCGTAAATGACTACATAACAGTTGGTTTGTGATGTTTCATGCCTACATAAAGCCTACATAAAGCCTACATGAAGCCTACATAAAACCTACATATTTTTGGCAAAAAGCATACATTTTTCTGTGATTCGTAAGGGAGGTGAGCGGCATGAGATGCCTATGTTTGTAGTTTCTAACCGATAGGTTGCTCTTCAATTCTCTAGAGAATTGAAGCGTCTCCCTAGGGGTCGTGTTTAATGGAAGGCCGAGTAACTGTTGAATTCTCTAGAGAATTGAAACGATAGGTAGGCGTCCAATAGTTGTAAGTTAAAGGGAATTCTTCTGCCAGGAAGGGTGAAATATCGGTATGTCCAGTAGGTTTCATGTAGAAACCATATAGAAATCATGTAGGCTTCATGTAGGCTTCATGTAGGCTTCATGTAGGCTTTATGTAGGCTTTATGTAGGCTGATAAATGTCGAAAACATCGATAAACATTGGGTTTATCACCATTTTTATGTAGGCATGTAGGCTTAAGAAGATTTTAAATGAAATTTTTCGAGTGGTCGTTCAAAGCTTTCATAATCCATTCCTGAAAATCTGCGTCGTTGAACCCCTTTTTCAAAGTATATTCCACATGCGTATTAGTCGCCTTGGCAATCTGCTTTGAAACATACAGATGAGGCTTACGACCTTCAATCAGTCCTTTCTTTCTCAACATTTTAATTGCTTCATCGCCAATTGACTTACCTTTTTGAACCTTATCAAGTAGCACAGTCGTTGCGAGGTCAATATCCGAATTTTCCAACAATAACAAGCTGTAGTTCTCGTCGATGACGGTACCTGGCAGTGTTAGCACCACGGTATCATTGTCGCTTTTGTCGTAGTTGGAAAAGGAAGGTACCAATGAAAGAACCATCGAAAGAAATTGGGCATTCTCACTTGTGAGAGTGGACGGAAGGAAGATCGACGGGGTATTAAGGTATAAAATGCCAATGATAGCGAGTGAATTCTCCACTCACAAGAGAAAGAACGTTTTTGAATTATTATGGCTCTTTGTGAATACAACTCCTACTAAATTGATGGAACAACTTAAAAATGTTCCATCAATGTTCCATCAAAATCTAAGGTATTAGAAAATGAAAAACCCTGCAAGTTATTGACTTACAGGGATTATTTTGAAGGGTGCCCGGACGGACTCGAACCGTCGACATTCAGAACCACAATCTGACGCTCTAACCAACTGAACTACGGGCACCATCTAATAGTGCTTCTTTTCAAAAGCGAGTGCAAAGGTACGGGATTTATTTGACATAACCAAACAAATCCCGATATTTTTTGCTTTTTATTTTGCAGGCTGAGCAGGAGCCTTAGGAGCTTCTGCATTTTCAGCAGGTGCAGCAGGAGTAGCTTCTTTCGTCTGACTTGCACCAAAACCCGGCAAGTTATTAGGGTTCGTGGTGGGATTTTCAATACCTTCCATCACAGAGTTGTCGGATGATGCCTGAGGAGCTACATAAGCGCAGAACACGCTGATTACTACCATTACAAGGGCAAGTGCCCACGTGGTTTTCTCAATAAAGTCGGTAGTCTTACGAACACCACCAATCTGGTTGTAGGATGAGAAGTTTGAAGACAAGCCACCACCCTTTGACTCCTGAATGAGCACAATGCCAATCATGAGCAGTGCTGCAATCACAATTAATACTACGAAGAATGTGTACATTTTTTACTATTTATTTTTTATTACTATTTATAATCAATTTCTCCAAGAAACGAATCTGGTCTGCAAAGTAAGCATTTTTTTTCGGATATTGCAAACTTAATTGACGAATAATTTCCAAAGCCTTCGAATATCTGCCTTGTTTGATATAAATTCTGGCCAATGTTTCCGTAAAATACCCCGTTTCGGGCTCTTCCCCCTCCTTCTCCACTGGTACATCTATTTCAGGTGTATACTCCGGAGTCTCATTGAGAACGATCTTACCTTTGTCATTATTTATGAAACTGTCAATGAGATCTTGTCCCCTCAGTTCTGGAGCATCTTCCTGATCGTTGTAAGCTTCACTCTCAATCAGATAAGAGACATAGTCGACTGCGGCATCTGCAGGCGTCGGCTTGCGTTTTCCCTTCTCTTCCTCTTCTTTAGGGATAGACTCCAGGAAGGTATCAATGAGTGAGATGGTACGATTCTCCATCGGCTCATCCACCACAGCCGCTGTTGGCTTGGCAGGCTGTTTAGGCAGTTGATAGTGGGCAGCCTCAATCATCTGGAAAATCACCTTACGGTCACTGATATAGATAGCAGCCTTACGTAGTTCCTCATCGAAGGAGGGGTCATGAAGCAAATACAGGTTTTGCAACATCAATAGCCGAGCTGTCTGGAAATAAGGATGCAATGCCAACAAAGATCGCAACTCGTAGAGTGTGTCGCGATCAAGACGCTCTGGGTGTTGTATCAGCTCTGGGATGTTCATAGTTACCAATTTGCTACCGTTGCATTGAATATCTGTTCTGAAAGACTCTTCACCATCTCCGTCACCAACTGCTCTTGTACGGAATTGAGCGACTGTGTCGTCTCATAGACAGAAGTGGCGGTGAACTGTTGTTCGAAGTCCTCTTTATGATTCGTATTATTCGTAAATCTCACATTGACTGTCATAGACAACTCTGTCTGTGCAGAGTAGCCTTCGGACGATACCGACTTGTTGCGCTGTTCATAACGCACAATTTCACCTTCTATCTTCAAGTCACCATTACGTTTCACCTGAATGAGGCGAGTATGATTAGCAAATTCGTCCTTCAGCTCGTTATTGAACATCGGTCCCATCGGTCCCCAAACATAGGCAGAACGAATAGGGAATTCGGCTATCTGAATCGTCTTCACCTTATTATAATCAATATTTGACCCATTGAACTTATAACTAACGGAGCACGACGTTAAGATAACGAGCAAGGCTAAAAGGCTATATTTGATTATCTGAATCTTCATACTTTTTCCGTTTTTACTTATCCAGTCCATATTGGTTCAATCGACGATAAAGGGTGCGATCAGAGATACCTAATTCCTGAGCCGCCTTCTTTCTATTGCCGTTATTACGTTCAAGAGCCTTCTCCAATAACTGCCGCTCGTGGGCGTCCAGGTTTAAGTTTTCAGGTTCTTTCTCTGGTTCAATATACTCTTCCGCTACTGCATCTTCCATTGTAGGAGAGATGGTCTGTATCGGAGTGATGGGGGCCAGTTGGGTCGTCGAAAGTGAATCTGTCGATGGTGCTGCAATAGGTTTACTTCCCTGCACGTCATCAAGTTGCTTCTTCAAGGCGCTTACCTCACGACGCATATCATTCACGTTACCACGCAACTCAAAGAGAATCTTATATAGAATCTCACGCTCGTTCTCAAAGCTATGGTCACTCTCCCTGTGCAACGTAGTCAGTTGGGTGCTCTCCTGATCCTGAGGGATAAACTTCAGCAGCACATCAGGAGTAATCAATCGTTCCTTGCTGAGGACAGATATCTGTTCGGTGATATTTTTCAACTGTCGAACATTGCCTGGCCACTTGTATTTCATCAGCAACTTCTTGGCAGCATCATCGAGCACGATCTTCTCCATCTTGTACTTCTCCGCCATCTGCATCGCAAAAAGACGGAACAACAAGACCACATCTTCTCCACGCTCACGCAATGGTGGCATCTGAATGGGGATGGAGTTCAGACGGTAGTAGAGGTCTTCACGGAAGCGGCCTTCACTGATAGCCTGACGAATATTCACGTTGGTTGCTGCCACGATGCGCACATCGGTTTTGCGAATTTCCGTACCGCCAACAGGAATATACTCGCCTGTCTCAAGTACGCGCAACAGACGAGCCTGTGTGGCTAAAGGCAACTCCCCTACTTCATCCAAGAACAGCGTTCCCTTGTTGGCTACGCCAAAATAGCCAGGGCTATCACCAACAGCTCCCGTATACGAGCCCTTGACATGTCCGAAGAGTTCACTATCAATGGTTCCCTCAGGGATAGAACCACAGTTGATGGCAAAATACTTCTCTCTACGACGAGGAGAGTTGTCGTGGATGACGCGAGGAATAATCTCCTTACCCACTCCACTCTCTCCAATGATGAGCACACTCAAGTCTGTGGGTGCCACCTGAAGGGCGACATCCAGCACACGGTTCAATGCATCGCAGTTGCCTACGATATTGTACCGTTGTTTGACGGTTTGCAGTTCTGACGTTCTCATCCAGCTGACAAAATTAAATATTTTTTTGCATATATCTGCAATTTTGGCATCATTTTATTGCAAAACAATCTTATTTCGCTGTTTCCTCTGTAGAATTCGGGGCTGATTCTCCACGGGGAGCCCTAGGTTCTTTCTTAAACTGATCTTTCGGACGAACGGTAAAACGAGCTTTCTCACTATCATCACGCTTCTCATGATACAACTTAGGCAGCGGACTCTTCAATGGTTCATCATAATTGAGACGGTTGCGCAATACATCAACGGCTGTATAGATAGCATGACGCATGGTCATTGCATCGGCCTGTCCCTTACCAGCTACGGCATAAGCACAATCCTGATTGGGAGCGGTATAGACAAAAGTCAACCCACCAACAAGCAGTACACTGTCATCGTGGGCAATCGTACAAAATGGTATGGTAGCCTGATCGTGATACATGGCGAGCACAGCATCGAAATGGTCGTACATCGACTGTCCGAAGAACTCATCAGCAGCATAAGGACCAAAAGCCTGACTATCCTCGCTTTCCAACTGTTGGATGGCAGGTATCATCATTTCTTTTTCCTCAACACCCCACTCTTCGTTATTACCCTCCTTGGGATTCAAAGCCAAAAGAGCCACACGAGGGGTACTGATACGGAAGTCACGTTTCAGACTCCTGAACAGCACATGCGCCTTTTCAGTAATACGTTCCTTACTGATGGTTTTAGCCACCTCCTTTAAAGGAAGTTGACCAGTAACCATCGCAACCCGCAAACCCTCACAAATGTGAATGGGCAACAAATCGGAAAGGGTTTCCCCTATCGTCTCCTGATATTTCTGTAGAGCATGCAACGCCTTCTTCTGCACCGCAGCAGAATGAGGAGCAGCAACCAAGACGTCCACCAATCCGGCTTCACGGTCTGCGAGTGCCCGTTCAATAGCACAAAACGCAGCTTTGTCCGCCTCCTCGGAACTCTGGCCGAAGTCGACTTTCACCTCCTCGTCGAAGACGGTCAACATATTAACGCGACCATCGCGTGCATCTTCTGCCTTGTTGATAATACTGAAATTGGTTTGCAGTCCCATCGCTTTGCAATGATATGCAGCCACTTTGGGTGAACCATAAACAATGGGGGTACACAACTCCAACATCTGAGGGTCTTCAAAGGCTTTGAGAATCACCTCATAACCTATACCATTTGTATCGCCGTGCGTGATTGCCACGCGAATTTTTTGATCTTCCATTATCGAGTAATCATTTATTCATCATATCATCTCGCCTTTCTTGGCTGTAGAGAGTAGTCCACAAGCAGCCAGAATATCCTGACCGCGACTGGCTCGTATGGTCGTAAACACCCCATGGGCAGTGAGGTAGTCGCGCAGGCTCTCCATCTTCTTCTCATCCGATCCAGGAAGAGAAACTTCTGGAATCTCATGAAAACGGATTAAGTTCACCCGACACTCCAGTCCTTCCAATAGTTTGACGATCTCGCGAGCATGCATCATGGTATCGTTGAGTCCTGCAAAACAGATATACTCAAACGAGCACCTGCGCTGATGAGTGAAGTCGTATTGTTTTAACAGACTCACCACCTCTTTTATGGTCATCTGCCGTTCAGCAGGCATCAGTTGCAGACGCTGTTCGTGTATAGGCGAGTGCATGGAGATAGCCACATGACATTCACTTTCATCGAGGAAACGTTTCAGTTTTCCTTTGACGCCTACGCTGCTGACCGTAATACGACGAGGGCTCCAACCATAGCCATAATCAGCCGTCAGAATCTCTGTCGCACGTAATACCGCATCAAGATTATCCATCGGCTCGCCCTGTCCCATAAATACAATATTCGTCAGTCTGTCACGTTCAGGCAAGGAATATACCTGATTCAGAATATCGGCTACGGTAAGGTTACCCTCCCATCCCTGTTTACCCGTCTGACAGAACAGGCAATTCATCTTACAGCCCACCTGACAGCTGACACAAAGAGTCGCCCTGTCATGAGAGCCAGAACTTTGCTCATCAAACCGAGACTTCTCAGGAATATAGACCGTTTCCACCATTTTACCACCTTTCGTAGGAAAGAGGTATTTGATGGTACCATCCAGTGAAACCTGACTATCGAGAGGTGACAATGCCCCTATCGTGAAATATTCCTCCAACTTCTGACGGTTAGACTTCGAGATATTCGTCATCTCGCCAATCGTTCGTACATGTTGCTGATAGAGCCACTTCGCTATCTGGGCACCCGTAAATAAAGGCATACCCAATTCGGCTACGGCGTCTTTCAATTCACTGAGCGTCATACCGAGGAGTGGTCTTTTTTCAACAACTTCAACCATCTTAGAGTCATTTTGGGTGCAAAGGTACAACTTTTTTTCATGAAAAACACACAACTTCGATAAAACCTTTGGTGTTCCGTCTTATTTTTACTATCTTTGCACATAAAAATTCAAACCTACTGAAATGAGAGAAAGAATAGACTGCTTCCTGCCCTGCGACAATCTCGATACCATCGAGCCGTTACTCGCCCAATTGCAGCAAAGCAAAACCATCCAAGACATCTATCTGCTGGCATCAAGTAACTTTTCAATCGACAGCAGCAAATATACTGGAGTACAGAATATTACAGTAAGCAACCTAACAAGCACAAAAACCATTATAAGCATTGCAAAGCATGCTCACACCGAGTATATATTGTTGGGTACAAAAGCAACACAGATTGTCATCGGTGAAGGAGCCTTAGAACGTTGGATTAGAGCTGCAGAAGATTCGGATGCTGCTATGGTATATGCCGACCGTGCCGGACATCCTTCCATCGACTACCAGTTGGGAAGTATCCGCGATGATTTCGACTTTGGTTCGCTCATATTGATTAAGACGAGTTTGCTACAAGCCTTTGCCGAGCAAACCAGTGGGCAGGAATATGCCTATGCTGGATTGTATGCTTTAAGACTGTTCTTGAGTAGAAAGGGATTACTTTTCCATCTTAACGAGACGTTATATACCGAAGTAGAGACAGACCGACGTGCCAGTGGTGTTAAGCAGTTCGACTATGTCAACCCAGCCAATCGTGAAGTGCAGATAGAAATGGAGCATGCAGCCACCGTCCATCTGCAGAAAATCGGAGCGCGTATCGACCCCAACTATTACCGACACCCAGACTTCAACGAACAAGATTTCGAGATTGAAGCATCGGTTATTATACCCGTATACAATCGCGAAAAGACCATTCTTGATGCTGTACACAGTGCTTTGGACCAAAAAACCAAGTTTGCCTTTAATGTTATTGTCGTAGACAACCATTCTACAGATAAGACCACTGAGTTACTCAAAGGCATTAACGACAAGCGGCTGTTACATATCATTCCAGAGCGTACAGACTTAGGTATTGGAGGATGTTGGAATACAGCCATCAACAACGACCAATGTGGACGCTTTGCCGTCCAATTGGACAGTGATGATCTCTATAGTTCCCCCAATACTCTTCAGACTATTGTCGATAAATTCTACAAGGACAATGCAGCTATGGTGATTGGTTCCTATCGTATGTGCGACTTTGAGCTTAACACGCTTCCTCCAGGATTGATTGACCATAAGGAATGGACCGACGAGAACGGCCCCAACAACGCCTTACGCATCAACGGGCTTGGAGCTCCCCGTGCCTTCTTCACCCCTCTGCTGCGACAAATACAATTCCCCAACACCAGCTATGGTGAAGACTATGCATTAGGTCTGGCTTTCTCACGCCATTACCGTATCGGTCGTATCTTTAGCGAGCTCTATCTCTGTCGTCGATGGGGAGGTAATAGCGATGCTGCACTCTCCATAGAGAAAGTCAATGCCAACAATTTATATAAAGATCGCCTGCGAACACTTGAGATTATGGCGCGCCAACAGATGTTGCAGGGGAAGGCTGACACGATGGCGGGGTCGTCGCTACAACGCTTTTTCAATAGACAATTGGAGAAATGGGAGGCAGCCCGTCTGCGTTATCGTGAGTTGAGGAACGTACAAACCAAGGAATTACCTGTGGGCACCACCTCACTCATCGCCCAGTTCAATCCAGCGCGTTTGGTTTCAACGGGAGCAAAAATGGATGCCAAGACCCTCGCCGAGCGTCCTTGCTTCCTCTGTGAGGAAAATCGTCCTGATGTACAAATGAAGAAACAGATAGACGGGAAATATGAATTACTCGTCAACCCTTTCCCTATTCTTCCTACACATTTTACTATTCCTGCCCAAAAACATCAGCCGCAGAGAATTAAGAATATGTATGGAGAAATGTACAGGCTGCTGAACGAATATCCTGAGTTGATGGTGTTCTACAATGGTCCTGAGAGTGGAGCCTCTGCCCCCGACCACGCCCACCTGCAGGCAGGAACAAATGGCATTGTACCCTTACAGACTGCCTGGCAATTGCTCTCACGCGCCCTGACTCCCATTATCTGCACTGGCGAAGATGAGGGTATCTTCCTGGTGAATGACTATTTCACAAAGGCCCTTCTCATCCGAACAAGTACACCAGAAGTAGGAGAACGTCTTTTCCGTCGACTGTATAATACCTTGCCTGAGCATGCACCAGAGCCGATGATGAACATTGTGGCGTGGAAGGATGAAGAACATCTGAACACCGTCGTGTTCCTTCGTCGCAAGCACCGCCCCGATTGTTATACAGCAAAAGGTGAAGAGCAATACATCATTAGTCCAGGAGCTTTAGATATGGCAGGACTACTGATTGTGCCCCGTCGTGAGGACTTTGAACGAATAACTCCAGAAAAGGCACTATCCATCATGCAGGAGGTAACGATTGACGACGGTACATTTGATGAGGTGATAGGACGACTAAAAGCAGGTAAGAGCATCAACAGTTTCGACATGCAATTCGGTCTCAAGAATGAGCCCAATGTAACAGTAGGAATTGTGAGCGCTCAGAAAATATCATTCTCACTGAATGCCGACTATTCAGCTAAGGGAGAAACCATCCGTGGAGAGCAAACAGTAGAATTCTCAGAAGGCGGTATCCTCTGGCGAGGCAATCAGTATCGTGAACTCCTGTTTATGCCACAGTCTCCTGAGGCTTCATTCTCATTACATGATGTTACCATCGGTGTAAACTTCCACTGGGAACGTAAAGAGACACAGGTATTCAATGGCAGTTTGCGACTTGTCGTTGAATCGGATAAGATCACGGCTATCAACGAATTACCCGTAGAGCAGTACCTGACCAGCGTTATATCAAGCGAGATGAAGGCCACCTCCTCCATCGAGTTTCTGAAAGCTCATGCCGTCATCTCCCGCTCATGGCTTCTGGCACAGATTGAGAAACGTAAGCAATACAGCGACGGTGGAAATAATTTCTTCTCGTTCATTAAGAAAGATGACGAACTGATTCGTTGGTATGACCGAGAGGATCATACCATCTTCGATGTTTGTGCCGACGACCATTGTCAGCGTTACCAGGGTATCACCAAAGCCAACAACCGCGCAGTGGAAGATGCCATACGCGCTACACGTGGGCAGATATTGATGTATGATGGAGAAATCTGCGACGCTCGTTTCTCCAAATGTTGCGGTGGTATCACTGAAGAATTCCAGTATTGCTGGGAAAACACACCTAAGCCTTATCTGGTATCCTTCAAAGATCCTTACTGTAACACTCACGATCGGCATATTCTTGCACAGGTGCTTAATGATTACGACCAGGAAACGCCTGATTTCTATAGATGGACGGTTAGCTACTCACAGAAGGAGCTCTCTGAACTCATCAATCGTAAACTAAAAGATGACTTTGGAGAGATAACTGACCTCATCCCATTAGAACGTGGCAAGAGCGGACGTATCTGGAAATTGAAGATCGTAGGAACCAAAAACACACTAACGATAGGCAAAGAACTCGAGATCCGTCGGGCTCTAAGCGAGACACACCTCTATAGTTCTGCATTCGATGTGGAAAAGAAAGACGGCCAATTTATCCTTCACGGACGCGGTTGGGGACATGGTGTCGGACTCTGCCAGATAGGTGCAGCCGTTATGGGTGAACAAGGATTCAATTACGACCAAATCCTGCTTTATTACTACCGTGGTGCAGACATCAAAAGAATATATCGATAAAGAAATAAACATATGAAACTATTCAAATCTCCATGGGCATGGGTGCCCACACTTTACTTCGCCGAGGGAGTCCCCTATGTGGCAGTCATGACCATCTCACTCATCATGTACAAGCGCTTGGGGCTGAGTAATACAGATATCACTCTGTACACCTCATGGCTCTATCTTCCATGGGTCATCAAACCCCTCTGGAGCCCCTTTGTTGACATGATGCGTACCAAACGATGGTGGGTCATCACTATGCAGCTTTTAGTAGCAGCTGCTCTTGCCGGTGTAGCATTCACTATACCTGGCCCCTATTGGCTCCAAGGATCCTTGGCTTTTTTCTGGCTAATGGCTTTCTCCAGCGCCACCCACGATATTGCAGCTGATGGCTTCTATATGTTGGGACTTGATCAGCATAACCAAGCCTATTTTGTAGGTATACGCTCCACCTTCTACCGTATTGCCATGATTTTCTCATCTGGTCTGTTGGTAGGTTTAGCCGGTGCCTTACAAGTATTAACGCGGAGCATACGTTATTCTTGGAGTCTTGTTTTCTATCTGATGGCAGGTCTCTTTATCGCTTTTTGGCTTTATCATAGCGCAGTATTACCCAAGCCTCAAGAAGACAATGACCGCATGAAGAAAACGGTACAGGATATTATGGATGAGTTTAAGCAGACCGTCATCACATTTTTCCAGAAGCCACAGGCATGGATTGCGATCTGTTTCATGCTCTTCTACCGTATGCCAGAAGGATTGTTAGCCAAAGTATCTGCTTTGTTCCTTGTGGACAATGGCAGCAACGGAGGTTTAGGACTTTCTGACGGTGAGTATGGACTGGTACAAGGTACCGTTGGTATCATCGGACTCACTCTGGGAGGTATTTTGGGTGGTATTGTTGCCAGTCGCGACGGTCTGAAGCACTGGCTGTGGTGGATGGTATGTGCCATCACTCTCCCCGACCTCGTCTACGTCTACTTGTCGTATGCCCTACCTTCCAATCTGCTCATCATCAATATCTGCATATTCATTGAGCAGTTTGGCTACGGATTTGGCTTCACCGCTTATATGCTATACCTTATTTATTACAGCCAGGGTGAACATAAGACTTCGCACTATGCGTTGTGTACAGCCTTTATGGCACTCTCCATGATGATTCCGGGACTCTTTGCCGGAGCATTACAGGAAGCGGTTGGCTACCAGTTGTTCTTTATCATCGTGATAATAGCATGTAGCCTTACATTCATTGTTTCCCACTTCCTCAAGATTGACGCCGACTTCGGCAAGAAAAAAGACGGATTAGATTCCTAACCCGTCTTGAAAGCTGACATCTACCGCCTTGCTCTGTAAAATACGTGAGTAAGGCGGTACGTCGTGTGTAAGCCATATATTTCCACCTATCGTAGAGTGATGACCGATAGTGATACGTCCTAAAATAGAAGCATTGGAATAGACCGTTACATAATCCTCGATAATAGGATGACGTGGTACATTCAACATGTTTCCATTCTCATCATATTTAAAGCTCTTCGCTCCCAACGTAACACCTTGATAAAGAGACACATGAGAGCCTATGACACAGGTCTCTCCAATTACCACACCGGTACCGTGATCGATAGAAAAAAACTCACCAATCTCTGCACCTGGGTGGATATCTATTCCCGTTTTGGAATGAGCCAACTCAGTAATAATACGAGGAATAACAGGCACCTGCATCTTATGTAATACATGAGCAACACGGTAATGTGTCATTGTATTGATGACAGGATAGCTGAAAATCACCTCACCATAATTGGTGGCTGCAGGGTCATTGTCAAACATCGCCTGTACATCGGTATATAACTTCCGTTTAATTTCTGGAAGTGCATCAATAAAATTGAGTGCAATTCGCTCCGCCTCATCAAAGATCCGCTGTTTAGTTGCCGTCGCCTCACATTCCTCACAGAACTGCAGTCCTCTTGCTATCTGCTGTTTCAGTAGCGCGAAGAGTTCTTGCATATTCACGCCGATATGGTAAGAGCGGATACCCTCATTACTCTGTCTGTGCTGAAAATAATCAGCAAAGATGATTCCTTTGATGAGCGTAACGATACGTTTCACCTCAACAACAGAGGGTAATGGTGCCTCTGTGGCAGGCATCATACTCAGTTCTTTGTCTGTTAACTTTGAGAGGGATGCCACATTACGCAACAACACCTCATTGACATCTCTTGTTTTCTTCATTGTCAGTTATCGGATAAACAACAATTCGCGATATTTAGGCAACGTCCACAAGCCATCCTCAACAATCAGTTCCAAATGATCAATCTCATCCCGGATAGCATCCATCTTCGGACATACGGTATCATGATAGGCAATAGCACGTTGCTGAATATTTACAATACGATTGGCAACACGGCGTGCATTGGTCAGTTCATCAACCAGTCGCTCTATCCTCTCGGTACGCTCAGCAATCTCCTCAATCA
The DNA here is from genome assembly GCA_900321425.1 of uncultured Prevotellaceae bacterium. Lineage (GTDB taxonomy): Bacteria > Bacteroidota > Bacteroidia > Bacteroidales > Bacteroidaceae > Prevotella. The sequence goes on along the minus strand of ONWA01000018.1, from coordinate 80,187 downwards.
GTTTCAGGTTACGTGTACTAAGCCGCTCTGCCCGTTCCCGTGCAAATACTTCTTTCATTCCCTGAACGTTCTTGATCAGTTTACTCTGATAATGGGTGGAGACCGGTATGATATGATTCATCGACAGGTCACCCATCACGCGTGCTTCTATCTGCACTATCTTCACGTAAGTCTCCCATTTCACCTCATTACGAGCTTCTAACTCCTTACGGTTCATGACCTTAGTCGACTCAAACATCTTCACGCTACTCTCATCAAGATAACGTTCAAAAATCACAGGGCAGGACTTCTCCACATCCAGTCCTCGACGGGTAGCCTCAGCCACCCACTCTTCCGAGTAGCCATTACCGTCAAATCGGATTGGCTTACAGGTTTTGATATCTTCCCTAAGTACCTCTACGATTGCATGGAACTTAGCTGTATGTCCTTTGCCTTCGGAGTATTCGGGACGCGTAGCAAATTCCTTGATCTTATCATCAACACGTTCTTTGAACGAATTAAGTGCTTCCGCCATTGCAGCATTCAGAGCGATCATGGCCGATGCACAATTCACGCTCGAACCAGGAGCACGAAATTCGAAGCGATTACCTGTAAAGGCAAATGGCGACGTACGGTTACGGTCTGTATTATCAATAATCAAGTCAGGAATCTGGGGAATGTCAATCTCCATACCCTGTTTACCCTTCAAGGCGAACAGCTCACTCTGGTCACTCTGTTCAATACGGTCCAGGAGTTCGGTCAACTGTTTCCCAAGAAAACTGGAGATGATAGCTGGCGGTGCCTCATTGCCACCCAGACGATGGGCATTTGTTGCACTCATGATAGACGCCTTCAGCAAACCATTATGCCTATATACGGCCATGAGAGTTTCTACGATAAAGGTAACGAAACGCAGGGTCTCATTCGCAGTTAACTCGGGATGAGAAGCATCTGTTTTTCCAGGAGCATGAAGCAATACACTATCCTTATTTTGTGAGCGCTCTGCCGACAGACTCCAGTTATTGTGTTTTCCAGACCCATTGATACCATCGAAAGGTTTCTCATGGAGTAATACCCTAAAACCATGCTTACGAGCCACCTTCTTCATCAACGACATCAACAACATATTGTGGTCGACAGCCAGGTTGCACTCCTCGAAAATAGGAGCCAACTCAAACTGGTTGGGAGCCACCTCATTATGTCGCGTCTTACAGGGAATAGCAAGTTCGAGCGCTTGGATTTCCAAATCCTTCATAAACGCCTGAACACGATCGGGAATCGTACCAAAGTAGTGATCGTCCATTTGTTGATTCTTGGCACTCTCATGTCCCATCAATGTACGACCAGTCATCAACAAATCTGGACGTGCAAAATAGAGTCCTTCGTCTACAAGGAAATATTCCTGCTCCCAGCCCAGGTTAACCTGTACCTTAGTCACATCATCGTAAAAGTACTGGCATACCTCCTTAGCAGCCTTTCCTACTGCATGAAGCGAACGGAGCAATGGCGCCTTATAATCAAGTGCCTCACCAGTATAGCTGATGAAAATTGTGGGAATACATAGTGTATCATCAATGATAAACACGGGAGAAGTTGGATCCCATGCGGAGTAGCCTCGTGCTTCAAACGTATTACGAATACCTCCGTTGGGGAAAGATGATGCATCAGGTTCTTGCTGCACAAGCAACTTCCCAGAGAATTTCTCAATCATTCCTCCATTACCATCGTGCTCCACAAAAGCATCATGCTTCTCAGCTGTTCCTTCGGTGAGGGGTTGAAACCAATGGGTATAATGGGTAACACCCATCTCCAAAGCCCACTGTTTCATACCAGCAGCTACTGCATCGGCAATAGAACGGTCAAGACGGGCACCATTGTCTATCACGTCTATCAGCTTATCATACACATCCTTAGGGAGGTATTTATACATCTTAGGACGGTTGAATACATACTTGCCAAAATACGCTGAGGGCCGCTCTGATGGTACTGACACCTCTACAGCCTTCTTCTTAAATGCCTCTTCTACGACCCTGAATCTTAAATTACTTGACATATTGGTTTCGTGTTGTTCGTTATTACTTACTCTTCATCCAGAAAACGGCGTGTGATACCTTCATACTCTTCAATCCTACGATCGCGCAGGAAAGGCCACCAACGACGCACCTGCTCTGAATGATCCATATCCATCTCGACAATGATACTCTCCTCGTCATCATCGCATGCCTCATACACAATCTCGCCCTGTGGACCTGCCACGAAAGAGGTTCCCCAAAACTGAATACCGTTCGTCTGTCCACTCGGGTCCTCTTCATGACCAACCCTATTCACTGCGATGACAGGTAGCCCGTTTGCGACAGCGTGTCCACGTATCACTGTTTGCCATGCTCTACGTTGACGTTGCTGTTCCTCAGTACTATCACTCGATTCATAGCCGATAGCCGTGGGATAAATCAGCAGTTCTGCTCCACGAAGAGCCATCAGACGGGCAGCTTCTGGGTACCATTGATCCCAACATACCAGCACTCCCAGTTTTCCTATTGAGGTTTGGATGGGGCGGAAGCCCAAGTCACCTGGCGTGAAATAAAATTTCTCATAATAGGCTGGATCATCGGGAATATGCATCTTACGGTACTTGCCTGCAATAGTACCGTCACTCTCTACCACGACAGCGGTATTATGATAGAGTCCTGGAGCCCTACGCTCAAAGAGCGAAGTGACGATCACTACACCCAATTCTTTGGCCAAGGCGCCATACAACGCTGTAGATGGTCCAGGAATGGGCTCAGCGAGATTGAAATTGTCCACACTTTCTACCTGACAGAAATAGAGCGAGTTATGCAACTCTTGGAGCACAATGAGTTGTGCTCCCCTATGCGCCAAATCTCTGATACCTTCTTGCAGTCTATGAATATTGTCATTCACGTCTGCCGTATTGTGAAGTTGTAAAAATCCTATCTTTATCTCTTTCATGAGTCTACCATGGTTTATCATCAATTTCTTTTAAAACACCTTTAGGAAACTGCATGGTACAACAATGTAGTGAACCATGCTGTTTGATAATACTACAACAATCGACGCCCACCATTTCCCTGTCCGGGAAAGCCTGTTGGATGATTCGTTCTGCCTCAGCGTCGAGCTCTGGTTGACAATACGTTGGATATAGCACCGCACCATTGATAATCAGAAAGTTAGCATAGGTAGCGGGTAGGCGCTGCCCTTCATCGAAGATGGCCCGAGGCATCGATAAGCGAAGCAGTCGGTATGGTTTCCCATCTTGTGTACGCAAAGACTGTAGTTCTTGCTCCATCAGCAATAAGTCTTCATACTGTTCGTCTTCAGGATTGTCACAACCCACATAGATTAATGTGTCATCAGGGGCTACCCGAACCAACGTATCGATATGTCCATCCGTATCGTCACCCGTCAGATGACCATGATGAATCCATACGACACGGTCGGCAGCAAGATGTTTCTTTAAGTATTCTTCAATTTCTTGTTGAGAAAAGGGTTGGTTTCTATGAGGAGCCATCAGACATCCTGCTGTAGTGAAAATTGTCCCCTTTCCATCACTCTCTATAGAGCCGCCTTCGAGCACAAATTCGTTTTCGTCAGTATAAGCTCCTACAACAAAACCCGCATCAAAAATTTGTCGATTAAGTGCATTGTCCTTGTCTGCGCTGAACTTCTCGCCCCATCCATTGAAGCAGAAATCTAGAAGGCGATAGTGTCCTTCATCATCTACAAGTGTGATAAAACCATTGTCACGAGCCCATGTGTCATTGGAGTCTAGAGTCAGATATTGCGAATTAGCAAAATGACAGTTCTCTCCATCTTTAGGGGTAATGAGCAACAGGCGTTCCCGTTCAGCTATCGCCTTTCCCATTTCGATATAAGTCGACTGAATCTCACGAAGGATTGGGGCCCAGTCAGTATCAGCATGAGGCCAAATCAACTGAACCCCGCTTTGTGGTTCCCACTCCGCAGGCATTCTCCATCGTGCTGACTTTGTCATCATGTCGCCCATTTGTCTTGAATATATTCGTCGGCAAAGGTACGAAAAAAATGTGTGAGAAAGAAAAATAGAGAAAAAAATATGCAGATACTCGCGTTGCTTGGCAAATATCTGCATAAATAAAATGATTGATTTCGCAAGGATATTACTTCATCACCTTCTTACCATTGACAATATAAACGCCGCGCCTCAACTGGCTGAAGTCTGTTCCAACATACCGACCGTCAAGAGTATATATCTTTCCTTCTGTTGTAGGCTTAGCCACCTTTATCTCTTGAATTCCTGTCGCATTCGGGTCAACAACGAGCACTTCGTCAAGGAAGAAACGACCTTTTGACGATTTAAAGGTTACTTGTACATTTCCTGTAGCTGTAATCGTTGCTGTAAAATCCGTAAATGCCCCCTTTGTCATCGTCACGGATGAAGGAGAAATACTACCATTTGATACTGACAAGTTCAATGTTGTTTGATCTGCAGTTGCATTCCAAGCCCCTGCCTGGAATGTAAGATTACCTGTTCCGTTGACAGTAAACGCAGGTGTTGTCGCCCAGCCATCGATCTTTCCCGTACCGAATTTAGCACATTCATCCGCACCAAAGGCTTTTGCACCCTTGATATCAGAACAAGCAGCCCAACCATCATTATCAGGAACGAAGTCACTATTGGCCACTAATCCACTCCATAAGCCATCATTACCACCAGTACCATTACACTGACTGAACGATTCATAGAACAGATAGTCGCCTGTGGGAGCGACAGAGCCGCCACCAGAACCACCAGTATAGTTGGCCACAAAGTTGAATGAGATAGTACCATCTGCATTCTGTGTAATATCTTCTACTGAAGAATCTAAATAATAGGTACCATCGGTATTCTTATTGTAAAATTTAGCAAGGGTTCCAAAATCTTTATTGAAAGTCTTCACATTGCCATAGGGGAACACATCGGTTTGATTTGTATAATAATATTTCGAACCTTGATATGTCTCATAGTGGTATTTCTTATCAGCAGGAATCCAAGTCATACGCTGATGATTAGCTTCACTATTAGGTGTATTGTTTGTCCAAGCTGATTCGTCATGATCCACATGCAGAATCAACAAGCCGGCGCCATACAAGGACTCATCCCATCCGTCAGATTGACGATTCTCCAACAAGAAATATTCCTCACGGTTCTTCTTATTATAGATAATATAGCTCTCACCACCACTTTGGAGTGATTTCATATTTGTAACGGATACATCCTCGGCTTCAAGGGTAATTGGAGTTTCCCACCCCGCAAACCAACGCTCATAACTGGTATATCCAGCCGGCTGATATCCGTCACCATTATAGGAGCCACTATCCATCAGATCCCAATCACACATACCCTGACCACCAGAATAGCCCGTATCATAGAAATCCGGATAGCCCAAACAGTGACTGAACTCATGACACATCGTTCCAATTCCAGCAATGCTACCCGTTTGTCCGTTCAACTCTCCACCACATGCATAAGAGTTCACATATAAATTGGTTGCCACTTGCACTGGACCGTCTCCGTCACCATAATAATGGGCTGTATACAAGTCGAAAGCATGTGGCCAAATGGTATTTTCATCTCCGCCATCAGCTTCTCCTTTACCTGCATAAACAATATATACCTGATCAACATAACCGTCATTATCCCAGTCATATTGTTTCCAATTACTTACTTGACTCTTTGCCAGCTGTACCGCTTCGCAGATCATCTCTCCGGGATGAAGATCCTCCTCATTTTCATCATCAGAATTTTCTCCATAATACGAAGCTTTCTTAGATACTGTCACAGGACCGACGACATCGAAGGACAGTAGGAACTTACCACGACTTTGCGCCTTAAAGTAGTCTGCCATAGATCCTCTAAAATTGCCCTCAGAGAAATTCACCTCATTAGCTATCCGCTGGAAAAGAGCATTATTGTTCGCTGTTTTGAATTTCACGTCAGAAAAGTTAACTAATATGATCAAGGCTTTCTTCGAACCTTCATAATGGGTAGGTTTACCGAATTCACGTTTTACCAAACGTTTCGCATTTACCTTAGCGCGACGGACTCTTGCTTTTTCAGTAACCGTTTGTTCATTAACTGCTGCATAGATTTCAGTACCTGGGACTTGTTTATACGTCTGTCCGTCTTCTGCCTTCCAATAATGTCCGAATTCGTCGCCCACGAGGGTTACTCTCGCTTCCGTTCCGTCACTCAATTGAATAGTTTTCCACACACCTCTTTTTGCTGGCACAGCCATCATCCCGATGGTTGTAGTCGCCAACAACAAACTTAGCAATAGTTTTTTCATGATTCTTTTTTCCTTTGTCTTATTTTTAAGTTATTCAATAAATATCTTCTTTCCATCTACGATATACAAACCACGCGTAGGATGGGTAACACGCTGACCGCGAAGATTATAGATGACGCGCTGACCAGAAAGCGAACGATGATCCTCGACACTTTCGATGGCTGTGGGGGCCGACACCTTATATTTGATGCCCGTGATAGCTGTATTACTACTACTGGTTATCACAATCTTGGCAGCATTTCCTGTCCACTTGAAATCATTAAACGAACCAGTATTCGCACTTAATGGACTAGTCTTTGTTCCAATGGTAAATACTATTTCAGTCAACGTTCCTTGCTCTACACTGAAAGTCAAAGTATTGCCAGAATACAGACGTATTTCCGAAGCAGTAGCATAGCGCTGCCCACCTGTACCTAAAGCATAAGTTAAAGTGATGCCATCCTTTTTTCCTACTAAGTCATCAGCATCAGATTTATTAATAGTACCACTTCCAGTATATCCAAAGAAGGTGTTGTTCAACTCTGCCTCTCCATCCGTAGGTGTTTCTCCACCACCCTGCTCTTTGATCGTGTAATCAGCAATAGCGACACTACTCTTGTCTTCGCCCTTGAAGGCCACTGCCTTCACCGTAGCAGATTCAGTCAAGACAAACGGTCCTTCATACAACTGATCGGTGGTCGTAGGCTCTGCTCCCGTAGTGGTATAATAGATGATGGCACCGTCGGTAGCACAGGTAATCGACACTTCTACCTGATCATAATAAGTACCCTCATCAGGAGAGAATACCGGCATGGCCACAGGTGTAATAACCGTGCCGCCGCCACCTTCATAGTTGTCATAGCTGAAAGCAATGTTTTTCTTGTCTCCCCAAATATAGTTTTCCAACCCAGGATAGTCTACGAATGGGTTACGATTCTGTTGTGTCTCATAGACAGCATTGTTTCTAGCTATCTCTATATCATCGATAGGATCTTCCTGTGCCCACCGTAGCAACATATTAAATGTCCACGTTGAGAAAGGCTGGTACTTTGTTCCTGTAAAGACATCATGTCCCCAATCCTTTGCGACATTCTCGTAGCAAGTCGCCATATAGAAATAGGCACGCGCAAGATCACCCTTGATATCATCTCCTGGCTCAAACACAGTACCATTATATCCTACCGTCTTACAAGAACCAAGTTTGCAATAACCCTGATTGGATGAATACGTCACATTATTCACTTCGCCAAATGGATAATTTGAACGACGATTATTCACATACCCATCTGTGGGTAAGACATGTACGATATCACATGCAATCGTGCTACCACTAAACCAACTTTGAGGTACAGAATGTTCACGATTATAACAGTCTCCTTCTTTACTATAGTTTCCCGCTTTATCCGTTACATGCCTATATTTGGTTGTTTTAGAATACCAGTCACGCACATAACCATCCGCACGGGTATCTGTTTTCTTATACGCTTCATACAATCCATCATAGCCAATGACATGATGAGAATTGATAATCTGATAGAGCGCGGTTTTCAAAGCCTCACCTTTCTTTCCGTTGGCATTCTGATAATATTTGCCAGAACCATTCGGCCCTTGTGCCCATATCAGACAATATGAGATAAGGAGAGTGGATAATAGCAGCAGTTTCTTCATTTCCAATGATATTAGTTATTATTGAATTTTTAGTTAGCCTACAAAGGTACTCAAAATTTCAATTCGCACAAAACTTTTCCGCATTTTTTTCCCATATTTATGAGTTAACAGCTCAAAAACGACAAATAACAGCTCATTCAAAAGGAGAAAGATAGATTTTCTGCATTTCCTCTTGTGTTTCGCCAAAGAATCGTCCCTCATAGCGGAGTAAGGAGCCAGGAGACAGGCAGATATCGTCATATTGTCGCTCTAACAACACCTGCGAATCATTGCTGACGGTTATTTGCATCTTGATATTCTTGTCTAACCGAGGGAAAGAATAGACTTCCAATAGCAGAGGGCTCCCTATCTGCGAGTCATTGATGTCGAAAATCACCTCCTGACGGGAATTGGCATTACCCATCCCTGTCAACGCACTCAGTGTACTGCTCCCCCCTGTATAATAGATTCGGATACTACGCACCCACGACGGCACATCATCAGTGGTATGAAGCTGAAAAGTGGAAGAGGCCCATCGTAGAGGGATATACAGCGTCGAAGCCTCCTCAGCGACAGTCAGCTCTTGGTACGCATAGAGCACATCGCTCATCCCTGGCGATTTGTTGCCGAAAGTGATTTTCTCAGGTGATGATATGGTAGGATTAGAATCACCGTCGTAAGCCAACAGCAATAGTTGATATGTGCCAGGAGCGAGGTCAAGACTCTTGTGCCCGAAATCACTGTCAGCCCGTTTCTGCGTAAAGGTCTTCAGTTTGTTACCATTCTGAAAAAGCACATAGTTCAGACGAGTACATCTACTCTGAAGATTTTCCACATACACCTTAAGGGTATGTTCAGTCTCATCATCCACCTCTACAGGAGTATCCTCAACAGAGTCCTCATCAGTGGTCATCAAGGGTTGCTCACACGCCATTAGCATCCATGCCAATAGGCATAATAAGGGCATAATACGCCCATCAAAAAGGTTTCTCATAGAGTTAAATTTAAATATATGAATCAATCAAATGATCAAACGAAACGCGCACCATTGTCTGGTTTTACCCAGAACACCTGGAAAGTACGCTCATATTCTGGAAACTGCTCCAGATATTTCTTCGTCAACGTTTTTTCAATCTCCTCCTTGTAAGCAGGATCCACAAGTGCGATACATGCTCCCTTGAAGCCTGCTCCAGAGAAGCGACCTCCATAGACACCAGGCAACTCGCGCATAATCTCGTAGATAGCGATGAGCTCAGGCGAACCACACTCGTAGTTATGGATAGAACTCTCACAGGAGTCGAACGACAGTTTACCAAACAGCTTCAGGTTACCTGTCTCCCAAGCCGTCACGCCCTGACGCACCCTACGGTATTCAGAATAGAAATGCTCTGCTCTACGTGCAAATCGAGCTGGCATAGCGATACGTGTCTTCTCGAAAGTGGCTTTGGGAATATCGCGCAAGAATGTCTTGTCGAAGGTTTTCAGAGGTTGATCCGTATAAGCCAGCATATTCCATGCAGCCGTCTTACACTCATACACACGCAAGTTATAGTCACTGTTTACCAGTGAACGCGTCAATCCTGAGAAAAAGATACCTATTTCAAAGTCTGGCATCTCTGGATGCCGTTTGATGATGCGATAGTCATTGGTGTCACAATCAAGAAACAGCAGACCGTCTTTTTTACCCAGTGCGATACAACTCTGGTCCAGCAGACCATTGTTCAGGCCGATATATTCACGCTCTGCCTCAGAAGCTATCTGTACTACTTCAAAGGGCTGCAGTTTGATACCGTTGGCCTTGGCAAACGCCATCACATAGGCAATCAAGACAGCAGCAGACGAAGATAAACCGCCTACAGGGAGAGAGCCTTGTAATACACCCTCCACACCCCTCGTCAGTTCAAAACGCTTGCGCAAAGCATATTTGGCACCACGGGCATAATCGCCCCAGTGGTGCTCACGCACCTGTGATGGCTTAGTGATATCAAACTCCACATTACCTTCGAAAGTCTTGGAGGAGAGCTTGACGAGACCGTCTTCACGCACATTAAACCACAAGTCTACACCTTTATCGATAGCAAAACCTGTTACCAGTCCATGCTGATGATCAACATGTGCTCCTATAGGACATACCCGGTAGGGCGAGAAGATATGATACTGATACTCCATGACGATGACCGTAGCTTACAGAACAAAATACAAGACGAATGCGACTAGCACCAACACCGCCGCAACGATGGTGAGGAAAAGCTTCAGAAAACGCGCTATCTTCTTCTTTCGTGCTATAGAATTAATACTCCGACGCTTAAATCTCGAAGCATCATCCTCGTGATGATGGTGGTGATGGTGTCTCTCGCTCATAGTACACAAGTTTACGTCAGCAAGGATGTTGACAGTTTATTTGAGAATATTATACAACAATGAGGCAAGGGAGATCAGGATACTCGTAGCAGAGAACCAGAGCGTAGTCATACTACCCACACTGGAGTTCTGCGCCTTCACCTTGTTAGGCTCCACATATACCACATCATTCTGTTGCAGATAGTAATATGGTGAGCTGACGATATTCGCATCGTTTAGGTTCAACACATGAATCTCCTTCTTTCCAGTAGCATCCTCACGAATCAGCTTCACTTTATCGCGCACACCATATATGGTGAGGTCACCTGCTTGAGCCAAAGCCTCAAGAATCGTGATTTTCTCTCTGCTCACCTGAAAACTACCAGGACGGGCCACCTCACCCAATACTGAGATAGAATAGCTCGACATGCGAACAGTCACAATAGGATTCTCTGTGGCCGCCATATAAGGACGGATCTTATCCTCCAGCATACGCTCAGCCTCCGACTTCGTCAGTCCCATCACCTTCACGCGACCGATTATCGGGAAATTAATATTACCCTCATTATCAACAAGATAACTCTGCAGCATCTCCTGTGAATAGGTAGAGCGTTGTCCTTGAGTATAAGGTGTCGGCACTGTTAGGTTGAAAGGAACCGCAGCCTCCTTGTTGACCGTACTCACGGTAATCGTCAGCTGGTCTTTGGGCATGATATGGGCATCATACAGATATACAGAGTTGGCATAGTTCACTGAGTCGCTATTCTGGAAATAAGCGACATTCTTCGTACTGCCACAGCTGTAGAAGAGTACTGTGATTGTCAATAATGCTGCAAAATAAAAAATCTTTTTCATATGACTTTACTTATATTTTATCATCAAAACTGCCACCAGTGCTTTTTCTTATGACGCCTGTGGCCAGAAGACACGTAGGTTGTCTCATCCATCATGTCTTCCCATTTCCTATGGTGCTTAACCATCCGATAGATAGTCCCCCAGTCAGGCAGACCACCCAGATTGCGGTCATCAATAAACAGATCCGCCTTGATCTTTCGCGAGAACGACGGATTGTTTTCCGTTGTCTCCTCAGGATAGTCACGATTAACAGCATAGAACCGGATGCCCCTTTGGTCACACCACGCCAATGCGTCTTCCAGCAACTGTCCCTCGCGACAAGGCAAAAGGAATCTCGTCACCGATCTTTGGATATCTGTTTTCTACGATGGTACCGTCGAAATCTACTGCAATGGTCATTTACTTCTTAATTGAGTTATCTTCCTTCTTTCCGTAGTGTGAATCGGCATAATTACCATAGTTGCCGTAATTGCCGTAGCTACCATAATTGCCATAGCGACCGTAGCTACCATACTTACCGTACTTGCCGTAGCGTCCATAGCCATAATAGTAGCCATACTTCTTCTTCGACATGTCCACACCGTTCAGCACTGTGCATACATTGTACAGTTTGCCGTCTTTTGTCAACTGGTTCAGCAAGGCGATATTGGTCTTTGGTGTATAGTCTGCACGAACGACACAACAGGTAATATTCGTCAGTTTCGACAACTCCAGTGTATCTGTTACCAGACCGACAGGAGCAGTATCCAAAATAATATAGTCGTACTTGCTCTTTAATATCTCGATAATTTGTGACATATTGTCACGAGCCAAGAGCTCCGTTGGATTAGGAGGCGTAGGACCAGCCAACAGCAGGTCAAGGTTCTCGTTCTCACCAGAAGGACATATCTGACCCATCACATCATCAGCGGTCACCTGTACTCTTGTCAACAGGCTGGTAATACCCAGTTTACGGTCTTTCACGCCAAAGAGCTTACCCAAAGCAGGTTTACGGATATCCAGACCGCAGAGGACGACCTTCTTACCCAACAGAGCAAACGATACCGCGATATTCGCAGCCAGGAAGGTCTTACCCTCTCCAGAGATACTTGACGTAAACAGAACAACCTGGTCACCCTCCTTCATCATAAACTGAATATTGGTACGGAGCGAGCGGAATATCTCATCAATCTGGTTGTTCGTATTGGCTTTCACCACAATACCGGCAGCACTCTTCACATTGTCGCTTGCCACAGCCACATCGGCAACAATAGGCAAGTTCGTAAGACGTGCCAGATCTTCATGACCCTCAATACGGAAGCTCAGCAACTGAATCAGGAAAAGTACCACCATTGGCAGACCCAGTCCGAGAATCAGGGCTACCAATAGGATGATAGCATTCTTGGGGCTCACCTTACCATTGAAGGCAGGTTCGTCAATCAGTTTTCCGTTATCTGCCGTAGCAGCCAACGAGATGCTATTCTCCTCACGTTTCTGCAGCAACAACAGATACAGACCAGATTTCACCTCTTGCTGACGACCGATCTGGGTCAGCACACGCTCTTGCTCAGGAGTACTCGATACCTGTCCCTGATACTTCGACTGTTCTACACGAATACCCTTGCGTTCAATGTCAGCAGCTTGACGTGCCTGCATCAAGGCAGTACGGATTGGTGAACGCAGTTCGTCAAGAGACATTGTAAGTGTCTGAGCCTGAGGAGCCTTCTCACTAACAGCCTTCAACAGTCTGTTACGTTCCTGAACAGTCTTATTATGTACAAACTCACGCAGATAATCCAACAGTTCGATCTGTGAGGTCACCTCAGCCATCTTCTGGTCATACTGGCTCGTCTGCTGAAGAGCCAGTGTGGAGTTGGCACGTACATCAATCAAATTGTTACTACGCTTATACTGCTCCAATGCCCCCTCCGTTGTTCCCAACTCAGCGTCAATCTTCTCAAGACGAGAATTGATAAACTGCTCTGTCTTCAGGGCAATCTCGTTCTTGTCTGCATTGGCCTGACGGTTATAGCAGATAGCCAGCTGTTTGAGGTACTCCAGTCCTCGACGAGGAATCTCATCGTTCAGCGTCAGCAATGCGATAGAAGTCATCTTCGACGTTGGTGCTACACTTAGGTTTGCCACATACGAACTGGCGCGAACCATGGGCGGCACGATATTGACATGAAGCGTATATTCATCATTCTTACGACTGTTATAACTGGGGTTGTTCTCCAAACGGACCATACCGATTTCTGTCTTAACCGTAGCAGGAAGCGTCTGATAGTGATGAGCAAAAGGTCTTCTCGGAGCACCATTATACAGTACACAGCCTTCTACTTCATATCCCTTGTCCGTCTTGTTAATCTCCAGTTTCAAGGAGCGAAGAGAATCCAGCATCTCACGGTCCAGTTGGTCGAGAATCTCCGTATCAATCTCTACATTGACGGGTTGTGTCTTGTACAGGAGTTGCTTTCTCACGCGCCCCTCAATACGATATTCCGTATAGAGTTTCAGATCCATCACAGCCTCACGAGCCAGAATCTTTGACTGTAGTACCTCCACCTCATTCTCGATACCGGCAGAATTGGTCATAAAACCCATTTCTGTCATATTACTCAGCATCGAATTTCTACGGGAGTACTTGCTGTTATCGTCCTTGATCAGCATCTTGGCACTTGTCTGATAGACTGGTGTCGAATAGCGGAGGTAGATCATCGCAAGTGACACGCAGATAATCAAAGACAAGATGAACCACTGCCAATTCAGAATCAGCATGGCATAGATGTTCTGAAAATTAAAGAACGAAGACTCCACGTCTTCTTGCTGTACGTAAGGAGCCTCGCTAGTGCTCTCCACATAAGTTTTCTTTTCTTCTGTCATTTCTCTTCATTTCTTTACTGTGGAGCTGGAGGGAGTCGAACCCTCGTCCAAACAGGGAAACCATACGCTTTCTACATGCTTATTCCAGACTTCATTTTCGTGCGATGGCAAGACCTGGACCACCCATCCATCACCTTAGTCCCTTTATTTCATCCGCTGGCCGGGACTTCCAACAGACTATTCCCGATTTTCCTGCGCCGCTGAACCAAGAAGATTCGGAACAACATCCCTTGAGCGACGTCTCGTTCCTCCGCCTGGCAGAGGAATTAAGCTTTCAATCTACTGTGCTTCGATTAAGCAGCGAGAGCATACTGATTGTTGCCAATTAAATTTTCGACCGAATGGATTATGGAGTATACAGCCGTCACTCCGCATGCTTACGTACCATTTCTACCCGCTGTCAAATCCAGTCAACCCCAGATATCATGATACGAATATTATCTTCCAACATGCAAAGGTAGGACCTTTTTGTCAAATATCCAAACTTTTATTTCATTTTCTGCCAAAATATTGAAAAAACCACTGTCTTATAAAAGATTTTTCAGTATCTTTGCAACAATTTTGCAGTTTTGCAGTTATAATATTGTATTCATACCATAATTAAAAAGAATTTCAAAGTTAAGATATGAGAAGATTTCTTCTGTTCGTATGCTTTGCGGCATTCAGTTATACGGCTATCCAAGCTCAGTCAATGACAGACGAGCAAGTCATGCGTTTCGTCATGAAAGAGCGCGAAGCGGGCACCTCGCAGAGTCAGATTGTAACCAAACTCATGCAGAATGGTGTTAACATTCAGCAAATTCGCAGAATCAGAGAGAAATATAACCGTCAGATTCAGAAGAGCGGTTTAGGGATGGCTGCAGACAAGGCTGTCGACGATGCCAGCAAACGAATGCGGGAGAACAATGGCGAAGAGAAGAAAAATAGCGTAATCTATTCTGATGCGTCCTCAAAGATCGAGAATGTGTCCGGTTTTCGTCACACTTATGACGAAAATGACGACGACTACCTCATGATGCAGCAGGAGTTAGGAAGCATTCTTTCCACAGACACCGCAGAACCCGTCAAACAACTGATGGAGGAGCGCAATAAAAGCAAGAAAAAGGTCTTCGGACGAGACATCTTCAACAAAAAGGACCTGACGTTCGAGCCCAATATGAACATCGCCACCCCCCAGAACTACCGTTTAGGTCCTGGCGACGCTGTCATCATCGACATCTACGGAGCATCACAGCAGACCTTCACGGAGACTGTTTCACCTGATGGCGAGGTGACGATCGAGGGCTATGGGCCTGTTCAACTCAGTGGACTGACCGTTGCCCAGGCCAACGCTCGTCTGCGCTCTACGCTTGGCGCCCGCTACAGCAGTTCGAAGATCAAGCTGACCGTTGGTCAGACGAAAACCATCATGATCAACGTGATGGGTGAGGTGAAAGCGCCTGGCACTTATACCCTCTCCGCATTCGCCTCCGTCTTCCACGCCTTGTATATGGCCGGAGGAACCAACGACTTAGGAACGCTGCGTAATATCAAGGTATTCCGCAATAACAAGTTAGTGACTACCGTCGACATCTACGACTATATGCTCAATGGCAAGTTGACAGGCAACGTTCGTCTGGCTGATAATGACGTCATCATTGTAGGTCCCTACGACTGCCTGGTTAATATCACTGGTAAGATTAAGCGGCCGATGTACTATGAGATGAAGAAAAACGAGAGTATCGCCTCGTTGCTTAAATACTCAGGAAGTTTCACTGGCGATGCCTACACCAAGGCCGTTCGCGTGTTCCGTAAGACGGGACGCGAATATTCCGTCTACAACGTGGAGGAGTTTGACATGAGCAACTTCCGCATTGCCGACGGCGACTCCGTCAGCGTCGACTCTATCCTCCCCCGCTATACCAATACCGTAGAGGTCAAAGGAGCCGTCTTCCGTCCTGGTATGTATCAGCTCGACCAGAACATCAATAGCGTCGGCACATTACTACAGCGTGCTGAGGGTGTGAAGGAAGACGCCTTCACCGTTCATGCCGTCATGCACCGCATGAAGCCCGACCGCACCCTCGAGGTCATCCCCGTTGACGTAGAAGGCATTCTCAACGGTACTGTCGCCGACATTCCGTTGAAGGAGAACGACGTACTGTTCATCCCCACGAAAGCTGAGATGCAGGTAGAACGTACCATCACCATCCACGGCGAGGTAAACTACCCTGGTGTTTACAAATATGCAGACAATGAGACCTTGGAAGACTTCGTTCTTCAGGCCGGAGGTCTGAAAGAAACAGCCTCAACCGTAAAAGTCGACGTGGCCCGCCGCATCAGCAATCCTGCCGCTGTTAGGACCGACAGTGTGATTGCCCGCACCTATAGTTTCTCCTTGAAAGACGGGTTCATCATCGACGGCACATCAGGATTCACGCTGATGCCTTTCGACGAGGTTTATGTCCGCAAGAGTCCTGGCTACTACACCCAGCAGAACATCAAGGTAGAGGGGCAGGTCATGTTTGCCGGCACCTATACCCTCTCTCAAAAGAACGAACGACTCAGCGACGCCATCAAGAAAGCAGGCGGTGTCACCGACCTCGCCTATATCAAGGGAGCCCGACTGGAGCGCCGTATCACCCCTGATGAGCGTCTTCGCATGCAGACCGTCTTGAAAATGGCACAAGCACAAAGCGGCGAAAAAGACTCACTCAACATTAAAAAATTAGATTTTGGCGACACTTACTATGTAGGTATTGAGCTTGACAAGGCTATGGAAAAACCAGGAAGCGACGATGACTTGGTACTCCGCGAAGGCGACCGCATCATCGTACCCGAGTACAATGGAACCGTCAAGATCTCTGGTGACGTGATGTTCCCCAACACCGTTGCCTTTGACAAAAACAAGGATGTCAAGTACTATATCAACGAAGCCGGCGGATGGGGCAACCGTGCCAAGAAGAGCCATACCTTTATTATATATATGAATGGAAAGGTAGCACGTGTCGGCTATAAGACCAAGGTACGTCCTGGTTGTGAGATAGTCGTGCCCACCAAGCCCAAACGTAGTGGTGCCTTAGCCGAATGGCTTGCTATCGGCACTTCCGTAGCATCCTTCGCCACTGTGATCGCAACCTTTGCAAATATCATCAAGAAATAAAGACAATATGGAAGAGAAGAAGATAAATAGCCCGGAAGTCATCGACCTCCGTCTCGTCTTTAAGAAAATATGGGATAACCGCAAGTTGTTTTACAAGGTGCTTCCGATAGTCTTTATACTGTCGTGTATCTATATTTTAGGAATCCCCCGTTATTATACCTCTGATGCAAAATTAGCACCAGAGATGAGTGGTTCTGCTACAGGAAGTATCGGCTCCATTGCTTCAGCTTTCGGCTTTGATCTTGATAATATGGAGACCACAGATGCTATATATCCTACCTTATATCCTGATCTGATGGAGGATAATGGTTTTGTCACAGGCTTATTTAACATCCAAGTTGTAAGCCAAGATGGAGAAATCAATACTACTTATCATGAATATTTAATGAAATATCAAAAATCTAGTATTTGGAGTTATCCAATGTCATGGGTAACACGTCTTTTCAAGACAAAGAAAGAAGCAAAGAAGGGAGATAGTAAATTTAACCCATATTATCTATCAGAAGATGAAAATGATATTGCAGAAGCCATAAGAGGGGCTATCATGTTTAACTTTAATGAGAAAACCGGCACTGTCAGCATTAGGACAAAGGCACAAGACCCATTAATATGCAAGACACTAGCAGACTCTGTCATGAGCCATCTCCAGACCTTTATAACAGAATACCGAACAAACAAAGCACGTATAGACTATGAGTACTATAAAGAATTGGCATATAAGTCCAAGACTGATTACGAAAAAATTCGTCGACAATATGCCTCTCTGGCCGATGCAAACACAGAGATCTCATTACGGAGTGTTGCGATGAAGTTGGAAGACATAGAGAACGACATGCAGCTTAAATTTAACGCCTACTCAACCATCAATAATCAATTGGAGGCAGCAAAAGCGAAAGTACAAGAACGCACCCCAGCTTTTACTATACTCAAAGGGGCTGCTGTCCCCATCAAGCCAGCAGGCCCCAAGCGAATGTTGTTTGTACTCTTCATGCTTATTCTGGCAACAATGTCAATTGCGACATATGTCTTATGGGATGACATCCTGAAAATTATTGCAATCAAAAATCTATAATCACAAGTTCATGAGAATAGCACTCAAAGAGGGTATCTACCTTTCCTTTAATAAGGAAATTATGCTCAACTTGCTTATATGCATCGTTTGGGCTGCTATTCTTTTGCAATATGTAAAAGGAATCTTCAACCGTTTCCCCATCTTGCAAGATTATAGTGACGAAGCTTCATTCATATTTGTTATTATTCCCTTACTTTTATCACTCCCTGCACTCATCAACAAATTCTGCTTAGCAGACTATATATTCTTTTTTATTTCTGTTTTTTATTATCTGGCATCCTATGTATTCTTTCCCGATAACGCAGAATACCTGACAGACAATGCTTTTACATGCATCTGTTGCGTATTCCCATTCTATTTTCTTGGGCGAATCATTGATATCAACAAATGGTATGACATCTTTCTTTTCCTATCCTCTGTATGTATCTCAATGACTGTTTTCTATTATTTTGTTTATGCCCAAGGCAACAAGAACATGGAAGAGATTGCTGGAGACGACAATATGTATGCTGCCTATAGGCTACTCCCACATGTAGCATTTTTGCTATGGGCTACTTTAGAAAAAATCAGGATATGGAAAGCCATCATTACAATATTGGGGATAATGTTCCTCTTGTCGTGCGGCACACGTGGGCCGTTTGTATGTCTTGGCTTTTTAGGTATCATCTACTTTTTCTTTTTCATGAACTTCAAAGGAGCCATATACGTTAAATTGGGGATTATTTCATTATCGTTGATGATTCTTGCCAATCTTACCAATGTAATATATTTTCTAGTTAAGACATTCACTGGATTACAACTTAGCACTCGCATTCTTGAAAAAATTGTTGCAGGAGACTTGGGAAATGATTCTTACCGCAGTGTTTTGCGTGAGAAACTTTATGAAGTTTTAGGCTCAGGAGAGCATTTCTGGGGAATTGGTTACTTTGGTTCCATGCAATATGGCATTATTTATTCGCACTTTTTACCTCTTGACTTCTTTTGCTATTATGGATATTTTATGGGGAGTATATTAATGTTGCTTCTTTTTTCTCTTATCGGCATTGCATATTGGTGGGCTAAAGGAACAAAAAAGCAAGTTTTTATTTTGTACCTTTTTTCTATCAGTATCATAAAACTATTACTAAGCAATACTTTTATACTTGAACCATATTTCTATTTGCTAATCGGGGTTTGTATTAATGAGATTTATAATTATAGAATATCGGTGAATCAAAAAGGTTCTGTCTAGATTTTCTAAATACAAAAAAGATGAGTTCTACTGTCCATAACAATAAAAGAATATTTGCTAACACCATCTTTTTATATACTAGGATGGTGTTAACAACTATTGTGGCATTATTCACAGTAAGGGTTATCTTCAAAGTATTAGGGGTGACTGACTATGGTATATATAATGCAGTTGGCGGAATCATCCTTTCAATGACATTTATCTCTAAAGTCTTGGCACTTGCATCTCAACGATTTTTCTCATTATCAATAGGAAAGAATAACATTACAGAATTGAGAGACAATCTCACAGCCATTGTTACTGTTTATAGTGTCCTTTCGATAATTGTCATTATTGTTGCAGAAACAGTCGGGTTATGGTTTTTAAACTCACAGATGGTAATTCCTGCTGAAAGGATGACTGCTGCAAACATTACTTACCAACTGTCAGTTATCGCATTTATCATTACCATATTATCAAGTCCCTATCAAGCTCTAATCATTTCTTATGAAGAAATGAAAGTATTCGCATATATCAGTATCCTTGACATTATCCTTAAACTTGTTGTATTAACTATTCTTCTTCTAAATTTCAAGATAGACAGACTCGTTGTATACTCTATTCTTATGTTGTTTACGACTCTAGTCTCAAATGCCGTATACTATTTATATTGCAAATTACACTATTCACCAATACAAACAAGACTACATTGGGAATGGAAACGAATAAAAAGGATTCTCACCTATTCTTCATGGACTATGTTCGGTACTCTTTCCGGTGTTTGTTCAAATCAGGGTGTTGCTATTTTGTACAATATCTTTTGGGGCCCAGTTGCCAATGCTGCTTTTGCCATTGCAACCCTAGTCAGCAATCAGGTGAACATGCTGGCAAGCAATTTTTTTATTGCCGCCAGACCAGCACTAATCAAGAGTTATGCCGTTGACGACAAAGAATACACAAGAAGCCTCTTTTTCACAAGTTCAAAAATGATTTTTCTACTATTATTAGTAGTAACTCTCCCCTTCTATATCGAGTCAGAAGAAATCCTAAAAATATGGCTGGGCAGTGTAGAGCCATACATGGTCCCATTCGTCAAGCAGATGCTGATTTTCATCATGATTCTATCTATTAGCAGCCCTATCACTGCAATAATGCAGGCTGCCGGCGCCGTAAAGAACTACCATGTCATCGTAGACGGCTTTACACTTGTAAGCTTACCTGTTGCCTTTGTCTGTATAAAGGCTGGTTGCACTCCTGTATTCGTTTTATACATATTCAACATGGTCTTCCTTATCGCACATTTTATAAGGATTATACTTTTAAACAAAGAAGCGCCTTATCTCACACTACGAGATAATCTGAAGTATTTAGGTATTCCCTTTTTTGTTGTGACAACTCTCTCCTTTGCCATATCTTTTTATATAAAAACTCTAACAGGAACGGGTATTCTACCACTTCTCTGCACCTTTGCCAGTACTACTATTTCCATTATAGCTTCAAGCTACTGTATTCTTTTAACAAAAGACGAGAAAAAGACTATCGTAAATATTTTAAGAAAGAAAACTCTACATATAAAATCATTAAGCTATTATGATAAACATTCGAATACATAACCTTAGTGCTAAAATATCACACAGGATTAATGTCTTGAGGTCACACTGGCTTTCAACATTATTCCGTAATTGTCCAAGGTCAGTATATTTTGAAAAAATTGGCTTGCTGAGAGCGACCGATCGTATCAGTATAGGCGATCATTGCAGGTTCCACGACTATATTTATTTAACAGTATGGGGAGAGAGCAAAAAAGATATTGTAATATCAATCGGCAAAAACTGCAATTTTGGAGCATTCAACAATATCACAGGAACCAATTATATTGAAATTGGCAACAACTGCCTTACAGGGAAATGGGTTACTATCTCAGACAACAATCACGGCTCCACAGAAATAGAAGTGTTAGATACACCGCCAATAAAGCGAGCCATAAGCAGCAAAGGGCCTATTATTATAGGTGACAATGTCTGGATTGGCGAGAAAACTACGATTCTCAGTGGTGTCACAATAGGCAAAGGTGCAGTCATCGGAGCCAACAGCGTGGTAACAAAAGACGTACCGGCATACGCTGTAGTTGCTGGCAACCCTGCTAAAATCATAAAACGCAACAACATATGCAACTAGTAATAGATATTATGAACAGAAAGTCCAATTTTGAACTTCTCAGACTTATACTGATGTTAATGATTGTTGTCCACCATTGCATCGTTATTGGGCTAGGTTTAGAAGGACTTAGTCCACAATACGCTTGCGAAATGACTCTGATAAGTGACGACGTTCCTCTAATGCTACTTATAAACAGTTTCTGCATTATTGCTGTTAACGTATTTGTACTTATGTCCGGTTATTTTACAATTAAAGCAAGACCTGGGAAAATACTAAATCTCTTGTTTGCCATTTATTTCTACACTGTTTTGTTCACGACTATACCGCTTGTATTCCATAATAACATCATTGACGGAATAATAAAATTGGATTTCTTCTCCCAACAGTCCAACTACTGGTTTATGAGAGAATACTTCATTTTGATGTTGTTCAGCCCACTACTGAACTACGGAATTCAGAATTATTCTCAAAGAGCATGTCTGCTGTTTATTATCGGACAGATATTTGTAGCATGCTATTTAGGCTTTATTTTCGGACGATCAGTAAATCAAAACGGCTATAATTTCGTAAATTTCATACTATTATATTCAATCGGAGGATATCTAAGGAAATATACTATAACAAAAATGAATAAATCATGGGGACTTGTATATGTAGTCTTATCGTTAATTACCGCCATGATGTGCATATATTTTTTCAACAGGGGTGCAAATGAAGCAGCCTGGAAGTTGACATATTACAACAATCCGATTATTATTATGGCCTCTATCGCTTTGTTCCTTTTCTTCAAATCTGTCAAAATACAGAACAAATGCATCAATAAAATTGCCCAAAGTTCTCTTTCTATTTATCTGTTTGGCTGCTCAACCATGATTCTACAAAATACCTCCGACATAACGAAAGACCTTTACACGAAATACGCTAACGATAAATGGGAGTTTGGGATAATCCTGATTACCATATCACTTGTTACAGCTCTGCTTGCTATTGTTATTGACCAGCTAAGGTTATATCTTTGGAAATGGATTGAAAGCAAAATCTTAAAAATATCAAGTAAGATATTATAATAACATTTTTTTATCATATAAGTTTAATATACTTTTTAGAAATAAAGTACAACTCTAAACACAATGAAAGCAAAAATCTTAGCATATTATCTGCCACAGTTTCATCCAACACCAGAGAATGACCAATGGTGGGGCAAGGGATTTACAGAATGGACAAACGTTGCGAAAGCGAAGCCCCTATTCAGAGGGCACCACCAACCACACATACCAGCAGACTTGGGCTTTTATGATTTGCGAGTGCCAGAGTCACGTATTGCACAAGCTGAAATGGCAAAAGAGTTTGGCATATCAGCTTTCTGCTATTGGCATTATTGGTTCGGTAAAAACAAAAAGCTGTTGAATCTCCCGTTTGAAGAAGTTGTACGCACCAAGCAGCCTGATTTCCCATTTTGCTTAGCATGGGCTAATCACAGTTGGTACAGTAAACAATGGTCAAACAATTCTACTGGTCACATCATGCTTGAAACTGCTACTCTTTTAATGGAGCAGCAATATGAAGGTATAGAAGACTACACCGCACACTTCTACGACTTACTGTCAGCATTCAGGGATGACAGATATTATAAGATTCATGGCAAGCTTTTGTTTGTGATTTTCGACGCAGACGACTTCACCGATTTTCCAAGGTTCAAGACAACATGGAATGAACTGGCACGCAAAGAGAACCTACCCGAGTTTTTCTTCATTGCACATTACATTGTTTTCAATACTGGAGACAAATTAGACAAGTACAAATCCATGGGCTATGACGCTGTTAATTTTTCACTTCACGCCAAGCCTTTCTCACTTCCCGAAAGTTCTACAAAACTTATGGAATTACTTAGAAAACATTTTACGTTGGGGCCCAAAGTTATAAACTACAAAAAGGCAATTTCAATTATGGACAGCCCTTTGTATGAACAGAGAGACATCATCCCCACTATTGTTCCCAATTGGGACCACACCCCTAGAAGTGGACGGTTTGGACGTTTGTTCAAAGGTTGTACTCCAGAGCTCTTTAAAGAGCATGTCAGAAGAACTATAGAAAGGATAAAGAACAAACCAGAAGAAGATCGGATTATTTTTCTAAAATCATGGAACGAATGGGGAGAGGGTAATTATTTAGAACCCGATTTAGAATACGGAACCGCATTTGGCGAAGCCTTGAAGAGTGAATTGTAAAAAACAGAATTATATGGATATTTGTAAAAGCAAAAAACAATACGATTATCTTATTGTCGGAGCTGGGCTCTACGGCTCGACATTTGCATATTTTGCCAAGCAACATGGTAAGCGTTGTTTGGTTATTGACAAAAGGCCACACATCGGTGGAAACATCTACTGCGAGAATGTTGAGGGTATCAATGTTCATAAATATGGAGCACACATTTTCCACACATCTAATCAAGAAGTCTGGAAATTCGTAAATTCATTTGTTGCATTCAATCGATACACCAACTCTCCTGTTGCCAATTACAAAGGAAAGCTGTACAACTTGCCTTTCAACATGAATACGTTCAACCAAATATGGGGAACAATAACACCAGAAGAAGCTGCAGACAAAATAGAAGAGCAAAGGGCTCAAGTTAAAAAAGCTCTTATCGCTGAAAATATTACTGAACCACGCAACCTTGAGGAACAAGCACTTATGCTTATTGGACGTGACATCTATGAAACACTCATTAAAGGCTATACAGAGAAGCAGTGGGGGCGAAAATGCACGGAATTACCTCCTTTCATTATCAAACGACTTCCTGTACGTCTGGTTTATGACAACAACTATTTCAACGACCTTTACCAAGGAATTCCTATTGGCGGTTATAATCATTTAATTAACTCCATGCTTGAGGGCATTGATACCCGTGTCAATGTTGATTTTTTCAGCAATCGCTATGAGTGGGAGGCGCTGGCTGATACAGTAGTCTATACCGGGAAGATTGATGAATTCTTCGACTACTGTTATGGTCGCTTAAATTATCGATCTTTACGATTTGAGCACGAGATTGTTAACAGCCCCAACTATCAGGGGAATGCGGTTATTAACTACACTGACGCAGACACTCCCTTCACACGTATTATAGAGCATAAACATTTTGAAATGTTTGGGCAACAAGTATATGAAAATCCCCAAACCGTAATTTCTCGAGAATATCCAATAGAGTGGCAAGAGGGAATAGAGCCTTACTATCCAATAAATGATAATCGTAATAACATCTTAGCCTCACAATACAGAGAAAAAGGAACTACAGAACATAACGTCATATTTGGAGGGCGTTTGGCAGAATACAAATACTACGATATGGCTCCCGTTATAGAGTCTGTTATTAACTGGTGGGACAAACAGAAATAAGAATATTTTATGCAGCCATCATATTCTATTATCATACCACATTACAATATTCCCTCTCTTTTGAGAAGGTGTCTAGATTCCATCCCACACAGAGATGATGTCCAAGTGATTGTGGTAGATGATAAAAGTAAGGAAGAGGATCTATTAGAATTAAAGTCCATAGAATCTTCCTATCCCAGTTACATTTTTATTTATATGTCTGTAAATGGGGGGGGGGGGAAAGCACGAAATATTGGTTTAAACCGAGCAGAAGGACATTATATCATTTTTGCGGATGCCGATGACTTCTTCAACGATTGTATTGACAGCATTTTAGATGATTACATTGACAAAGATTATGACCAGATTTTCTTTAAAGCAAGCTCTGTAGACACAGAAACATATGCTCTTTCTAACAGAGCGGACCATCTGAACCGGTATATTGATAACTATCTATGCGGTAAGGATCCCAACGCATCTCAGCTACGTTATCTCTTCGGTGAACCATGGTCAAGAATGGTTAAGCGCTCATTCATTGAGAAACATCACATTCGTTTTGAAGAGACAATCATCCATAACGACACTGCCTTCGGCTATCTTACAGGCTACTATTCTGAACACATCTGGGCAGACTCTCGTCCCCTATATTGCGTAACGACACGCCAAGGGTCTGTATCAGTAACGACAAGTGTCGAACATATAATGACGCGCATTGCAGTTTTCTCGCGAGCTGAAAAATTTCTGCGCCAAAATAATATAGAAACGATTCCTAACGCCCACTATGATCAACTGGCAAGACTTGTCAGATATTTACATTTTTACTGTTTCCATCAGGGGGTAAATGTAATGCTTAGTCTTGGTTTCTCTCGTGCACATATATATAAAAAAGTGAGCTACAAATTATGGAGAATGTTCAAATACAAATTTTATAAATCCTAAATAATAAACATGAAACTACTTACCATATCTATTGCAGGCTACAATGTAGAAAAATTTATAAAACAAACATTGGACTCTCTTTGTTGTAAGAACATTGAGAAGTTAGAGATATTTGTAGTAGATGACGGAGGGAAAGACCAAACTCTACAAATAGCAAAAAGCTATGCCCAAAAGTACCCTAATTGTATCATCCCTGTACACAAAAACAATGGCGGATGGGGTTCGACTGTCAACTATTCCATTGAACACGCAACGGGCAAATATTTCAAACTACTTGATGGCGATGACTTCTTCGACACACAAAACTTAGACATACTACTATACCATCTTGAGACAGCTAATAGTGATGTAATTTATACGCCGTATCGCCTTTTTGATGACCACACAGGAAAGACAGTTGAAGTCTCTAACTTATCTAAAGATTACGACTTGTTCAAAACCTATACACTTAAAGATTTGAGTATTATGGAAGGCTTGGAGATGCATGCTGTTGCTTTTAAGACATCCATTCTTCAAGGCCATCATGTCCGAGTTTCTGAAAAGTGCTTCTATACAGATAATGAATACAGGACCAAAGGGCTTGCCTATTGTTCAAACATCACCTTTACAAACCTGTGTCTATATCAGTACAGAATCGGACGTGAAGGTCAGAGTGTTGATGTTGTCGGAATGAAAAAACACTACAAAGATAGTATTGCCGTAGCAAAAGTATTGATATCATTCCATAAATCGCTAAAAAGAGACACTTTCCCTATCATCGATTACTGTGTTAAGAATGCAATAGATTTTGCATACAGAATGCTTATAGTCATCCAAGAGAAAGAAGATTTGCTCATATTTGACAAACATATCAAGGCAGAAGGAACTTTCTACTATAAAAGTCAGCAAAAGAATGTCAATCTTCTTAGAAAGCTTAACTTCAAAGCTCTAAAGTACATTTCAATGATGACGAGACTCCGAATCGCGCTAAATCCCATCATCAAAAGGTTCAAGTAGAAAACTATACAAGCAATAATGACTATGATACAAAAGCGATTACTAATCATTACCCGTCATCGTCTTCATGAGAATAATGGAGGAGCCAATGCGACAAAAGGATTCATTCACTGTTTAGCATCCATCTTTGATGATTGTTCACTCATTTGTCCTGCTTTCGAGGGTGATGCCACCATATATATTCCTGCCAATGTAAAACTCTACCCATACCATGACCAGCGCAGCAGAATTACCAAAGGACTCGATGTTTGGCGAGGCAAGATTTGCGCCAATGAGCCATACGTTAAACGACATTTGAAAGATCACGCCTACGATATTATCGTTGTCGATCATAGCTTTGCCGGAGCATTACTTGTCAAGGCCATTAAAGACACTGGAGCCAAGATAATTACCATCCACCACAATGTGGAACGCGACTACCAACACGACAATCGGAAAGAATACTCCATTCTTTTCCGTTGGCCTTACATCCATTATGCTTTAAAAGCTGAAAAAGACTGTCTGCAGTATAGCGACATCAACCTAACATTGACGGAAAAGGATGCTTTGGAGTTTAAGTCTTGGTACCCAGATCGCGATATGCATCTTTATCCTTGGGGAACTTTCGACTACCGTCCCATGGAAGATAAGACATTATCCCCCAAACATAAAGAGCCCCATTTTATTATCACAGGTTCACTATATTTCATGCAGTCATTGAACCCCATTATAGAGTTTATACAACACTATTGGCCACTAGTCAAGGAAGTATGTCATGAGGCAACATTAACTATTGCCGGCAGGAATCCATCACAGATATTGTATAAAACGTGTAAAGATGACAATAGCATTACTATAATACCCAATCCTGATGATATGGCAGCTCTGGTCAGTCAGGCCAACTACTATATTTGCCCCATTAATGCTGGTAGTGGACTGAAACTTCGCGTCATGGATGGTTTGAAACAAGGACTACCCGTGCTCTGTCACCAAATTTCTGCTGCAGGATATGAACCTTTGGAGATTGCAGGCTGCGTCTACTCATACCATAATGAAGAATCCTTTGGCAAAAAACTTCATCAGTTACTTACATCAGAAATGGATCCGAACATCGTGTACCAAACTTTCAAGAAGTGCTTTTCACTAGAAACTGGAATTAGCAGACTAAATGATATTTTGTTACAAGAAAACATACTCTAACTCACTAATATGAAAATAGTATATTTAGGAAAAATACAACTCTCTGACGTTGATTTATCATACATGCATGAACTTCAGAAGTTAGCAGATGTCACCTATATCATGGAGGTAAACCCACGATTCATGAAAGGGCCTGCTTTCTGTTTTCAGAAGCTATATGCAAAATCTGGCCTATATAAAGCAAAAGACATCTATCCAGAGTACCAAAAACTCAAGGATTTTATTGATCTTGACAAGTGTTATGTTCTGAATACCACTGGAAGGTACTGGCTCATCAAGTCGTTCTGGACACACTTGATACTATTTCTGTTTCTCTTACGTAATAAGTTTGACATAATTCATTGTGCGTGGCCACCCAATCTGTATGAGTTTATTCTCTATGTATTAAGAGGAAAAATGGTACTCACAGTTCACGACCCCTTTCCCCATACAGGACATGACTCTTTTATCGTAAGACTGAGAAGAAAAGTGGCTTTTTGTCTCATTCCTCGACTCATCATATTGAACCAGACCCAGCGCAAAGAGTTTCTCGAATTCTATCACCTACCAGAGCACCGGGTTTTCAACAGCAGGCTGAGCAGTTACAACTATCTCCATACTATCACTCCCGACTATACCAACGTGCCCCAAGAAGCAACGTACATACTTTTCTCTGGCCGTATTTCTCCATATAAAGGACTTGATTTTCTTTTACCTGCTATGGAAGGGGTCCATAAAACATGTCCTGACTGTCAACTCGTTATAGCTGGAGGAGGTAAATTTCATTTCGAGATTAGCCGTTATCAGTCATTAGACTATATTGATATCCGGAATCTTTTTATTCCTGACAGCGAACTAGTTGCCCTTATTCGTAATTGTGCCTTTATGGTATGTCCATATACAGATGCAACCCAAAGTGGCGTGATTATGTCGGCTTTTGCTTTTGACAAGCCTGTTATAGCCACCAATGTCGGCGGCTTGCCTGAAATGGTTCGCCATAATCATTACGGACTCGTTATTAAGGAAAAGGATATCAACTCTTTGGCAAATGCTATCACTTTACTATGGAAACACCCAGAAAAAGTAAAAAGCTATTCCGATGAGATCAAACAAAGTTATGGCACAGGGGAATTGTCATGGAAGAAGATTGCAGAAGATATGATTAAGATTTATAAGCAATAAAAAAGAAAATATGAGTAAAATACTTATCACTGGAGGTTCTGGCTTTATAGGCACAAATCTTGTCGACTACTATATCAAGCAAGGATGGACTGTAAAGAACATAGACGTCAAAGCGCCCAAGCATCCACAAGCGAACGATGTATGGGAACGTTGTGATATCACAGACTACGAAGCTATCCACACTTGTATCCAAAGCTTTCAACCCGACTATATCGTTCATCTTGCAGCTCGCACCGACCTTGACGGCAAATCTGTAGATGACTATAGCGCAAATACCATAGGCGTAGAAAACATACTAAAAGTAGCAACAACAGTAAAAGGATTGAAAAAAATCCTTATCACCTCATCCATGCTGGTATGCCATACAGGTTATATTCCAAAGAATCAGAAAGACTATGCACCATCAACCTTCTATGGCGAGAGTAAGGTTATAACCGAAAAACTGACATGGGCGAACAAGCCGCAATGTGACTGGGCTATCTTGCGACCGACATCCATGTGGGGGCCTTGGTTTGGTGTACCATACCGTAACTTCTTCGACACCGTAAAGGCTGGTATGTTTTTTCATATTGGTCATCGTTCGTGTACCAAGACCTATGGTTACATAGAGAACGCTGTCTATCAGATAGACAAAATACTAAACAACCCCACCACCGATGAAAGCAACAAAGTGTTCTACCTGGGAGATGAACCTGCTATTTTCATTGAAGAATGGGCAAATCAGATAGCCGCAGCATTAGGACGGAAGGTGCCGCGTGTTCCATTCTGGCTCATTCGTGTGGCTGCCTGGGGAGGCGACTTACTAAAATTGGTGGGAATTCACTTCCCCATGACATCATTCAGGCTGAAGAATATGACAACAGACAATATTGTCCCACTACAAAATACAATGAAGATAGCTCCCAATCCACCTGTTGACAGAATAACTGGCATCAAACGAACTCTAGCGTGGATGGAACAGCACTAAAAGCGAAACTTTTTCTCGATATCTCTGCTTACGCTACCACTTAAACTCAAAAACCTTATATAAGAACTTCATGCTGATCATCAACGGATTGGTATATATGCCATTCTCACGACAGCCACGCACGTCGTCTTTGATGAGTTGCAAGCGGCTCTTTACATTACGGGTGCTGGCACCGCCTGTTCGCATCGTGACAAAATCGATTGGCAGATATTTGGCTCGTATCCTATGCACCATAAACAGACGAACCATCATCTCATAGTCTGAACCTATCTTATAATCTGTTTTGTAAAGGCCTGCTTTCTCAAACACCTCTTTGCGACAATAGAACGAGGGATGGGCAGGCATAAAGCCAAAGCGGAGCCAAAGAGGACGGAAAGGCTTGGAACTATAGTAGCGAACACACTTATCAGGATAACCGTCACGAATGAAGTGAATATCGCCATATATAGCATCTAAAGTCTTATCGTCAAAAGCTGATGCCATGCGTTCTATGACATCAGGACTCGTGAAATAGTCATCTGAATTAAGTATTCCTACTATTTCGCCAGTTGCCATTTTTATTCCCTTATTCATAGCATCATAGATGCCACTGTCATTTTCCGACAACCATTTCAGGCGTTCGCCAAACTGCGGCTCATATTGCTTTACGATATCCAAAGTATTATCTTTAGACGCACCATCTATAATGATATATTCAATATTAGAATAGGTCTGTTGTAAAACAGACTTTATTGTGTCTTCCAATGTTGCTGCACTATTGTATGTAGCTGTTATAATTGAGACTTTCACGATATTTGGTTTATTATTGTAACGCAATATCCATTAGAATATTGTACGCGTTTGACTTTTTCTGTATAGGCCACAAGGGCCTGAGGAATGTCTTGCTAACGTTACGATATAGCTTTTCCTGAGAGACTCATGGCAAAGAGGCGGCTTTGAGGACTACAAAGGGCGGAAGCATTGGGATCAAATGATAAATTATCCTAAATAGGATTATCCTAATTTGGATAATTATAGAAAACAACAGGGAATGACCTCACCACCTCATATTTCTCTCAGAAAGCCTTTCAATAAAGGGCAGAAGAATATGAGGTGTTTGCGAAACACCTCATACAACACCTCATACAACACCTCACATTTTTCATGCTGTCTTTTTAGGAATGGCCTTATAGAACGCAACATGACAGTGATCGACATGCTCATAACCCAACTCCTTCATCGCCATACCCACATGGATCCTTGTACTGTGATTCGATTCGACTGAAGGATATTCACGATGAATCCATTCAAGGATCTGCGTGCAACTGATGGATTTCACCTTCTCACCTTCTTTGGGCTTGCGAAAACAGGCCTCAACAAGCTTCGCCATATCCTTCTCGCCCATAAACTCCTGGTTGATTTCCTGCATACGAGCCACCTCGTCGTTATTAAACCAATAGGGAGCCTTCAACTCGCGCAGCTCGTAAAGCACTTGAGCATACAACTGGTCGTAGTTAATTTCGCCTGCATTGTCGATGAGCTGACCGTCAGGAATGAGCAGACAGATATAGCGACGACTGCCTGTCACGTCTGTCAAAGGATGCTTGTTGTTGGTGGTAGCCACAAACGACGCGTAGCGAGGACGGTCTTCCTGCGAGGCACCATAGATCGGTCGACCGTTCACCTTGCTCTTGGAGAGTGTCTGCTTCAAGGCCGCATGCTGACTGGGACGAATGGCTTCCAACTCGTCGAGGTTCACCAGCAGATTGTTGGTCAGCGCCATCTCTTTGTCAAACTTGTTCGAGAGATTCAGGTGATCCAGATAGTACTGGCGCAGATGCGGAGGCAAGAGACGGCGCAGGAAGGTGGTCTTTCCACATCCCTGGGCACCAATCAGCGTAGGTACGCACTCGTTACCGTGTAGGGTGTCCATTTGCATCCAATGGGCCACACAAGAGCGCAACCAGATACTCAGATAGCCCAATTGCTCAGAGCTGATGCCTGGCAGACGACTGAAGAGCTGGGCCACATGATTCTGTCCGTCCCATGCAGGCAACTCGCTCAGATACACCTGAATAGGGTCGAATACGGGCACCTCCTCAGAGTGGATATACTCCATGATATCCGTCTTCGGATTACCCTTCTCCACAATCGCCTCACGCTTCGCACGAAGGACGATGCTGTTGAGCGCCTGCTGCGACAGTGGACGGAACACGGTTGGCTCGCCCTCAGCTGACTTGATGGAAAACTCTACCTTTCCGTTCAGCACATTGCGACGGAAAAGGTAATTGTCGTGTAGGAACTGCTCTACTGCGAGCATCCCTTGCAGAGAAGCATTCATAGCCTCTCCATGAATGAGTAGATTTTCTTTCTTAAAAATTTTTTAGTTAATAAATCAATAGGCTGGTGTTTTTCAACCAGTTTCTATGTTGTGAGTGCAAAGGTACAAAAAAAAATTGCGGTTTACGAATTTTTGGAACAAAAAAGCACGAAAAAAAGCACGAAGTAAAATTTCATATTGGCCACTACCCTATAAAAAACTTGTTTTCTGCCCAAGGAAAATTTTCTCGCTGCCTAGCGCGCAAATTTTCCTTAGCATAGCGCCCAAACGCCGAAAATTACTCGATTGCGAAATGTTATTACAATTTTTAAGCTATCTTTTCTCGCTATTAGCGATACGGCTTCTCTCTGTCACCAACAAGCCTTTTCGCTGATAGAGAAAAGGCTTGTTGCTACGAGGTAGTACCTCAGCGAAGGAGAAGTAGTACCTCAACGAAGGAGAAGTAGTACCTCAGAGGCGACGAGGGACAACCTTAGCAGGAGTTTGGGACAACTTTACGTTTAGTGAGGTCGGATGTGAGGTGTTGTGTGAGGTGTTTGCGAAACACCTCATAGCCTTCCGCCCTTTATTGAAAGGTTTTTTGAAGAAAATATGAGGTTATGAGGTCATTTATATAATAAATGTGTCAACTCTGCGTTATCTATTTTAAAAGACCATATGACATTACATCTACTCCTCATTATATTTGCATTCATCGCCAGTTCAGCATGCGGGTTTTTCTTTATCCCAGGCATTCTGAGCTTCTGCAAGGAGAAGGGATTATACGACATTCCTAATCCTCGCAAGATACACAACATTAATAATGTACCCCGATTAGGGGGTATCAGTTTTGTGCCAAGTATGCTGGTAGCCTTCCTGATAGCGCTCATGGTGTTCGACCATATGATGGGCAAGAACCATCTCATTATTAGCCTCTGGACTTGCTCGTTCGTCATCAGCATCCTACTCATCTACGGAATAGGAATCATTGACGACCTCATTGGCTTGAATGCCCCCATCAAATTCGCGGTTCAGATTCTGGCAGCAGGTTTGATTCCCTTTTCAGGACTCTATATCAATAATCTGTACGGATTGTGCGGCATAGAAGAGATTCCGTTCTGGATAGGATGTCCACTAACGATATTCATCATGGTATTTATTACCAACGCCATCAACCTGATTGACGGCATCGACGGACTCTGTTCGGGTCTTTCCTTTCTTGCCTTAGGAGGGTTCCTCATCAGTTTTTTGAGAGAGGGAATGTATCTCTACTGCATCTTGATAGCTGGTGTGATGGGGGTGCTGATACCCTATTTCTACTTCAATGTGTTTGGTGATGCCAGCAAAAACCGTAAAATCTTCATGGGCGATTCAGGCAGTCTGTCGTTAGGATTTATGCTAGCCTTCCTGTTTGTGAAGTATGCGATGAACAACCCCTTGGTGATGCCCTTCCGCATGAGTGGTTTGCTACTCCCCTACACCCTACTCATTGTGCCCGTCTTCGACGTAGCCAGAATGATTATCGTGAGGACACTGCATCACAAGCCGATCTTCAGTGCCGACAAGAACCATATTCACCACAAACTCTTAAGGACAGGACTCAACCAGCATCAGGCACTCATTGTGATTCTGGTACTCGCCTTATGTTTCATCGTCTTAAACATCAGTCTGTTTTTCTTCACGGATATCACGCTGATCATCGCAATTGATGTGGTGTGCTACATCCTTTTCCATCAAGTACTGAACCAACGGCTCAAGGCACAAGGACAGGATGTATTTTCTATGAACCCCAAAGAAATTAGAAAGGAGAAGTAATGGACGCCAAACGTATCATCGATTTTCTGATAGCCGCAGGCTGCCTCATCATCTTCTCACCCCTGTTTCTCATTTGTTATATCGCCGTGAAATGGGAGGACGGAGGTCCGGCTTTCTATCAGCAGGAGCGAATCGGACTGCATGGAAAGCCCTTCTTTATCTATAAGTTTCGTAGTATGCGTGTGGATGCAGAGAAAGACGGCTCTGCCCTGTACCAGCATGAGAAAGATGAACGTATGACGAAGGTAGGAAAGTTCTTACGCGATCATCACCTCGACGAACTGCCCCAATTATGGAATGTGCTCAAAGGCGATATGGCGTTTATCGGTCCCCGTCCTGAACGGCAATACTATATCGACCAGATTATTCAGCGCAATCCCAGATATACGGAGTTATACCAGATACGACCAGGAGTAACGTCGTATGCAACACTCTACAACGGATATACAGACACGTTGGAGAAGATGCTGAAACGACTGGAACTTGACCTCTACTATCTGGAGCATCGCTCGTGGTGGTTCGACATGAAGATTCTCTTCAAGACGTTTATCAGTATCGTCTTTGGCAAGAAATTTTAATATTTCCTAAAGGTAAGTCGGACGTCCATCGACTCCAGGCGCATCGTATTGCCATCCAGTTCCAACACTTTGAAATATTCCTCAAGATCAAAGACACCAAAATGAGCCAAATCTTCGACATTCTCTACAGGCACATCCGTTCCCTCTTCACCAAAACGGCGAGAATAATAAGGCTCATAAATATGCAGCACATTGTCTGTCATGTCGAAGCGCCATATGATTCCCTCTGCTTCAGCAATACTCCTCATTACCAACAAATCACCTTGTACACTCCAAGTGATATTGTTTTCTCGCATATCCGACAGTTCACCCGTCAGCAGGTCCTCCATCGTCGTTCCTTGCCAGAAACCATCGAGGTCGCCATTACCCGAGGTATGTAACTTACAGGAAGAAAGGGTCATGCAAAGGCATAACAAGATATATTTCAGACACTTAGTATTCATCTTTGACACGTGACTTTTTGAAGTTCAACAATCCGGTTTTGGCTATCGTCACCTGACAACCAAAGTTCTTTCCATAGAGTTTTCCAGTATCAAAGGCCACAGCCCCACGGATACTCCAGCCCTTCAGCTTATGATAGTCAGGGAAATGATAGGTCGCCTCTGCTAACATACTGAAGGTTTTCTTGGGGTCCCAATAGGGTGCATCGTACGTACCATAGCCTTTCTGGAAGGTAGCCAGCACTCGATAATGAAGATAGTAGTTGGGATCGCCGGCCAATCCGATATGCCAGGCGGTGAAACGGTTATTCTTCACCATAATCGTACCGTCCTCATTATAAAGAGGCGACAGATAGAGCGGATTGCCCATCACTTGTCCCCAATGCTGCCAACCAGTAAACAGATAATGATTGTAGTAGTTATCGCGTCCAGAAATCTGATCACTGATTGTTGGAGTATGATCATGATAGACAGGACCTCCCTGATATTTCGTGGTGATATACTCCAAGACGATATTATTGAGCCAAGTGGCATTCTTCAGTCGGAGGTCGAGTCCCAACTGCCAGTCTTTAAAGGAATAGACGAAATAACGCTTGGTGATTATCGTATTCCACTGGTCACCTGTTCCGTAACCATCATTGCCTAAGTGTGTCAGCATAGAGTGGTCCTCAAAGAACTGGTCGGCATAGACGCCCAGATACCAACTGTCGTAGTCGAAGTTCAACCGCATCACCCAACTGCCGAGTTGGTTACCAGATGCATTCTGATAAGCAGCGCCATCAGTAGAGTCGCCACCACCTGGTATCAGCGCATGCCACATACCCTTGATGCCGCCTTCATTCTTGATAATGGCCCCACCCATCTCACTACCCATGAAAGTGGTTCCACCAAACTGAGCAGCCATCTCAAGACCAAACTCAAAGGAGACGGGCATGAAACGGTAGCTATTACCTATTTTAATATAAGCAGCCTTGGTGTGCAACCACGATCCTTCTGTATAACGGGTACGCAAGCCCGTAAACTCCTTCTGCCACTTGTCGTCGGTCGTCTTTCCATAAGCTATATGTCCCTTGATACTCACCCACCCTTTGGTGAAAGGGAGCGCCCAGTAGTTGGGCAGAGAGAGACGTACCATCGGAACAGGACGGGCATTGATGCCTAAGGTCTGGGAGCCACTGCTCAACTCCGCATTCTTCAACTCCAACGGATGTTGCTTGCTTCCCACCGTCAGCGCACCTTTCAGCCAACGCGCTTCGATATACGCCTGTTGGAGTACAAACTGACTGGTATAGCCGAAGACCTTGGCCATATCCACACCATAGCCGATGCCCCACTTTCGCTCACTGTCGACAGAAAGCGGACGTTCAAGACTGGCACGCAGATAGCCATTGCAGTTCTTCAACGAACTGAGACCATAGCGATTGGCGTTCAACCACAACGGATTGTGATCGCCACCACCCACCGTTGCCTGGGCCTCCACACGATAAGTCAGACTGTCAACCAGCCGGATGCCTCCTTCTGCATACGCATCTATAGAGGTGAGTATGCAGGCTAAAACAAACAGTATCTGACACTTTCTCATACGATTCTTGATCTTAACGGGCACAAAGGTAATACTTTTTTTGGTAAAAAACACAACTATAGGGATTTTCCCCCATCTGTTTAGGGAAAATCCTTTGTAGAGGTGCCAAAAATACCGTTACTTTGCAACAGAAACAAAAAAAGAAGTTGAATTTTTAAATTACGACGACAATGAAAAAGATAGTATGTACCCTAATCGCCTTGCTAAGCATAATGGTATCAGCCAATGCGATGCCCTACGAGCAGGCACGTAATGAGGCCCTCTTCCTCACCGACAAGATGGCGTATGAGTTGAACCTCAGCGACGAACAGTATGAGGCTGCCTACGAGATCAACCTCGACTACCTGATGGGAGTAAGCACCTACGACGACGTGTATGGTGTCTATCTGGAGCGTCGTAACCTAGATCTCAGCTATATATTGTTCAGCTGGCAGTGGGATACCTTCGTGGCAGCTTCCTATTTCTATCGTCCACTGTACTGGAGTGATGGCTTCTGGCACTTTGGCGTCTATGCCCGCTACCCTCGTCGCGACTACTTCTACTTCGGTCGTCCCCATTTCTATGCAACCTACCGTGGGGCTCACAGCTGGCATTATAACGGCGGACGGAGCTGGTATATTTCACGCAGAGACCATTTCCACCGTCATCACGACCGCCACGTGGGACTGCACGACAGATGGCATCGTGGAGATTTCCGTAACAACGGACGCATCAGTAGCTCACGGACAACCGTTCACAACGACCCTGCTAATCGCGGATGGGGACACAGCCGCATAGAGAATGGCACCCATAACAGAAGAATAGACAATGGTTCGTACAACAGAAGAACGGAGAATGGATCGTACGACAGAAGGAGCGACAACCATTTTGACAACAGAAGACCACATAACAGCGACGGCTTCAACGGACGCACAGATGAGACTTCCAACAACAATCGTACTTATCGGGGATTCGGCAATAGCCGCAGCGACGGAAGTGTAAGCAACAATCGCCCAAGTAGTTCGTTCAACAACAGCCGTCCAAGCAGTTCGTTCAACAACAATCGCCCAAGTGGATCCTTCGGACACAGTCGTAGCTCCAGTGAATCCTTTGGAGGCAGTCGTCCAAGCGGATCTTTTGGCAGTAGCCGTTCTAGTGGCTCTTTTGGAGGTAGCCGGTCCAGTAGCTCATTCGGCGGCAGCCACTCTGGTGGGTCATTCGGCGGTAGCCGTTCCAGTGGTTCCTTTAGTCGCGGCGGTGACGGCGGCAGTCACGGAGGCATAGGCGGAAGTCACTCCGGTGGAGGAATCGGTCGCCGATAACTCCAAGACACGTACCTCGGCATTAGACATCTTGACGACTTCGTTCATTCCCTTCCCATAATAGACCGCCTGCACAGCTTTGTTAATAATACCGTGCCCTACGGCAAGCACTGTCTGGTTAGGAAAAGTCGTTTCCATATATATCAAGAAATCCCTGGCTCGCAGCAATAGCTCGTCCAGGGATTCAATATCGTCTGGCCACACACCCTTGAGGTTCAACGAAGGGATATACTTACCTGTAAAGCTTCCCCAGTCGCGCTCTCTCAATAGCGGAGTAGTATGAACCGTCAGGTGATGAGGCTCAGCGATAATCGCTGCCGTATCAATAGCACGCTTCAGGTCGCTTGCCACAATCGCATCAAAAGCGATATCAGCCAAACGGTCTCTCACCTCCTGCGCCTGTAGGATGCCCGTCTCATTGAGCTCACCAGGCAACTGACCTTGCATCACTTGACGGGCATTGTCGACAGTTTCTCCGTGCCTTACTAAATATAATATGGTCATCGCCTATTTCTGCACGCCAGTCACGATACCCTCGATAAAGGTCTTGAGGATATGTATACCCATCTGGTTTTTGATTCCCCAGGGCAGAATCACATGAGCAAATTTCTTTGTTGGTTCGATAAACTGCTCATGCATAGGTTTCAGCACTGCCTCATAGCGGTCGAGCACCATATCGACAGTACGTCCTCGCTCCACCACATCACGACGGATATTACGGATGAGACGCACATCACTATCGGTATCCACGAAGATTCTCAGGTCCATCATGTCGCGCAACTTCTTATTCGCCAGCGCCATGATGCCCTCAATGATGATGACAGGCTTCGGCTCCACATGAATGGTCTCAGGCAGACGGTTGGAGATGATGTACGAATACTTGGGC
Source organism: uncultured Prevotellaceae bacterium (assembly GCA_900321425.1). Taxonomy (GTDB): domain Bacteria; phylum Bacteroidota; class Bacteroidia; order Bacteroidales; family Bacteroidaceae; genus Prevotella. The sequence continues at coordinate 41,097 of ONWA01000018.1, read as the reverse complement.
TGTTCTACAGGTTCACCGTTTCTGAGCTTACGCATATGCTCGATAAGCAATTTCCAGTCGAAGGCGTCGGGATGGTCGAAGTTGATGGCCCTACGCTCTTCTTCTGTCATGCCTGTGGTATCGTTATAATACGAGTCGAGTGGTACGACGGTTACATAATGAGGGGGTAATGCCTCCTCGATCTTGCGAACTACGGTGGTCTTTCCTGATCCTGTACCACCTGCGATTCCGATAATGGTCATATATGTTATTTCTGTTCCTTAATCAGATAGATTACCGTCGGGAGGTGGTCGCTATAGCCGTTCAGCCACACACCACCTGCTGTGGTACGTTTCGTACCACCCTTGTATTTACCTTCCTGCTGGAAGAGATAAGGACGGGAGAAAATATGGTAACGGAAGAGTTTCAGGTCAGCATAGTCCTTCTTCCCCTCGATATCCAACAGGTTACGAGAAACGACAATCTGGTCGAAAAGGTTCCAACTGCCCTGATAAGACAGCGTTCCCTTGCCACCAGCCAACACGTTCCACCAAGGGTTATACAAACCGCCCTCCTCTACGTCGCGCATCTCGCGACGAGCACCTAAGGACTCAGCCATACTTGGACTCTGTGGGTCATCGTTCATATCACCCATGATAATAATCTTCACGTTGGGATCATCACGCTGCAGGGAGTCTTTCACAGCCTTTACCTGCCGACCGGCGCACTCACGATAGAAAGAGGTGGCGAAACGACTGGGCCAGTGGTTGACAATCACCGTCACATGCTCGCCTGCCAGCGTACCGCTGACAGTAAGGAAGCCACGAGTGGCACGATCCTTGTCTTCAGGAAGCTCATATACATAGGGAACCAGTTTCACATCGCGGACGGTAAACAATTTGGGGTTGTACAATAATGCACAGTCTACACCGCGCTTATCGGGACCCTCAACATGAACAAACTGTATGTTACGCTCCTTCAGTACCGGCTGGTTCACCAAGTCGGTCAGCGCATTGGCATTCTCTACCTCAGAGACACCGATGATGGCGCAACCTACAGACTTCGGTAGCACATCAGAACCCATCTCTGCCAGCACCTTCGACATATTATGCAATTTATTGGTGTATTTGATGGCGTCCCACTTCGAAGAACTGGTAGGCAGATACTCATAGTCATTCTTACCTGCATCGTGACAGGTATCAAACAAATTCTCAAGATTGTAGAATCCCACGGCATAGACAGAAAATTTCTTTTGCTTTTCCTGTGCCTGAACAGCAAGGCCCATAACGAGCAGTGCAGTCAGTAGTAATAGCTTTTTCTTCATATTGGTAATTATTGGTTAATTGATATATTTTTGCAAAGATAGTTTTTTTTCTCCAAATAGCCATACAAAAACAGAAAAAATCTCATTTTAACAAAAATATAGAGGTAAAAAATAAATTTATTGAAAATAAATACGTATCTTTGTCCACAATTTATCAATTACTAATCAAAACAACTATGCAAAAGAAGCTGAAATTATTTGTGATGGCTCTATGCATCGCACCTACACTCCACGCGCAAGAGGCTGATTCTCTGAGCGTTGAAATGCAGGAGGAGCAGGCCTTTACCTTCACTGAAGCTCAGCTGGGCGAGAATGACGATATGTCGCAGAACGTGATTATCGTATCGTCAAACCAGAACATCTACGCCTCACAAGCAGGCTATCTGTTCAGCCCGGGCCGATTCCGCTATCGTGCGTTCAACCAGAAGTACAACGACATTTACATCAATGGCTTGCTGATGAACGATATGGAGTCGGGACAGTTCCGCTATTCATTGGTAGGTGGCTTGAACCAACAGACACGTACGGCAGAGAATGCATTGCCGTTTGAGTTCAACAACTTCTCCATGGCAGGTATGGGTGGATCAAACAACTATGACTTCCGTCCGAGCCATTTCGCAGTGGTATGTACACCTACAACTCAGGACTCAACAGCAAGGGATGGGCCTATACAGCCTCACTCACCTACCGTTGGGCAGGCAGAGGTTATGTGGAGGGAACATTCTACAACTCACTCTCCTACTTCCTGGGTATCGAGAAGAAATTCAACGACAAGCACTCACTCACGCTCGTCACATGGGGTAACCCGACGGAGCGTGCCACACAAGGCGCTGCCACCGACGAGGCCTACTGGCTGACAAACAACAACCATTACAACCCCTACTGGGGATACCAGAACGGTGAGAAACGCAGCTCGCGCGTTGTACATGACTTCGCCCCAACAGCTTTACTGACTTGGGATTGGAACATCAACGACCACATGAAACTCACAACATCGCTGTCAGGACGTTACTCAATGTATAAGGGTACGAAACTGAACTATAATAACAGCGAGAATCCATCGCCAGTCTATTGGAAAAATATGCCATCTAACCTTTTCGACGTGTGGTATAACGACCCCGACAACACGGAAGAGGCGCTCATGCAGTTTAACAGGGCTGCCGACCGCTGGAGACAAGGTGTGGGCACGCAGATCAACTTCGACCGTCTGTACTACAGCAATGAGATGGCCAACAAGACAGGCCGCGACGCCATGTACTGGATGCAGGCAAAGCACAACAACAACCTGACTTTTGCCTTGTCATCCAACCTGAAGATGGACTTGAGCAAATTCGTCACGATGACTACCGGTATCCAGTTGGCTACCAACAAGGGTATGCACTATGTAACCGTCCATGACCTAATGGGTGCCAATACCCTCTACAACATCAACAATTACGCATTAGACAAATATCCTCTCAACGATCCCGTACTGGGCTTCAGAGCGCTTTACGACATGCGAATGGCTGATCCGATGACACCACTCAAGGAGGGCGACCGAATCAATTATGACTATAACCTCTACGTCAACAAGGCAAGTGCCTGGACAGCCTTCAAGTACACCCGTGGCAGTCTGCACGGCTTTATCGCAGCCCGTATCGGTGGCACTACGATGTCGCGTCGTGGTAACATGCAAAACGGTATGGGACAGATTCGTTATGACGACGGAACAATGTACGACAACTCCTATGGCAACAGTGGTACAGCAAAATTCCTCGACGGAGGATTCAAACTGGGTTCAACCGTTGTATTAGGCAAAGGCCACAGAGCCAACTTCGGTATCGGCTACGAGACACGTGCACCACAGGCTTCTACCGCTTTCGTCTCTCCCGAGATCAACAACAACTTCGTGGATAACCTGAAAAACGAGAAGGTATTCAGCACAGAGGTGGGCTATTCGTTCAGCAGCAGCTGGTTCAAGGCCAACATCAATGGTTACCTGAGCTACATGAGAGACGTAACGGAGTGGCAGAACTTCTACGATGACGACGCTCGCGCCTTCACCTACGTTTCCCTGACCAATGTCAAGAAAATCCACTACGGTCTGGAGTGGGGTCTGAAATTCAAGCTTACCGATGCCCTTGACCTGAAAGCACTGGGAACCGTCAGCGATGCAAAGTACACAGAGAATGCAAATGCTTGCTACATGAACTCTACCGAGGCTACAATGCACACCGATATAGTATATAATAAGAACATGCGCGAGGGAGGTACCCCACTGGGCGTCTATAGCTTGGCACTGAGCTATCATTCAGGCGGCTGGTTTATCGATCTCATCGGTAACTACTACGATCGCATCTATCTGAGCTACTCTCCTACCTATCGCTATGGCAATACGCTCGACAACCGTCAGGCATCATGGGAGAAAAACGGAAAGATTGGTCCACAGGTATATGAGATCATCACTGAGGCTGATGGCACACAGTATAAGCATGTATTCCCAGAGGCTGTCGCTCAGGCAAAAGGCAATGGTGGCTTCATGCTCGACCTGAACATCGGTAAGACCATCCGTATCAGAAGAGGTGGACAGCTCTCTATCAACCTGATGATTTCCAACTTGCTGAACAACCAGAAGATTGTGACTGGTGGTTACGAGCAGAGCCGAAGCAACTATTCTGTTTCTGATAACGGTGTTGTTGGAAATGACCGTGTTTACAAATTCGACCGCAACCCATTCAAGTACTATGCTTATGGCATCAACGGCATGTTGAATGTTTCTTATAAATTCTAAAAATACGGACGACAATGAAAACAATAAAATATATCCTTTTGGCACTGACCACCCTGTGCATCGCTTCCTGCATGGACAAAGACTGGGAGACACCGTCATTGGAGGCTGGCATGGAGGGCTATGGCAACAAGAACTTGCAAGCCTCCAACCTCAAGACGATCGCTGAGCTCAAGCAACTCTACAAGACGGAGATTGACAATAGCGGTGCGAAAAAAGTGACCGATGCCATGCAGATTCAAGGTGTGGTAACCGGCAACGATAACGGAGGCAACCTGTATAACCAGGTAGTCATCCAGGACGAAACAGGCGCGATTATCGTTAAACTATCACAGAGTGTTCTCCAATATCTGCCAGTAGGCCAGAAAGTACTGGTTGAACTGAAGGACCTCTATGTAGGCAGCTACAACAAACAGCCACAGATCGGAGGACTGTATAACGGTGGCATTGGTTATCTGGATCGCTATACATGGGCTGATCACTATAAGATTACCGGCGACGCTGACGGTACACTCTACCCTGTAGAGCCTATTGAGGTAACGAATATCAATCAGTTGAATTTGGAGACTGACTGTGGAAAACTGGTTACCCTGAAGGGATTCACCATTGAGGCCGCCGACGGCAAGAGGACTTATGCCCCCACTAAGGGCGGTCTCGGTCCTAACGACAGAGCAATTACCAGCAGTAGCACAGGATCCGTCACTGCTGTAACGCGTGCTTTCAAGGGCATCAGCAACAGTACGCTCGTGCTTTACACCAGTCCTTACGCCGACTTCGCCAATCAGATTATGTTGGCAGGAGAGGTGAACATCACGGGTGTGATTACACGCTATCGTGACACATGGCAGATTTATATGCGAGTGATTGACGATATTGAGTCCGCCAATCCGACTGATCCAGCCGTTGAATAAAAATCTATTTACCAAGACATTAAAAAACAAAACAATATGAAAAGATTTGCATATTTATTGATTGCGATGACCACAATGGTCTTCACATTCACCAGTTGCGAGGACGTGCCTATGCCGTTCAACCAGCCATCAACCTATGAGGAGCCAGCAGGTACTGTTACTCCTTCCGGAACGGGTACGCAGGATGATCCGTATAACGTGGCTGCTGCCATCAAGAAGTGTAAAGAGTTGGGCACTACCCTCTCTGAGGACAAGTATTATGTCAAGGGTTATGTCACCCAAGCCACTAAGGCAGACGCTACCTATGGCAACGCGACCTTCACCATTGCTGATGCAGTTGACGGCAGCGACCTGTTCACATGCTATCAGATTGCAGGAGAGAATGGCCAGAAGCTGACCGCTGGATATGAATTCAACGTTGGCGACGTAGTCACTGTTTACGGTAAGATTTACAACTACAGCAACAAGACCCCGGAAACTGAGGGCAAGGGTGCTGCATGGCTTGTAGCTCACGAGAAGAACGGTGAAGGCGGTGGTAAGACTACCGATGCCAAGAAGGTAACCATCGCAGAGTTCAATGCCGCAGAAGTTGACAACGACACATGGTATGAGCTCACAGGTACTGTGAAGAACCTGAAGGACGGTGACCAGTATGGTAACTTCGACCTCGAGGATGCTACCGGTTCTGTATATGTATACGGTCTGCTCTCTGAAAAGGGAGGTGCTAAGAAACTCTTCCAGGAACTCGTAACCAAGTACGGTATTGCCAACGGAAGCACCATCACCATCCATGCTAACCGTGGTGAGTATAACGGCAAGATTGAGGCAGTAAACGCTTATTATGTACCAGAGGGCCAAGGTGGTGAAGCTGGTGGCGACAAAGCAACGACTGTAGCCAACTTCCTCGCAGCAGAAGTAAGCACAGACGTTTGGTATAAGCTGACAGGTACCGTGAAGAACCTGAAGGACGGCGACCAGTATGGTAACTTCGACCTTGAGGATGCGACAGGTTCTGTATACGTATATGGTCTGCTCTCTGAAAAGGGAGGTGCCAAGAAACTCTTCCAGGATTTGGTTAAAGCTCAAGGTATTGCTAACGGCAGCAAGATTACCATCATGGGTAACCGTGGCGAGTATAATGGCAAAGCACAGGTAACCAATGCCTACTTCGTAAGTGTCGACAACAGTGGATCTGGCGGCGGTGAGACCACACCAAGTGGATCTGGCAATGGAACAGAGAAATCACCATATAATGTTACTGCAGCTAAAGATGCAGGAGAAAAGACTGGTGTTTATGTTAAGGGTTACATTGTAGGCTTTGTAAATGGTCAGGTTTATGCAGACGGTGCAACATTTAGTGCCAATGGTGCTGTTGCATCAAATATTCTGCTGGCTGCAAGTGCAGACGAGACCGATGCTTCAAAATGTATGCCTATTCAGCTTCCTTCGGGCTCAGCAGTTCGCACAGCACTCAATCTGATAGACAATGCTGGAAACCTCAAGAAGGAAGTGACACTTTACGGTGACCTCGCAAAATACTTTGGACAGGCAGGTTTGAAGAATGTAACCTTCGCCATCCTTAACGGTACAGAAATCGGTAAAAATCCAAATGGAAGTGGAAGCACTGCTAATCATGGAACAGCAGCAGCCCCACTAACCGTTGCTCAAGCAATCAATGTTATTGATACTGAGACTACAGCCTCAGATTGCTACGTAAAAGGAATCATCTGCCAAATCGATTCATATAATAGCACATACAAGAGCATAACTTATTGGATTTCGGACGATGGTGGAACAACCACTAAACTTCAGGTTTATAGTGGTAAGGGACTTAATGGCGCAGACTTCACTGCCAAAGAAGATTTGCAAACAGGAAAGACCGTTATTATTAAGGGTAATCTAAAGAAGTATACTGATACTTATGAATTTGACAAGATGTTTTTTTGAGTAGGAGTTCTTTATGCAAACGTTTACGTACGATTTAACAATGTTTTCCATTCATATTTGAATATAAAACCTTACCTTTGCCGTGCAAATGACAAAATCGTATAAATATGTTCAAAAAGAAATAACAAAACCATACCTAATAATCAATAACAACTAAAACTATCTATTTATGAAGAAAAAATTATCTCTATTACTCATTGCTTTCTTAGGCATAGTAGGACTTGTGCTTGCTACAACCATGAAAGTAGTTGGAGGACCAACAGAAGTAACCTACCCCATCACAGCTACATGGGACTTTGCGAAGAACTGCGCTAACATAGCGCCAAAATCTGAAAGTGGCGCATACACTGGAACCTCCATGAATTCTGATGTTGATGGAATCTCTATGACAATTGTTTATAACGGCGGTCAGATTAAAAACAACGACAACAGTTATCAGGTAGGAAATGGTGTTGAGATGCGGATCCCCGTGAAGAATGTTGGTGATGTCGTAACAGTCAAAGGATTTCTAAAATACGCACATTATACTATTGGTGATATTACAGTAGATTCCTCTACAAACGATGAAAGTCCTGATGCAACATACACGGCAACAGCCGCTGACGTTGCTAAGGGATATGTTTCTGTAACATCTACTAATAACAACAACTATTATTCCTCTATTTCTGTCACACAAAACGAAGACGATAGCAGCGAAGAGCCAGGTCAGCCTGCCGTAGATGTATTGGCTACATGGGACTTTGTCAACAACTGCGCTAACTTAGCGCCTAAGTCTGAGAATGGTGCCTACACTGGAACCACCATGAATGCTGATGTTGACGGAATCTCTATGACGATTGTTTATAATGGTGGGCAGATTAAGAACAACGACAATAGCTATTTGGTAGGTAATGGCGTTGAGATGCAAATTCCAGTCAAAAACAAAGGTGACGTTATCACCGTCGAAGGATATCCAGGCTATTTCCATTATAGTGTGGCTGGTGTAGAAGCAACAGAAAGGATTACTACCTATGAGGCTACTACTGCTGACGCTAATCGGGGCTATGTTTCCGTTGTTGCTACGGGATCCAACAACTACATCAATTCTATCTCTGTTTTCCTGAAAGCTCCCAAGGCTGACGATAAGCCTGTACTCGTAGAGAAGTCAATCTACAAGACCGACTTTACAGACTGGGAATATATCGACTGCAAAAAAGCCACTGATGTCACAAAAACATTCACTACAAAATTTACTAAGGAAGAACTTGTGTTCACATTGAACGGCATTGGTGCAGACCCGAAAGGAACTAATAATTCTAAATTCCCTGGATATACAGGTTACATGATTTCTGCCAAAAACACAGACTACACTGCAGGACCTGTTGTGGGAACAACGTCTGCCCTTGAGAATATTACAAAGATTGTCCTTACTCAAGCAGCCACTGGTGGAAATCGAGGTTGGAAGATTTCTGTCAAAGGTGATGGCGATGCAGACTGGGTGATTATTCACAATCAATCAATTGCAACTCAGTCTGGTGAAACCCTGACGCTGAATGTTAATAGAAGTAACGTACAGATTAAGTTTGAGAGCTTCACTGCCAAGGAGAATGCCTATATGGTTGATTTGGAAATCTTTGGACAGGTTGATATGACGGGGGCTCCCCTATTGGGTTCATTCAAAGCCAACGGAAAGACATATGCTGGTGATGACTTCGAGATGGGCAATAGCGGAAATTACGAGGCTACCTTTGAACTGTTCAAGAGCGAGACCATGATATCAAAGGACAACCCTATCTCTAACTATATTGCTGACAATGGCGAAATTGGTGAAATCACCTATACTGGTGACGATGACCAGTGCACAGTAACAATCCCTGTCACAGCTGGAGAGAAAACCGTCAATTACGTGGCTACCTTTGTTCGCAAACCCTTCATGACACTGACCTATCTGGCTGTTGGAGGCAAAGAACTGGGTACTCAAGAAGTTGAGAAAGATGCTAAAATCGGAGAATTTAAATTTAATCCAGAAGATTTGACTTCAACACTTGAGGACTATGCGGTTCGTGGCTGGTTCAAGCAGGACCGTGTAGGTGAGAAATGGACAACAGAGAGCGTGGTTACTGAGAATATCACACTCTATGCTGTAGAAACAGAAATCGAGGTGGCAAGCACCAGCCGTAAATATGAGTTCGACCTAACCGACAAGAACTTCGATGCTGCTGATCATGAGGCATTTAGCCCTGAGGGATCGGGCAAATGGCATGACGGCACCCACGGATGGGACTTTAAAAATGGAGATAAGATCAACTTGTTAGTAGGTCCTAAGGCCACCATCTTTGTCACCACCTGTAGATATCCAGAAAACGGAACCACTAAAATCGTGGCTTCTAATAATGTTGAGATTGATGCAGTCAACGCAACAGATGGCACTACCAAGACCATTGATTACGAAGGTGAAGCCGGTACTTTGACCTTAACCATCAGTGGTGGTCAGGCATACATCCACAAGATTAGAATTGTCAACACTGCGGAGACCAATTATGATATAAAAGGTCAGTGGATCTACGTCAAAGAAGGTGACGCTAGCAGTTTCCTTGATGCACTGGATGCAGCCAACGGCATGAGCGGAACAGAGCGTGTTTACATCTACCTGCCTAATGGCACCTATGACCTTGGTACAAAGACACTTACAGAGATTTCACGCAACAATATCTCTATCATAGGTGAGTCGATGAAAGATGTCATCATCAAGAACCGTCCTATCAAGGAAAGTATTAATAATACAGCCACCTTGCTGAACAAAGCGACAAACACCTATTTACAGGACCTGACAATCGATTGTATTGCTCCTTGGAAGTCGGGTGATGATCAGGCCAATGCCGAGCGTGGCGTATGCTTCCAAGATCAAGGTAACCAAACTGTAATGAAGAAGGTCTACCTGAAAGGTTTGCAAGACACTTATTACAGCAACAGCAATAGTGGTACATATTACTTCGAAGACTGTAAGATTGAGGGGTCAGTCGACTATGTCTGCGGTAATGGTGATGTTTATTTCAACAGAACCACATTCTATACGGTCAACAAATCAGCAGCCGCCGGCGGTGGCATAGGTGGCGTAATTGCAGCACCAAATACCAAAAAGAGCTTCGGTTATATTTTCAACGAGTGTACACTGAACGGTATGGCCAACGAGGACGGCAAATATCGTCTGGGCCGTCCTTGGGCATCAGGAACCATTGTCCGTATGCTCGACACGAAGATGCTGATTAAGCCCACAGCGATGGGTTGGGACGAGTGGTCTACCGATGTTGCTAAGCAAAACTCAGTAGAACAGTTCGGTGAATACAACAGTGTAAATGCCAATGGAACTGCTATTGACCTCTCACAGCGAAAGACATCATTCAAAGGTGTTGCCAACAATCCGGTTATCACCGCAGATGAAGCTGCCAACTATCGCCCAGAAGCCATCTTCACAGGCGCTTGGAAGCCCTTTACAGCCTCTGAGCAAAAAGAAGTAGAGGAAGGAAGCGCTAAGTTGGAGAACGGAGTCATCACTTGGAAAGCCGTAGAGGGTGCTACCTCATACGCCATCTTCAAGAAAAATGAGTTGCTGGCTATCGTTGAGGGAACCTCCTATACCCTTGAGCAACCCTCAGCTTCCAGAGGTTCTGAGCCGACAACAACAGCTGATGTATATACCATCCGCGCCATCAATGCGATGGGAGGTATGGGTGAGCCTGTTGTCATCATCGACTCAAGTGCGACTGCCATCAACGGTATCAATGCAACTGAGAACAATAGCGAAAAGGTTATCTACAACCTGCAAGGTGTTCGTGTGAACACAGCCCAAAAAGGTGTATATATCATCAATGGCAAGAAGGTTGTGATGAAATAAAGAGTGACTAGACGAACTATTTTAAAACAAATTACTAAAGCAAGGGGGCGGACGCAGTGATGCACCTGCCCCCATTTTTAAAAATGGCAAGCGAAGTTTAATCGTTAAAATTACTTATAATTAGTAAATATATTCTTATCTTCGATAAAATTATAGTATATTTGCATACTTAAAAGAATAAAAGAGGCTAAAACAAATAAAAACATTTTTTATATATTAATTTATTTAACTACTAATTTTATGTCTGTATTAAAAAGTATTCGAGCAGCGCTGGTGCTTTCATTCCTGCTATTAGTGGGCAGCATTTCAGCGCAGACGACAGTCAAGGGTACGGTGAAGGACGCTACGGGCGAAGCCGTCATCGGAGCTACTGTGACTGAGCAAGGGACTAAGAATGCCACAGTGACTGACTTCGATGGTAACTTCACCATCAAGGTTGCGGGCAACAAACCCCTGGTGATCTCTTACATCGGTATGAAGACAAAGACTGTTGACGTAAAGGGCAAGTCTACCGTTAACGTAACGATGGAAGATGACAGTAACACTCTGAACGAGTTGGTGGTTATCGGTTATGGTGCCGTTCGCAAGAAGGACTTGACCGGTTCTGTAGCTACCGTTAGCAGTGATGCTCTCCAGGCTGTACCTGTTGCCAGTGCTACCGAGGCACTGACTGGTAAGATGGCCGGTGTGCAAATCACCACGACTGAAGGTTCACCCGACGCTGAGATGAAGATCCGCGTACGTGGTGGCGGTTCTATCACACAGTCGAACGAGCCTCTGTTTATCGTTGATGGTTTCCCTGTATCGAGCATCAGCGATATTCCTGCTTCCGACATTGAGGACATCACCGTACTGAAGGACGCTTCTTCTACCGCTATCTACGGTAGCCGTGGTGCCAACGGTGTAATCCTTGTGACCACCAAGAGCGGTCAGGCCGGTAAGGTGAAGGTAAGCTATAATGCTTACATTAGCGTGAAGAGCATGGCGAGCAAGTTGAAGACACTGGGTACAAGAGACTATCTGAACTGGCAGTGGGAGCTTGCTATGCTGAACGACAGCGAGAGCCAATACACCAAGATGTTCGGTAACTATCAGGATATGGATATCTATGACACTGCTCAGACCAACGACTGGCAGGATGTAGTCTTCGGACGTACAGGTCACACCTTCAACCACAACCTCAGTGTGACTGGTGGTTCAGAGAACACGACCTATTCTTTCAACTATGCACACGTAGGCGATAAGGGTATCATGTTGAACTCTAACTTCCGTCGCGACAACCTTAGCTTGAAGTTGAAACACAAGATTGGAAAGACAATCACCCTCGACTTCTCTGCACGTTACGCTAATACCAGTGTCAAGGGTGCAGGTGCCAATGAGAGCAAGCAGGAGGTTTCTACCGCCGACTCTCGTATGAAGGACGTGATTATCTATCCTATGCTGATGATGTCTGACCTCTCCGATGGTTATGACGAGGAATTGAACCTAACTCCCCCATTGGTATCTACGCGCGATAACGACCGTTACCAGAAGCGTCAGACCTTCGACCTGAACGGTGCGTTCACATGGGAGATCTTCAAGAACTTCAAGTTCAAGACCGAGTTCGGTTTGCAGCACTACTACAATAATGACAGACGCTACTATGGTGTTTCTACCTATAACTCTCGTGTAAATGGTAACAACCTGCCAATGGCGAACTTCGTGGATGAGACACGCAAGACCTTCCGTAACACCAACACGCTCAGGACACATGGAATTTGAGTAGCCAGGGACAGGCTCTGGTAAGCCCGGATTATTTCATCTACGCTAACGACAACCTGTTCTCTTTCTTCGGACGTGCTAACTACAACTATAAGGACAAGTACTTGGTAAGCGCTACCTTCCGTACTGATGGATCCTCTAAGTTCTCTGACGGCAACCGCTGGGGCTTCTTCCCATCAGCAGCCGTTGCATGGCGTATCTCTTCTGAGCCTTGGATGGAAAAGACACAGAAGTGGTTGGATGACTTGAAACTCCGTTTCAGCTTCGGTACTGCCGGTAACAATGGTATTCCAAGCGACAGGACACGTATGGTATGGAGCTCTGCTTCTACTTCTTGGCTGAATGGCAATCCTTCTCTTTGGACAACAGGTAGTGTAATGCCTAACCCCGACCTGACTTGGGAGACCACCATCACACGTAACATTGGTCTCGATTTCACCATGTTTGGCAGCAAACTGAGCGGTAGCGTCGAGTTCTACTGGAACACAACGAAGGACCTGCTGATTGAATTCCCTGTAACAGGTACTGGTTACAACACACAGTTCCGTAACTTGGGTAAGACCGAGAACAAGGGTGTCGAGATTACTTTGAACTGGACTGCCATCAACAAGAAGAACTGGGGCTTGTCATTCTCAGGTAACATCGGCTTCAATAAGAATAAGGTGAAAGACCTCGGTGGTCTGCCACAGATTTCAGCCGCTTCTGGTTGGGCATCAACACAGATCGGTAGTGAGTACATCGTGAAAGTGGGTCATCCTATCGGAGAAATCTACGGATACGTCAACGGTGGCCGCTATGAGGCCAGCGACTTCGAGGACTATGAAGCTGCCGGAAACAAGTGGGTGCTGAGAGAGGGTATTGCCGATGCATCTAACATCATCGGTGCCAAGTACATGCGTCCAGGTGCCATGAAGATTGAGAGCACAACCCAGCATTGGGATGCTGAACAGAATGCATGGGTATGGAACTCTACAGGTCTCCCCGAAAATGAGGAAGGCGAAATTGCTAACGGTAAGGTTTCATCTTCTGACATCGTAAAGATTGGTGACACCAATCCAACCGCAAATGGTGGTTTCGCTATCAATGCACGTGCTTATGGTTTCGACTTTGCTGCTAACTTCACCTTCAGCCTGGGTAATGATGTTTACAACGCTGACAAGATTGAGTATACTACAGCCGGACAGCGTAAGTATCGTAACATGATTGACCTGATGGCTGCTGGCAGCCGTTGGAACAACATTGATGCAGACGGTAATCTCGTTAACGACATAGCAACACTGGAGGCCATGAATGCCACCACCACCATGTGGTCACCATACATGACTCAGAACATCCTGACCGATTGGGCTATCGAGAGCGGATCATTCCTGCGTCTGGCAACACTGACACTGGGTTACACGCTGCCTCAGAAGTTTATCAAGAAGCTCAGACTGAGCAATCTCCGCTTCTACTTCTCTTGCTACAATGTATTCTGCTGGACCAAGTACACGGGTTCAGATCCAGAGGTGTCGACACGTAACAAGACTTCATTGACTCCTGGTGTTGACTACTCTGCTTATCCCAAGAGCCGTCAGTTTGTATTCGGTTTGAACTTGAACTTCTAAAAATAACAAAGCAATGAAAAAATATATTATCAAATCAATCGCAGCCGTTGTGCTCGCTGGTAATCTCACTGCCTGCAGTGACTTCCTGGATCAGAGCTCACCGTCGTCTTTTGAAGATACGAACATCTTCGCTATCTATGACTTGGCAAAGGGTGCTGTTCTGAATATCTATACCTACTTCGGTGAGCAGAACTATCGTGCTCGTCAGGTATGGTACGGCTACAATACCGATATCGAATACTATCAGGGATCTGAGAAGAACGGTGACGGTAAGGCTGACTTGGCTGTATACGATATTTATCCTATCAACAATCAGATGAACAATTCCGGTGGTAAGGAGCCTTGGTCAAATATGTACTCAGGTATTGAAAAGGCCAACTTGGTGATCAAGGGATTGCGTGAGAACGCTGACCTGAGCGACCCTCGTATGGCTCATCTGCTGGGTGAAGCACTCACACTGAGAGCACTGACCTATGTAGACCTTATTAATATGTGGGGTGACGTGCCAGCACGTTTTGAGCCCATCTCTACTGAGACCATTTATATGCCTCGTGCAGACCGCGACGATATCTATATCCAGTTGATCAAAGACCTGCAGGAGGCTGAAGAACTCTGCGCATGGCCTAAGGAGTTGGATATCACCAACACCGTAGAGCGTATCAATAAAGCATTCGTTAAGGGTCTGTTGGCTCGTACTTGTATGCAGGCTGCCGGAAGTGCGCTGCGCGCTGACGGTACCGTACGTACCAGTGAAAAGGCGGAATTGCAAAAATCAGTCCTCTACCCCATCGCCCTGCAAGCATGCAAGGACGTGATGGACCAGGAGGCTAAGGGACTCGTTAGTCTGACCCCAAGCTTTGAGAAGTTCTTCCAGAATATGTGTGAGGACGGTATCGAGGCTGGCAAGGAGTCCCTGTTTGAGGTTGGTTACGCCAATGAACCTACAGCTCGCGGACGTATCGTTTATACCTTTGGTAGCCGTCACGAGACTAAGGACGACATGGTTGGTGCTAAGCAAGGTGGTACTGTTACCGCTACTCCTAACCTCTTTTTCGACTATGACGTAAAGGATACCCGTCGTGACGTTACCTGTCTTCCATATCAATGGAACAACGGTAAGCAGGAGGTTTCCGGCGTGAAGAAGTTCTACTTTGGTAAGTTGCGCTATGAGTGGATGAAGCGTATGATTGCAAGTACCGACGATGGTATCAACAAACTCTATATGCGTTATGCTGATGTCGTGCTGATGCGTGCTGAGCTGGAGAACGAGCTGAACGGTCCTGCCGCTGCTGCTCCTTATCTGAAGAAGATTCGTCAGCGTGCCTTCAAGAGCGGCGACTGGGCAACAAAGGTTGATGCTTATGTGGCTGAAGCTTCTGCCAGCAAGACTGCGATGTTCAACGCTATCGTTCAGGAACGTGCCTTTGAGTTTGCAGGCGAGCTATTGCGTAAGGCAGACCTCATCCGTTGGGGAATGCTGAAGAGCAAGATGGACGAGACAAAACAGAAGTTGTATGCTCTCCGTGAGCTGGGTTCTTATACCGATGGAGCCGGTTACACATGGGATTACAGCGACCTCTCTGGTCACCTGTATATCAAGACGAAGGATTACAACTACTCTGGAGGCAGAACCTTCAACCTCCCAGGTGCAGCATTGGATTTCTACGGATTGAACCATGGTGAGACAGGCCCCGCACCTGCAGGCTATCAAGAGATTACCAACTCCGCAGGTGAAATTGATACCTATATTAAGGAAAGTAAGATTGAAGATGAGATCATTGAGTCTCTGTACTATAAGGATCCAGACAAGTATATGTATTGGCCTATCTTCCAGTACAACTTGGATGATAACTACATGTTGGAGAACTATTCTTGGTATAACAAATAAACGATTATAAGAATATGAAAAAATATCTATTATCCGTTTGCACTGTTGTCGTAGCACTGGGAGCCATGCTGCTGACATCATGTAGCGACGCAGACCAGGCAAAAGAGATGGGCCTAACCAAGGTCCTCTCGCCTACAAACCTGAAGGCCGTCTCTAACCAGATGGAGCCAAGCATCACCGTCAGCTGGGATGCCATGAGCAATGCCGAGAGCTATATCCTGGAAGCATACGTAGAGGATCCTACCTACTCTGGCACTCCTGCTATCCAAGTAGAGACAGCTGCTACTTCTTATGTATTGACCGACCTGCTCGGTGAGACTGAGTATAACATCCGCGTGAAGGGTATCGCTGAGGGACTCGAGGAGTCTCGCTGGTCAGAAATCACACGTGCTACTGCTGCTGAACAGATACTCTCTATTCCTTATAATAAGGTTGAGGAGACTTCTATCACACTGACATGGCCTGTAAACAAGACCATCGACCTCTTGGAGGTTAAGCAGGGCGAAACGGTTGTACAGACCATTACCAGCGGTTTGGGAAGCGGCACTTATACCGTTACCGGACTGACAGGTGGTACTAACTACACCTTTGTAGTATCGATGACAGGAAAGCGTCGCGGTGAAATTTCTCAGACCACTGAGATTGGTGAGCCTACAGCAGACTATTCTTATGACGCAAGTAACATCACCAGCACATACTCAATGGGACAACTGCTCAAGGACGCTGCCGCTCAGGCTGCTAATGATGGTAAGACCAATTACACCGTTTTGGTAAAGATTCCTGCAGGACAGACTATTCCTTTCGTTAGCATTAAGGAAGAGGATGGAAGTACCGACAATACCATTTTGCCAGACGGAATGTCTGTTTACTTCTATGGCGACAAGGACAATATGCCTACGCTGGACTTCGGCGGTAAGATATTGTACGTTAACGGTACACACAATGTGGTTGCCTTCCAGAAGGTGAAACTGGTAGGTACAGGCTACCTGCTGAACCAGAACAAGGCTTGTGACGTCACCAACCTGTCGTTCGAACTCTGTAATATTAGCGGATTCACAGGCAACACCTTCGTCCGTACACAGAGCACAGCCGACGTGAAGATTACGAATATTAACGTGAAGAAGTGTCTCATCAGCGACTGCGGAAACAACTACTCTATCTTCGACTTACGTAAGGCAACCGTACAGAGTGTTGTGATTGAGAACAGTACTATCTACAACTCCGCAACCAATGGTAAGTGCCTGATACAGCGTGACAACAACCTCACCGTATTGAGAATCGTCAACACTACATTGTACAACATCTGTGGTAACGCACAGTACTTCATCGACTTCGGTGGAACAGGCTATGGTGCTGACAGCTTCATCTTTGAGAATGTACTGATGGGTAAGAGCGCAGACGACAATACAGGTAAGGTTATCCGTGCATCTGCTGCTCCAACAGTATCCAACACCTATTGTACCAACGATTGGTATAAGAGCTTTGCTGGTGTTGAACTGATCGACGTAGAGGCTTCAGCCGTATTCGCTGATCCTGAGAATGGAGACTTCACCGTGAAACCAGCTTATCAAGAGCTCGGAGCCGGTGACCCACGCTGGTTAGGAGAATAATATTCACATACCCTATAGAAGTGGAGGTGCGCCAACGGGTGCACCTCTTCTTTTTGCTACCTTTTTAATAAAATCAAGCAAATAACTTGCGGAATCCAAAAATTCTTCGTACCTTTGCACCGCAATATGCACATATTTTAATAGTATTCATATAACAATTTAAACAAAATGAAAAAAGGAATTCATCCAGAAAACTATCGCCCCGTCGTGTTTAAGGACATGTCCAACGGCGATATGTTCCTTACAAAGTCCACAGCAAAGACAAACGACACAGTGGAATTTGAAGGTGAAACTTACCCAGTGGTAAAAGTCGAAATCTCAAGTAGCTCACACCCATTCTACACAGGTAAGAGCAAGCTCGTTGACACCGCAGGACGTGTCGATAAGTTCATGAGCCGCTACGGTAAGGCTGCGAAGAAATAAAATACTTAACAGCAAGAATTTATAAGGGTACGTCCATGGTAGTTGCATATGCCTTGGAGGTACCTTTTATCATCAAAAAAAGCCAGATTCTATAAACATTAACTTATGAAGCCTACTACCAAACTCATTGTATGTGCCTTTGTAGCATTGGCACTTACAGCATGCAAGGATGAAGAAATCTACATCCCCATCGGACAGTCTATTGAAAGCCAGACCGGTGATGACGAAAACACAAATGAGGAAATCACAGAAGCAAACAAGGCATACGCAAGTAGCAGTCTGGACGTTCCAGAACTGAAAAGCGGCAGCGTACTCGTTGTTCATCGCGCTGTCATCAACGACAAAGCCAGCTCGAAAGTGGAAGTAAACTATGCCGTTGAGTGGGATCCCACAATCAATGCTCAGCGTTGGAGCTGCTATAAACTCTATAAGAACGCTTTACAGATCAATGTGAGCAGATATACTGCCTCTAATAATGAGACACTTACTTCCAACAGTCAGTATCCTAACGATCCTGATATTGCATCCAAGTATAGGATGACCGTTGATCCATATAAATCTTCGGGCTATGACCACGGGCATATCTGTCCTTCAGCCGACAGACAAGGTTCATTTAATGCCAACTACCAAACATTCTTCCTGACCAATATGCAACCTCAGTACAATTCCTTTAATGCTGGTGTATGGTCGGACATGGAAGCTAAGGTTCGCGAGTGGGCAAAATCCTCTTCTTGCGATACGCTCTACGTAGCTAAAGGAGGTACTATCGATAAGGCTGAGAATATCTACGAATGGATTTGCAATGGCAGTCACCAGAAGACTAAGGTGAACGCCAACCATATCCCCGTCCCCAAATACTATTTTATGGCCGTAATGAGCAGAAAAGGCAATGACCTTAAGGCCATCGGCTTCTGGGTAGAATACAATGCGACAAACAAGACGCTCTCTACCTATGTGAAGACCATTGACCAGTTGGAGGAGTTGACAGGCATCAATTTCTTCAAGAATGTACCTGAGGCGCAGCAGACTGAAGTCGAAAGCAGCTTCGGAGTTCTCTCTGATTGGAACTTATAATTATATTTCAACAACATAAGAATGAAAACAATTTATGAATTCTCTGTCAAGGACAGAAAAGGAAAGGACGTATCACTCAAGGAGTATGCGAACGAAGTATTACTGATCGTCAATACCGCTACAAAGTGTGGTTTCACTCCACAATATGACGAGCTGGAAAAACTGTACGAGAAGTACCATAAAGATGGATTTGAGATCCTCGACTTCCCTTGCAACCAGTTCGGCCAGCAGGCACCAGGCACTGACGAGAGCATACATGAGTTCTGCAAACTCAACTTCGGTACAGAATTCCCACGTTTCAAGAAGGTGAAGGTGAATGGTGACGATGCCGAGCCTCTGTTCAAGTTTCTCAAAGAGCAAAAGGGCTTTGCCGGCTGGGATATGACCCACCCTATCGCCCCAATCTTGGAAGATATGTTGAGCAAAGCTGACCCTGACTATAAGGAAAAGGCTGATATCAAGTGGAATTTCACCAAATTCCTGATCAATAAGAAAGGACAAGTGATTGCACGCTTTGAGCCGACAGAGAAGATGGAGAATATCGAAAAACAAATAGAAGAACTTCTGAAATAATTGTTCTATAAACAATGGCAGAACATACTAAATGTTTAATTATTGGCAGCGGTCCCGCAGGGTATACCGCTGCCATTTACGCTTCAAGGGCAAACCTCAGTCCCATTGAATATAGCGGAATGCAACCAGGTGGTCAGCTAACACAGACTACCGAAGTAGAAAATTTTCCAGGATACCCCCAGGGAGTAGACGGTAATCAGATGATGATGGATCTGCGCGAGCAGGCAGAACGCTTCGGAACAGATATCCGTGACGGAGAGATTACCAAGGTCGATTTCTCAACATCACCCTACCGATGCACGGCTGAGGACGGCACGGAGATAGAAGCCGATACAGTCATTATCGCTACAGGAGCCTCAGCCAAATACTTGGGTCTCGACGATGAACGCAAATATAACGGACAGGGGGTGAGTGCATGTGCCACCTGCGACGGTTTCTTCTATCGTAAAAAAACAGTCGCAGTAGTTGGAGGAGGAGATACGGCATGTGAAGATGCGCTATATCTTGCCGGGTTGGCAAAAAAAGTGTACCTGATTGTCAGAAAACCTTTCCTTAGAGCCTCACAAGTGATGCAACAGCGAGTGAAAGATACAGAAAACATTGAAATCCTGTTTGAGCACAACACACTAGGACTATTTGGAGAGAACGGCGTAGAGGGCGCACACCTCGTAAAACGCAAAGGAGAAACCGACGAGACACTCGTTGACATTGCCATTGACGGATTCTTCCTCGCTATCGGACATAAACCCAATACAGATATCTTCAAAGAATGGCTAGATATGGATGAGACTGGCTATTTGAAGAAAATAGACGGTACACCCAAGACTAAGATTCCAGGAGTGTTTGTAGCAGGCGACTGCGCTGATCCAGTCTACCGTCAGGCTATCAGTGCTGCAGGAAGCGGTTGTCAAGCCGCCATAGAAGCTGAACGCTATCTGCTCAACAGATAATAATACCACACAACGGATTGTAAAAAAGGCCTCGCTGTCACAGCGAAGCCTTTTTTATGAAACTTTAAAAACTAAATTAATCAACCATAAACCTTAACCATTAAAAATCTTTTCGATGCAAAGATAACATCTTTATCACATCGAGTGGTTCACATTTTATTAATTAAGGTTTAAAAATCGTGATATTCACATATTTTCGACCTAAAATAACGTTTTATCAACTATTTTAAGCATATTCTGTAAAATTTTTATTCGATTTTTATCGATTTTCGCAAAAAAAATATATCTTCGCAACGAAAATTCAATAGAAAAATGGAATTATTAATAATAATTATACCTGCCATCACCGTTATCTTGGTTGTCTTTTGGATAATCAGAGTGATTTATCTGCGTAGTGTACGAATGAGAAATCGCCTCCAAATGGATAAAATCTTCACCAATATCACTCATGAGTTGCTAACACCACTCACAGTGGTCTCCGCCTCCGTTGAACACCTGCGTGAGCATGCCCCAGCCTATCAGCAAGACTATGAGATGATGGACATGAACATTCAACGAATGGTGAGACTGCTCCAGCAGATTCTGGAAGCGAGCAAGTCGCAATCGGGAGAACTCAAGTTGCAGGTATTGAATGGCGACGTGATGAAATATATTCAGGAAACGGCACGATGTATCATACCACTAATGCGTAAGAGTGGAGTGGATTTCAAAATAGAATGTGTTCCCGCAAGCATGATGGGATGGATTGATACCGACAAAATAGATAAAATTATCTATAACCTACTATCGAACGCTGCCAAATACACCCAAAAAACAGATGGCAGGATTGAGTTAGACGTTCGTACAAATCCATATTTTAATCAACTCATCATTCGTGTGGCAGATAATGGAATCGGCATCCCTAAAGGCAAGATGAAAAGACTCTTCCACCGTTTCTATGATGGCGACTACCGATTGTTGCAGACCAGCGGTACAGGCATTGGACTCGCCCTGACACGCGATCTCGTCTATCTGCATCACGGCACGATCAAATGTGAAAGTGAAGAAGGTAAAGGAACAACCTTTACCGTGGTGATTCCGATTGGAAAAGATGCCTACAGTAAGGAGGAGATTGATGAACGCAATATACATTCCTTCCAGATACCTCCTGGTAATAACAACGCGTCGCAATCCTTGCCTACATCATACCTCCAACCCGAAACAGATCAGAACATCGACGAGAAAGCACCACATGTGCTGATTATTGAAGACAACCAGGAACTGTTGGTAATGATGAGTCACGTCCTGAAAAGCCATTACCATGTGCATACAGCCACCACTGGCAAGGAAGGTATCAAAATCATCAAGGAAAACACTATTGATATTGTTGTCTCTGACATTATGATGCCCGGTATGGACGGACTCGAAATGATGAAGATTCTCAAGAATGATCCAGACTATAGTTACTTGCCCGTCATCCTAATCTCAGCGAAAACACAGGAGGAAGACCGTATTGAGGCCTATAAGGCGGGAGCAGACGACTATCTGATGAAACCATTCAGAATGGGAGAGCTACAGCTCCGTATAGATAATATCATCTCTAACCGTCAACGTATTCATGGTGAGGTAAAGGGGAATCCAGAAGAACAGCAGGAAATCCCCAGAGTGACCCACATCATGACAGAGCAAGAACTATTTATCAAACGTGCAAAAGAAACCGTTCTCGCCCATTTACAGGATTCCGACTATGACCGCACCCAGTTTGCAGCCGACATGGGAGCAAGCACTTCGACACTCTATAATAAAATCAGAGCTGCCACAGGCACCAACATCAGCAACTTCATCCGCGATATCCGCATCAAAAAGGCTATTGACATCATGAACCAAGAGCAAGATATACGCATCAGCGATCTAGCCTATCGTGTTGGTTTTAGAGATCCCAAATACTTCTCTACCTGTTTTAAGAAAGTAACGGGTCTTCAACCGACGGAATATATCTCGAGCAATACAAGCCCACAAACGTAAGGGCTCCGTTGAGAATCAATAACTCGTAGCCAAACTGATATCCCGTCAATAAAGAAGTAACATGATCAATGGTCAGGCATAATAAGGGTGAAAGCACAGCAATCACAGGTACCCAACGATCATTGACGGGATGACGTGTCAATAGTCCATAGGCAAACAGGCCCAGTAATGGCCCATATGTATAGCTACACAGAACGTATATTGCATCAATAATGCTGGTAGAGTTCAAGATGCGGAACAACACGATAAAAGCTGCAAACACCAAACATATCAAGAGATGTGCCCGTTTGCGCAACCGCTCATTTCCTGGCTGTTCACGAATATCTACACAATAGCTCGTTGTGAGCGAAGTCAAGGCGGAGTCAGCGCTGGAGAATGAAGCTGCCAAAAGTCCAATTGTGAATAATACCATTATGGTAGTGCCGGTCCCTTCAACAAATTGGGGAAGGAGACCATCACCCGTTTGAGGCAAAGCTATCCCCTTGGCATCACACCAATGTACGAGCAGAACACCCAGCGCCAAAAACAAGAGATTTGCAGGCAGAAAAGCAACACCATAGGTACACATATCCTTCTGAGCATCACGAAGCGACTTGCAAGTCAGGTTTTTCTGCATCATATCCTGATCAAGACCCGTCATCACGATGACAACAAAGATACCGCTCATCAACTGTTTCCAGAAATTCTGTTTGGATACCCAGTTATCGAAGACGAATACCCTACTTTTCGTATCCGAGACAATGGTCTCCCAGGCACTCCCCATCGTCAAACCGAGATCTCCCACTACGTGCCCAATAATAAGTAACAAAGCAGTAAACAGACATACAGTCTGGAAAGTATCTGTTAAAACCAGAGTCTTGATCCCCCCTCGACGGGTATAGAGCCAGATAAGCAAGACCATACCCACCACCGTCAGGACAAAAGGAATGCCCATCGCATCGAACACGAATTGCTGAAGAATCATACAGACCACATAAAACCGCACGGCAGCACCCGACATCTTTGATAGCAGGAAAAAAGAGGCTCCCGTCTTATACGATCTTCTTCCAAACCGTTGACCTAAATAAGTATAGATAGTGGTCAAATTCAGGCGGTAATACACTGGCAGTAATAAGAACGCCACAGCAAAATAGCCAAAAATAAAGCCGATACACATTTGTAAGTAAGTCATATCGATGCTCATAACCATACCTGGAACAGAGACAAAGGTTACCCCTGAGATAGAGGCGCCCACCATTCCAAAAGCCACCATATACCAAGGGGAACGGCGACCAGCTCGAAAGAAGGTATCGTTATTCGAGCGATGAACCGTCAGACGACTCACCAAGAAAAGCGCAAAAAAGTATAAAAATACAGTTATCAGCACAATCATGGTGCAAAAGTAATAATTTTCTGCTAAAAATATCTTTCTTTTCAAATATTATACGTAATTTTGCAACTCAACAACAAAACGAGAACGCAATAACCCATTAAAGCCAAACATCAATGAGCAAACAGAAAAAATTCATCCTTCAGGAGAGTGAGATACCTACACAGTGGTATAACATCCAAGCGGATATGCCGAACAAGCCCCTGCCGCCTATTCACCCTGCCACCAAACAGCCATTAGGCGTTGACGACCTTGCGCACATCTTCCCCCGTGAATGCTGTGTTCAGGAGTTAGATACGGAGCACCCTTGGATAGATATTCCTGAGGAAGTACTCGAAAAATATAAATTCTATCGTTCAACACCATTGGTTCGTGCTTATGCGCTTGAGGAAGCATTAGGTACGCCTGCACATATCTACTTTAAAAACGAGAGTGTCAACCCATTAGGATCACATAAGATTAACTCTGCCCTTCCCCAGTGTTACTATGCCAAACAAGAAGGTACAACAAATGTGACCACAGAGACTGGCGCAGGACAATGGGGTGCAGCCCTTTCGTATGCAGCTAAGATCTACGGTTTGGACTGTGCTGTCTATCAAGTGAAGATCACGATGCAGCAGAAGCCATACCGCTCTTCGATTATGCGCACTTTCGGTGCGGTAGTCACAGGCTCTCCATCCATGTCAACCCGTGCAGGAAAAGATATCCTGACAATGGATCCCACGCACTCTGGCTCACTGGGTACTGCTATCTCAGAGGCTGTAGAGTTGGCAACGACAACACCTAATTGCAAATATACATTGGGCTCCGTACTGAATCACGTTGGATTACACCAAACCATCATTGGTCTGGAGGCAGAAAAACAGATGGCGATGGCTGGCGAATATCCTGATATTGTCATCGGTTGCTTTGGTGGTGGTTCCAATTTTGGAGGAATCTCCTTCCCCTTCATGCGCCACAATCTGCTTGACGGCAAGAATACAGAGTTTATTGCTGCCGAGCCCGACAGTTGTCCGAAGTTGACACGTGGACAGTTCCGCTACGATTTTGGCGACGAGGCTGGCTATACTCCATTGTTGCCGATGTATACCCTCGGTCACAACTTCAAGCCCTCCAATATCCACGCTGGCGGTCTGCGCTATCATGGAGCCGGCATGATTATTTCTCAGCTAATCAAGGATGGTCTGATGCATGGTGTTGATATTCCTCAACTCGAGACTTTCGAGGCAGGTATGCTCTTCGCTCGTACAGAAGGTATCATTCCTGCACCTGAGAGCTGTCACGCTATCGCAGCTACTATCCGCGAGGCCAACAAATGTAAGGAGACCGGTGAGGAGAAGGTGATTCTCTTCAATCTCTCTGGTCACGGTCTCATTGATATGCCAAGCTATGAGTCGTATATCAAGGGTGACCTGCAAAACTACACGCTCACCGATGAGATGATTGCCCAAAATCTGGCAGAACTCGACAAACAACAATAAACAAAGAAAAAGCCCGCTTAGCTGAGCGGGCTTTTTTCTTGAAACAATCCTTTAGGCGATATCTATCTGCCTTGAAAGTTTTACCTTCTCTTCTACCAACTTAGGCAGTTCTACTGTAAGAACTCCGTGCTCTACTTTGGCAGAGATTGCATCTTTCTTCACGTCGTCAGGCAGAATCAGCGTCTGTTCGAACTTCGAGTAGCTAAACTCACGACGCAGATAGCGCATAGACTTGTCCTCCTCCTTTTTCTCAGTCTTCTGTTCCATCTTGATGATCAGGTTTCCCTCATCATTGATGTGAACATTAAAATCCTCCTTCTTCATGCCCGGTGCTGCAAGTTCTACAATGTATTCCTTGTCAGACTCCTTTACATTAATGGCTGGCGCTGTGGCATTAGCCTTTGGCATAAACTCAGTGTCAAAAAAGTCATTAAACACTGTTGGCAACCATGCTGAATTTCTCATAACTGGCATCATAATCTTATCTCCTATCATTAAATGGTTAAACTTTAAATTTCTTACGCTTGGGCTTTCACCTCTGCGTTCACCAATGAATAGGCAAGATATGTACCAGACGAGATTTTATGACAAAATGACATTTTTATGCGCCAATTTGACACAATACACACACAGCCTCCTTGACCGTGGGTACTTTTTCAATCACCATCGAACGCTTCCCGTTAGTTTCACGTAAGTTACAACGGCGCGGATCAGTGGTAACATAATGGATTATGTGGTCGAAAGCAGTACTTTGGTAATATGGACTGTTGGGATTGCTCACGAAACAGAGGTACATCCTTCCCTGTTTCAGCATAATCTTCTCACACCCCAGTTGTTTACCGTAACGACGGAGTGGTACGACCTGCAACAGCTCTTCGGCCACGGTTGGTATGGTTCCAAAACGATCAATCAAACGTAGACGATAGGCTTCCAAGTCCTGATCATTTTTAACCTGATCCAATTCCCGATACAATAACATTCGTTCAGAGTCACTGGGCACGAACTGATCGGGGAAATACATCTCCAGATCACTCTCGATGAGACAATCGTCAACAAACGAAAAATCTGAAGCGGGAGCATAGCCTCGTTCCCCTTTCTTCACGGGTTCCTCAGTATACAAATCAGCAAATTCATCGTTTTTGAGTTCCGTCATGGCCTCGTTCAGAATCTTCTGATAAGTCTCATAACCAAGGTCAGAGATAAAACCACTCTGTTCTGCGCCCAGCAAGTTACCGGCACCACGAATATCCAAATCCTGCATGGCGATATTGATACCGCTTCCCAAATCGGAGAAATTCTCCAATGCCTCCAACCGTCGACGAGCCTCTGGTGGAAGATCTGCCAGTGGTGGTGCCAGCAAGTAACAGAAAGCTTTCTTGTTACCACGTCCTACTCTTCCTCGCATCTGGTGCAAGTCGGAGAGTCCGAAATTCTGTGCACCATTAATAATAATGGTATTCGCATTGGGGATATCGATACCATTCTCCACAATGGTCGTAGACAACAGGACATCGTAGTCATAGTTGGCAAAGTCGAAGACGATCTTCTCCAGCTCTTCAGGTTTCATCTGACCATGACCGATAGCGATACGCACACCAGGAATATACTTTTTAATGATCTCTGCGATACGAGTCAGGTCGCTGATACGGTTATTCACGAAAAATACCTGTCCATTACGACTCATCTCATAATTGATGGCATCTACAATGATCTCAGCACTAAAGGTATGCACTTCTGTCTGAATGGGATAACGGTTGGGGGGTGGTGTCTGGATAACACTCAGGTCACGAGCACCTACGAGGGAGAACTGCAAGGTACGGGGAATAGGAGTAGCCGACATCGTCAACGTGTCGACATTCACCTTCATCTGACGCAGTTTCTCTTTTGTGGACACACCAAATTTCTGTTCCTCATCAATGATTAGCAATCCTAAGTCTTTGAACTTCACACTCTTACCAATCAGTTTATGAGTACCGATCAGGATATCGATCTTCCCTTCCGCCAAATCTTGAAGGATAGCAGAGGTCTGCTTGGCACTTCTGGCACGCGTCAGATAATCCACGCGTACAGGAAAATCTTTCAAACGACCACTGAAAGTACGATAATGCTGATAAGCGAGTACTGTCGTTGGCACGAGCACGGCCACTTGTTTCGAGTCGCAGGCCGCTTTGAAAGCAGCGCGCACAGCCACTTCCGTCTTACCAAAGCCCACATCGCCACACACCAGTCGGTCCATAGGTCGAGGGCGCTCCATATCTGCCTTCACATCATTGGTGGCCTTCAACTGGTCAGGAGTATCCTCATACAGGAAACTGGCTTCCAACTCATGCTGCAGGAAAGAGTCATGACTATAGGCAAAACCTTTCTCCTTCCGGCGTTGGGCATAGAGTTTAATCAGGTCACGGGCAATATCCTTGATTCGTTTCTTGGTACGTTCCTTCAGTCGTTCCCATTGTCCTGTGCCCAGATGACTCA
This sequence comes from uncultured Prevotellaceae bacterium, assembly GCA_900321425.1. GTDB lineage: Bacteria > Bacteroidota > Bacteroidia > Bacteroidales > Bacteroidaceae > Prevotella. The sequence goes on along the minus strand of ONWA01000018.1, from coordinate 13,083 downwards.
GTCGTGGCGGTTCGCCGTTATCCTGCGACTTATATTTCGATACCTTGTATAATGCATGGATGGATACATAGATCGCATCACCATTCTGGTAAGTGATCTTGATCATCTCCTGATAACTCGGAGTTGTGGATGAACCTGAATGAATAGGCATCCGAACCAGGCCTCCAAACTTCCCTACTCCATGATCCACATGCACCACATAGTCGCCGACCTCAAACTGTCGGATTTCTTTGAGTGTCAGCGTCACCTTACCAGTACGAGCCTTGTCACTACGAAGACTGAACTTATGAAAACGGTCAAATATCTGGTGATCGGTAAAGAAACAGGCTTTCAGCGTGTGGTCAATATATCCCTCATGCAACGTCTTGTCAACAGGCACAAAGGTTAATGACTGTTCTGCTACCGTCGTACTGACACGCTCTGCGAAGATATCCTTCAGTCGTTCGTGTTGCTTCTGACTGTCGGCCAAGATATACAACTGATAACCCTTTGCCAGATAGTCTTCCAAGGTAGAAAACAGCAGATCGAAATTCTTATGGAACAACGGTTGAACCGCGATGTCAAATGGGATGGTCACATCTGGCAACGCAGAGGGACGATGACCGATTTCAATCCGTCGGTAGTGCTTGGTCTCACTGGCAAACTGCGGTCCGCTGAGTAATTGCTCATTCTCCTGACATGCCCGTTCTACAGCATCGCGCACAAACAGATAGTCCTTCATCACCAAGACTGTGGTGCTGGGCATAAAAGAGAATAGCGACACCTTATCCTCCACCACCGACTGCGACAGTTCGGGCACGATATCTATCTGGTCGCGATGATCACGCGACAGTTGACTTTCCACTTCAAAGGTGCGAATGGAGTCTATCTCATCGCCAAAGAAATCAATACGATAGGGATACTCGCAACTGAACGAGAACACATCCAAGATACTGCCACGCAAGGCGAACTGTCCAGGTTCATAGACATAGTCCACCTCCTTGAAACCAAATTCCCTGAGTTTCTTTGCGATGGTGTCCACAGCGATTATCTGACCTTTCTGAATGGTCAGGGTACGGTCATTGAGTTTCTTTCTGGAGATGACCATTTCGGCGATGGCCTCTGGATAGGTCACGACATAAACGGGGATATCTGTCTGATTCAGTCTTGCCAATGCCTCAGTACGAAGAATCTCATTGGCTGCGTCCAGTTGGGCATACTTAATAGCCCGTCGATAAGACGAAGGGAAGAAGAGTACATTCTTGTCCCCCAGCACTTGTGTCAGGTCGTGATAGAAATAGCCGGCTTCATCCGCATCCTGCAGAATCATCAACATTGTCTGTGGTCGTTTGTCTGCCAAGCTACTGAAGATCACAGGGGCAGAAGACGCTAATAATCCCTCCAGGAATACAGTCTTCACTTGGGGATTATCCAATGCTTCCGACAAAGTAGAGAGTTGGGGTAACAGAACGTATTTCTGTTGTAATTCTTGTATCTTCATCGTCTATTTCTCAAAATGCTGATAATCCTTACTGTATTTCCAGTCGCCTCCCCAATGGAATCCGTGTTGGATAAAAAGACGATAGGCCAGATCGCGCCGGTCGATTTTATAAGGAAATGATTTCGTCCTGTCGGTATAAGCTTGTGCGGTAGCGGGTTGTACGATGACCTTACCGTCCTTCCTTACCTTATAATAGGGATTATAGAGTGGATTGAGGTCTATAGCCAGTCCACGAGCATGTTTCGACAGTTTGGTAGAACCTGCTATTGGACGATAGCAGAAACAAGAGGTATTGTTCGCTCGCATCTGCCGTTCGTCATCAGCGTCATACACATCAGGGAGTGCTATCTGTTGAATGGGATATTTGGCTTCATACAACGAACGGAAGATATCCAACAGGTCCTGCGCGATAGATGAATGACAAATCAGCTCACCGATATGTGTCTTTCCGTCGAATCCCCAATGTGCCACTTTCAAGTAACGAAGATGTCCACGCTGAATGACGGTATTGGGATGATAGGATTTCCCTTGCATTTGTTGCCAAACGCTATCAGGAATCTCCGTTGCGACAAACGACGGTTCCTCCGATTTCTGATGCCGTTGGGCGAATACCATCACGACAAGACTGGTCAAAAATAGAAATAGAAATAGCTTCTTTATCATTGCAATCAAACTCCTTGAGGAAAATATGGGTGCAAAGTTACCAATTTTTTCCCATATAATTTGTCTGCATCAAACAAATTCACTACATTTGCAGCGATAAACCGAAATCATTATGCATACCAGCGACAGTATTGTTATCATCCCTACCTACAACGAGAAGGAGAATATCGAGAAAATTATTCGTGCCGTTTTCGCGCTCGAGAAGTGTTTCCACATCCTCATCATCGACGATGGCTCTCCCGACGGAACAGCTACGATCGTGCATCATCTGATGGACACAGAGTTTGCCGACCGACTGTTTATTGTCGAGCGTAGTGGAAAGCTGGGTCTGGGAACAGCTTATATCACAGGTTTCAAATGGGCTTTGGAACGCGATTATGAGTATATCTTCGAAATGGATGCCGATTTCAGTCATGATCCCAACGACCTGCCCCGTCTATATAGTGCCTGTCATGACGAAGGATATGATGTTGCCATCGGTTCCCGCTATGTCACCGGCGTCAATGTTGTGAATTGGCCCATCGGTCGAGTGCTGATGAGTTATTTCGCCTCCAAATATGTGCGGATAGTAACAGGATTCAAGGTTCACGACACCACCGCCGGCTTCAAATGTTACAAGCGCAAGGTACTCCAGACCATCGAGTTGGACAAGATCCGTTTCAAAGGTTACGGATTCCAGATCGAGATGAAGTATACGGCCTATAAGATTGGTTTCAAAATCAAGGAAGTGCCCGTCATCTTCATCAATCGTCGCGAAGGCACGAGCAAGATGTCTGGCGGCATCTTCGGAGAGGCGTTCTTTGGTGTCATGCGTCTCCGCTGGGACGGTTGGACGCGCAAATATCCTAAGATTTCTTAAGATCCGGCATCCTCCGTCCAGCAGAAGCGACAGATATCACACATAAGTTTTCATGGGCATATACTTCTCTGTATCGGGAAGTATCACTCTCATGGTATCCAACACCTCCTGCTCGGTAAGGAGATTGAAGTCACCCATAATCGTATTTTTCATTGCCGATGCCGTAAGGGCATAGTCAAGATGTTTCTGATGCTGTCCGCGCCAACGGAAATGAGCGTGCAGATAAGCAGCAATAAACGCATCGCCAACACCCATGGGATCTAAGACGGGATTAATGTCTACGATGCCTGTATGATAGAGCACGCCATCAGCATATAGCAGGCCTGTCAACAAATGATGACTGGCGGAAATCACATGACGTGCCGCCATTACAAGATGACGACCCTTAGGTAACATTTCCTGAGCCTGCTCAAAGAATTTCTTATACCCGTCAAGGTCCAACTCATAGTTCGTATCCTGCGCTTCAAACTTGGGAGGTTTGACACCTGTTATCAGCTGCCACTCCCCAGTATCGCCAAAGACGATATGACAGGCTTTTACTGCAGGGAAAAGTACGTCACGAGCTTCTTGACCATATTTCCAGAGGTTCTTACGATAATTGATATCAACAGAGGTGTAGATACCTCTTCGCAAAGCTTCATCGAGACCGTCGAGCGTTGCGTCACTCGCTCCTTCTGAGAGTGCACAAGAGATGCCGGACCAGTGGAATACATCAGCCCCACGAAGAATCTCCTTCCAGTCGAGCATATGTGTATGGAGGGTCATCAGTGAAGAATGTTCACGGTCGTAAGCCACACTGGAACCGCGCAAAGAGGCTGCCTGCTCGTAAAAATACTTTCCCAGTCGCGTACCTCCCCAGATAATATGGTTTGTACCCACTTGATAACGACGCAACTCGTTTCGGCATGCCACACCCAGCATATTATTAGGCAGGCGAGTAACATACTCCACATAGTCGCCCATCATTGCTAACGATACTGCCACATTGGCCTCACTACCACCAAAGAAACCATCAATCTTGTTTCCTTGTATAATACGCTGATAATCGGGGCGAGTCATGCGCAGCATAATCTCACCCATCGTCACAAATTTTGTTCCGGTTCTCATATACACCTTATTTTACTTATTGGTCGGGGTTCTCAACGAATCCTTGATATTGGGGTTCAAGTGCCGACATCACACTATCATAGGCCTGTCGACGGATAGCGTCCACATTCTGTGGTCCCTGTCCGATGGGATAGATAGGCTGGTGGATGGTGAGTGTCAGGGGATGCCAATGGGCAAAATGCCAGTCGCGCATTCGAGGCATGATATCAAACGATCCGTTGATGGTCAGAGGTACGACAGGCAACTGCAACTCATCGGCCAGCGCAAAGGCTCCCTTGCGGAAAATACCCATATGACCTGTGAACGAACGAGCGCCCTCAGGGAATACCGTCACGCTATAGCCTTCTTGTAATGTTTCGCGCGCCTTGTCATAGGTCGCCTTGATCTTCTTGGGACCACTCTTGTCGACCATGATCTGATGCGACTTCTCACAGGCAAATCCCACAAAGGGAATCTTACGAATCTGACGTTTCATCATCCACTTGAAGTTCCTACCTAAGAAACCATAGATGAGGAAGATATCAAAAGCGCCTTGATGATTGGATACAAAGACATACGACTGATTCTCCTCCAAGTGTTTTCTGCCCTCCACGCGAACGGGAATCAGCAGGACGCGAAGGATAATCTTCCCCCACCAACGACCTGGGTAATAACCCCAGAAATGGCCGTCGCCCAAGGCTGTTCCTACCGTTACTTCAATGGCTGTAAGGATCGTGATAACGATGATAATAGGTATCGCTACACACAACTGATAAAGATAATAGAGATATTTCATTTTCGTTTCAAGGTAATCACAACAATTTCTCCAGGAACACCAAAACGGAAAGGTATCAATGCTCCGACGCCTGCCGTCACATACAAGGTACGGTCACCCTCATCATAGCGTCCTAAGCACTCATGGGTAACGAGCGAAACGGGCGACCAGCCGAACAACTTAAATTGTCCGCCATGAGTATGTCCAGAGAGCGTCAGTTGCGCACGACTCTCCGGCAGAATCTTCCGCTGCCAGGAAGTAGGATCATGCTCCAGCATCACGATGAAGGCATCCTCACCCACCCCTTTCAGGGTCTTCTGGATATCACCCAACTGTGGGAACCTACCTTCTCCGTCGTTCTCCATACCTGCGATAACAATCGACTCCTTCCCCTTTTTGATGGTTTGATGCGAGTTCTTCAGAAGCGTCCATCCCAGCTGTTGTTCCAGACTGCAGGTCTCACGCAAATTAGCCACTTCCTCCACCTTATCACAATCCAGATAAGCGGCATAGTCATGATTGCCAAGAACGGTATATACCCCGTCTTTTGCCTGAATAGTGCTCAACAGGTCCATTGCCGGATACAGATCCTGAGGTTGCGTATTCTGAAGGTCGCCTGTGAAGACGACGATATCTCCTTGCAACTCATTGATGGTCTGTATCACTTTCTCGAAGTAGGGTCGAAGATAGGTCAACCCCTGCAACGTACTCACATGGGCATCCGAGAACTGCACGATGCGATAGCCGTCGAAAGATTCTGGTAAGTCTGACGAAGCATATTCTATCTCGCGCACCTCCAACTGTCGTGTTCCCCAGAAGATGCCGTAGAATGCTACGACCCAAAGGAACAAGACGAGGAACAGTCCTACGAGATTACCATAGTTGATATGTCTTTTCCGCCAGAGGGCAACACATCTTCCCAACCACGAACATAAGGCATAGCCTGCCTTTGGAATCGTCCAGATAAAGAGTAGGAACAGATAAAGAAACAGACTATTCTGATTCTCTGGCATGAAGTCACGTTCCAATGCGAGAATAATCGTATAGACGAGCATTGCTACCGTCGGCAACCACAACAGTACTCTCTTCCACCATACTTTTTTCCAAAGGTACCGCCAATCGAAATAAAGCTGTGGCAGAACGACCAATGCGAGAAACAGAAGAAATGATTTTGCTATCATGATCTAAAAATTATACTTTCACCTATATAATTTGTGTCTACCCTACCGTTGGCATAAACGATGTGTCCATTGCACCATGTCTTTTCCACCTTCCACGAATAGGTATTGCCTTCCATCGGACTCCACCCACACTTGCTGAGGATATCTGTCTTTCTCACCGTCCACGATACCTCAGGACGCACCATTACCAAATCGGCACGATAGCCTTTACGCACAAATCCTCTACGGGAAATCTCAAACAGTCGGGCGGGCTGATGACACATCAGCTCTACCAGTCGCTCAACCGTCAACACCCCTTGATTCACCAGCTCCAACATGGTTACCAGCGAGAACTGAATCATCGGCATTCCAGAAGCGGCCTTCACGCAACCTCCCTGTTTCTGTTCCAACAAATGGGGAGCATGATCGGTACCGACCATACTAATCCGACCGTCGGACAAGGCCTCGCGTAACGCATCACGATCCCGACGACTCTTGATGGCGGGATTCACCTTGATAAGTGCTCCCAGACGGGCATAGTCCTCGTCGGTGAAAAACAAATGACCGACGGTAGCTTCTGCCGTAATCAACGAATCCTCACCAAAGAACGCCAGCTCCTTGGCGGTCGTCACATGGGCCACATGCAAACGGGTATGGTATTTCTTCGCTAACGATACCGCCAGACGAGTACTCTCATAACAAGCCTCCTCGCTACGAATCAATGGATGTTGTGCGACAGCGGGGTCGTCACCATAAACGGCCTTCGCCCTTTCCATATTCCTGTTGATGATCGTCGTGTCCTCGCAATGGGTCATTACCGGTAGATGGGCGGTAGAGAAGATTTGCTCCAACGCCTCCTGCTGGTCTACCAGCATATTCCCTGTCGACGAACCCATAAAGAGTTTGATACCAGGAACACGATGCTCATCCAACTGCGCAAACAAATGGGTATTGTCGTTGGTAGCACCGAAGAAGAAAGCGTAGTTCACGTGACTCTTCGTGGCGGCCAACCTGTATTTCTCGTCCAGCGCTTCCAAGGTCGTGGTCTGCGGCACGGTATTAGGCATCTCCAGAAACGAAGTGACGCCTCCTGCGGCAGCCGCCCTACTCTCGCTCTCCATATCTGCCTTCGCCGTCAGTCCCGGCTCACGAAAGTGTACATGGTCATCGATGATACCTGGCAGAATCAAACATCCCGAAGCGTCCACTCGCTGATCGAATGGTCCTTCGGGATATTCCTTTCCTCGGATAATATCTATGATATCTCCATCTTCGATGATGATGGAGCCTTCATAGGACTCTCCTTCATTGACGATGCACCCTCGCTCTATGACTGTTCTCATCTCGACATTACTTCCCTATCGCAGGGACATTGGTCAGAGGCATTTGCAACTTGTTTTTCGTTGTGTCAGCAGGCAGAGAATCTGGCGCACCGTCTTCTGAGATCAGCCCGTTCATTCTCGCCTCGTTCTCCACCGCCGTCTGATAATAGTCTTTCACATAAGGGTCATTCTTGAATTTCTTCGTCGCCTTACTCATGATATCTTCTATCTGAGGGGTGAGACGTGGATAGCGCAGGGCGCTGGTCATCATCATGAACACGCCAGGACCTAACACGTTATCGAAATTCTCTACGATGAAATTGGTCACCAGACTGTCTTCCTGACGGGCAATCATAGAAGCCTCTACCGACAGTTGTCTGTCGATGATGCTCTCGTCGATACCGTCGAGCAACATCTGACTCTGTTTGTGAGACAGCTCGTTCATCTGGTTATCCAACTGATTATGCTTGTCGATAAACTGATAGAGCTTTTCGTTGAGTGCTGTTCCGGTCACCTTCTGCGAGGCATTGTCCAACCGAATGCTAATGGTTCCCTCTTCCAGCACCAAGGGCATGATACTCTCGTCGTCCATAAAGAGGTTGACCATTCGGATCGTGTCCAGCGAGCCCGAGAAATTGAACTTTCCATGAACCACGTCACAGGAGTCGATGTTCTTAAACTCATTATCTTTGATGGCTTTCAGATATAGCTTACTGCCATCCAGTGCCGAGATAGAAGAGACACCTTCTACATGGTAAGAGCCTGCACATGATGCAATCATGCCAGCACCCAGGAATGTATATATAATTTTTCTAATCGTCATTTTTCCATTCATTTGCGACTACAAATGTACAACGTTATATTGAAGTACGGAAAAAAATTCATGCTATTTAAAACATTTAAAATATCTTTTAGCGTTTTTTTGCCTCTTTTTCCAATTCATGACCAATACGATGACTGGAATAGAGTTGCAAAACGGCAGCCACCAACAAGACGACCACCCAGTTGTTGTGTATATATTTAATATAGGAGAAATGGTCCAACCCCAGGAAATTGCTCTGGTTGGCAAACATCAACAGCGCTGCGAGCAAAAAGAGAAAATCGCTCACGATCATGATCCTGCGCAAACGACGAATCACAAAACTCGTTCCCTCATAGCGCTGCACCCATTGCATCGCCACGAAACACAGGGCACCAACGGCATAAATAATGGGCGCTACCTGCCATAGGAGCACATAACCTCCCGAACCGATCACCATCATCACGGCGCCCAACAGATAGACGACGGTCTGAATCTTATTCAATGGTCTCATCACCTAAGTCCTCTAATTCTTCCTTACCGTCTCTGATCACGAAGATATCCTCGTCGTCGGCTTTCATAAAATACCGTTCACGCGCTATCTTCTCCATGGCTTCGGGATTTCTGTCCAACTCATGGATTCTGGCCTGATTGCGCTTATGTCTCCTGTTGTAAAGCTCTATCTCATCTTTCAGTTCACCGATACGTTGCTGATTGCGAATATGATGCCACACACTATTCTCATCAAGGAACCCAATCAACAAGACACAAAAGAGAACAACTATCACATATTTCAGATAGTTGGAGCGCCATACATATAGCGCGATTGGCTTCACGCGATCAATTATTTTCATATTCGTTTGCAAAGATACGATTTTTTTTCATATCTTTGCAAGGCAAAACAAGAAAATTATGGAAGAATATATTGTTTCGGCACGTAAATACCGTCCAAACACCTTCGATTCCGTCGTTGGACAGGCTGCTCTGACCACCACGCTGAAAAATGCGGTGAAGAGTGGAAAACTGGCGCATGCCTATCTCTTCTGCGGACCACGAGGTGTGGGAAAGACGACCTGTGCCCGAATTTTTGCAAAAGCCATCAACTGTCAGCACCCTACTGCCGATGGTGAGGCTTGCAACGAGTGTGAGAGTTGTCAGTCGTTTAATGAGCAACGCTCGCTGAATATCTTCGAGCTCGACGCAGCCTCCAACAACTCCGTAGAGCACATCAAGTCGCTGATGGAACAGACTCGCATCCCGCCGCAGTTGGGCAGATACAAGGTGTTCATCATCGACGAGGTCCACATGTTGTCAACCGCCGCGTTCAACGCGTTCCTCAAAACGCTGGAAGAGCCGCCTGCTCATGTCATCTTCATCCTGGCGACAACAGAGAAGCACAAGATATTGCCAACCATCCTCAGTCGTTGTCAGATCTATGACTTCGAGCGCATGACGGTTCGTAACACTATCGACCACCTCAAACGTGTAGCCGAGAAAGAGGGTTTCCAATACGAAGAGGCTGCCTTGAACGTCATCGCAGAGAAAGCCGATGGCGGAATGCGCGATGCCCTGAGTATCTTCGACCAGGCCGCCTCCTTCTGCCAGGGGAATATCACTTACGAGAAGGTCATCGAAGACCTCAATGTGCTGGATACCGAAAACTACTTCCAGCTCGTCGACCTCAGCCTGCATAACAAGGTGACCAACATCATGGTGTTGGTCAACAATATCATCAACAAGGGTTTCGACGGTGGACTGCTCATCGGCGGTCTGGCCAAGCATGTTCGCAATGTGCTGATGGCGAAAGACCCGTCAACACTTCCGCTCCTCGAGACCAGCGACCAGTTGCGCCAGCGTTATCAGGAGCAGGCCAAACAATGTCCCACCTCTTTCTTATATGAGGCGCTGAAAATCATGAACCGCTGCGATATCAACTATCGTCAGTCCAGCAACAAACGACTGTTGGTGGAGCTCACCTTGATCGAGGTGGCCCAGGTTACCCAGCCCGACGACGACGGAGCCAGCGCGGGGCGTGGCCCTAGAAGATTAAAATCCCTGTTTAAGCAACTGATGCAACAGTCTCAGCCCAGGAAAGCAGCCCCACAGGTAGCTGCGGCTAAGCCTGTTGCACCCCAATCTGCTCCCCAAAAGGAACAGACAGCAACGACCGTCTCTCAGCCCGCAACCTCTCAGTCTACCGTCTCTCCCACCCCTCAGGCAAAGATGCCCAAAACTGATCTCAAGACGATCGGTTTCTCTTGGAATAAGATTCGCAACAAGACGAAACCCAACAAGATCAATACGGTTACTGCGGACATCGAGCATGCCGTCTCCCACACCGACACGGAGTTCTCTCAGGAGGAGTTGGAGCTTCAATGGATGTCGATGTGCAACCGAATGCCACAGCAATATAGTGCCATTGCTGCACGAATGAAGAACATGAACCCCACCATCATGCAAATGCCGGCCATCGAGGTAGTGGTCAGCAATGAGATGATCAAGGCCGACATGGAGGCTTTCCTGAAGAGGATTGAGAGCACGCTCAAGGAGTCGCTCCACCATAGCGGCATCACCTTAACCATTCGTGTGGCAGAGAAACAAGAACACGAAAAGATTCTCTCGCGTGGCGAGCAGTTTGAACTGATGGCAAAGAAAAACCCCTCGCTGAACAAACTGCGAGAGGCTTTTTCGTTGGAGTTGGCGTAGAATCAGATCAGACTCATTCCCAGTTTCTTGCATTCTTCACGCATCTCGTCGGGCCAGATACTGGCCTGAATCTCACCAATATGTCCTTTCTGCAGGAGTACCATACAAAGACGGCTCTGTCCGATACCGCCACCGATACTCAGCGGTAGCTTGTCATTCAACAACTGTTGGTGGAAATAAAGCTGTTGACGCTCTTCCTTTCCGGTGAGTGCCAACTGGCGCAACAAACTCTCCTTATCCACACGAATACCCATCGACGACAACTCGAACGAGCGTCCCAGCACAGGATACCATATCAGGATATCGCCATTCAGTCCCATTCGTCCATCGCTGGCCACCGTCGTCCAGTCATCATAGTCTGGCGCCCTACCGTCGTGCGGCTCTCCGTTGGCCAACTTCCCGCCGATACCGATAATAAACACAGCACCATATTTCTCGCAGATAGCATCCTCGCGCTCTTTGGGAGTCTTGTCAGGATACATCGCCAACAGCTCCTCGCTATGGATGAAATGAATCTGTTCGGGCAGAAACGGTTTCAGTTGCGGATAAGTCTCGCAAGTCAGGTATTCCGTTCTTCGGATAGCGGCATAGATACGTCTCACCACGTCTTTCAGGAATTCCACCGTTCGCTGCTCCTTCGTGATCACCGCCTCCCAGTCCCACTGGTCTACATAGAGCGAGTGGAGATTATCCAGCTCCTCGTCGGCACGAATAGCATTCATATCGGTATAGATACCATAGCCAGGCTCAATCTTGTATTCCGCCAGCGACAGTCGTTTCCACTTCGCCAACGAGTGAACCACCTCTGCCTTCGCATCGCCCAGGTCCTTGATGGGAAAGGTCACAGCACGCTCCACGCCGTTCAGGTCGTCGTTGATACCCAACCCTTTCAGCACGAAGAGCGGAGCCGTCACACGACGCAACCTCAGTTCGGTAGATATATTCTGTTGGAAGAACTCCTTAATCAGTTTGATACCCTGCTCTGTCTGTTTGGTGTCCAACAGCGCAGCATAGTGCAGGGGCTTGATGATTTTACTCATAATGGTCGATTTTTCGAATTTTCGTGCAAAGGTAACCATTATTTATTAAAACGCAACCAAAACACGAGAATATTTTTGCAAAATGACACTAAAAATTGATTTTTGCTAACATTTTGACCGCTCAAGAATCATTTTGCAGTACTTAAAAACCCTTCATTCACAAAAAAACTTCCTCATTCGTTTTCCTTTTCTCATTTTTTTTGTACCTTTGCACTCGTTCTCGCGAACACGGTCCCGTAGCTTAGCTGAATAGAGCGTCAGATTCCGGTTCTGAAGGTCAAGGGTTTGAATCCCTTCGGGATCACATACAAATGAAAAAGGCATCGATGAAAATACATTTTCAATCGGAGCCTTTTTGTTTGGATGTCAGATCTGCCCGTGGCAGGGCTGGGATCGGCGAAGCCAATCCCTTCGGGATCACGAATAAGACAGTTAGGAGCATAGCTCAGTTGGTTTAGAGCGCTTCAGTCACATTGAAGAGGTCTTGGGTTCGAGTCCCAATGTTCCTACCTTTTTTATTTGCCTAAATCTTCTATCAGTTTGTCGAAGTCCGAGAGGAATGTTTGGTCTTGAATCCTCCAGAATTTCTCATATTCCCCCAACGCTTTGGCTTCAGCTTCCTCGTGAGTCACGGAGCCGGCATCGGGCAGAATGTCAGCATCCGACACTTTCAGATAGTGTTCCAAAACCTGTTTCCATTCAGCCATCGTTGTCAAAACATGCCGCCTAGCTCTTCGCTCTGCAATTTCGAGGAAAGCCGTCGTCAGCAAGTTCAGTTCATCCACCTCTTTTTCTGAAAGATAATTCTTGGCTATCGTCACGTCACTTTTAACGACTCTGCCATCAGGTGCATTCTTCCACGTCATCAGTCCCATGTGAGGCTTCTCCGCATCAGCACGATCATAGACGATCTCTGCTGCCGTCTGATGAGTCACAGCATAGTGCATCATGTTCTGTACTGTCTTATAGAAGGTGCGTGTTATCTCGCTATTCTTGTCATAGTCGCTGCTGCACTCGGCATAGATGTCCGTTATCTTCTGATAATAACGACGCTCAGAGGTACGTATTTCACGAATGCGATCCAACAATTCCTCAAAGTAGTCAGCCCCAAAAGGATTCTTGCCTTTCAGTCGCTCATCATCCATCACAAATCCCTTGATGATATACTCCTTCAAAACCTCTCGCGCCCAGAT
>ONWA01000047.1 GCA_900321425.1 uncultured Prevotellaceae bacterium | reverse complement strand
AGAGAAATAGCTGGACCGTCACTTGACGGTGATCCAGACGGGCTCTCCCCTACTCTTGGCCTCGACGATCTTCTGCTTCAGGCGGTGGAGCCAGATACGACTATCAACGACCTGACCTACAAGCTTGTTCTTACCTACGAGGATGCAGCCTTCGGTATCTTCTGACGTGTTGCCCGCATGGATGCGGATGCCCTCAAACTTCGGCACGCCGAGCAGGATGGGCAGCCATTGCTTGAACTTGGGCGAGAATGAAATCACCACCGCATAGCGACCTTCGGGGATGGCCGAGCGGCCTTTCACCTTATACGCCCCGTGTTCGTAGTCGCGCCAAGTGGGTGCCTGCCAGATACTCGTCATTTACTCGTCTCTGAATGTAGAGCCTACCTATCGTGTAGGTTCTGCGTTTTGCTATACGTTCCAATATCAGTTCCATAATTTTTTATTAATTAATCAATCCCAGCATTCTTGCGTCCCGATGGTAGCAAGCGTCACCCTGCGGGATGCCGAGCGATAACCGCCCCTTATTAAGGGGCTCTAAATGTTACAAAGTTACATTGTTACTTTTGTCCAGTGGTGGCGGTCGGTCTTGCTGATCCAGCCGTCGCGCATCCAGCGTGAGATGATCATGCGCATGGCCGATTCTGAGCAATAACCGCGCTTCAAGGCTCGAAGGTCATCAACCGTAAAAGTCGGTGCCAGTTGGTCGAACACAGAGTGATTGGCTCCATATCGCTGACATTCCTCACGGGCATCCACATACTGATTTTGCAGAGCCTCACCGAAGGTCTTGATCTGCTGCGAGAGGCAATACTCAGCCATCATCAGCGCAAAGTCCAGACATTGTTTTGACTCATGGTTCCTACCCGAAAGCAGGAAGTGAATAACCCCACAACGGAAGCCTATGACGGCAGCACGCTTACGATAGGTGTCCTTCACGTGATCGATGTCCTTGGCAGCCTCTACTCGTTTCTGCTCCACCCACGCCTCGATGGCCTTGCGGAGCCGAGGGGTGTCAACAAGACCACTATAGCTACGAAGTCTTGTCACAGCCTCCTGAATCCTCGCTTCATCCTCTGCCGAACGACGGCCAAACTTGGGCATCTTTGAGAAGCTGGAGTCAGGCATCTCGGCTACGAGGATTCGGCTTGAAAGACCATTCTCGATATTGTCACTCTTGAAGCATTTCCGCATAGCCCCATTCGTGCCGAGCATCGTCCAGTTGTAGGCCACCTTTACGACTCCCGACTCTGCGGCATCCGAGTTGTAGTCCTGACCCCACTCACCTTTATCAAACGAGAGGCGATAGATGTCGTACTTCGAACTCCATGAACCGGCACCGTTGGTTTTTCTCAAGGTATCAAGTTCCTCACCGAAGGAATAGATAGTGTGTCCCTGGGCATTCTTGAAGCGCTTGAGCAAAGTCGAACACGAGACCGTCACCGGTACCATACGAATGAGCACCTTCGGATCATCGGGAGCCTTCTCGTTGGCCTTACGGCCTTTCTTACGCTCCTTCCATTCCTCCTCGCGCTTACGGGCAAGGGCATCCTCTTCGTCGAACTGACGTTTCCAGACATCGACAGCATTTTTGACTACCGACTTGTTAGAAGCCTGCTCACCACGGATGATCGACATCAGCCCCAAGTGCTGCAAATTGCCGTCACAATACTCCACTTCCACCTGATCGGCATATGCCGCTGCAATCGGCAGGATTCCACAGAGCACAGGCATGTGCATCGACACAGGCACACCCGCAAGCGACTCCTTGAGCCCGATGGGCAAGGCTTTGACATTCACCTTCACGCCAGTCTCAGCCTCCACCGCCTCGGCATCCTCGATCTCATCCGGGGAGATACCCAGCTCGAGGGCACTCACAATCTGATCTATCAACCGCGAACCTTTGGTGGGCTCCTTGCAGGCCGAATGGATGATGCTCTTCATCTCTGCGACCGACAGCCCGAATCGGGGCATCACTTCCAGCAACCACTCTTCGTTATTGTCGCAGATGGCACGGAGATTAGCCGCCAACTGATGCAATCGCTTATTACGCTCACCCTCTGAGGGCTCACCACCCGTTCTGTGCCAATACTCACTTATAATAGAGGTGTAAGCCACACCCTTGAACTCTTGCGGAAATTTGGTTTCAACCTTCTCTGCTGGGGCATAGGGAGCAACGGCAGGTGCTACAGGTGCAGGTGTTGGTGCATCACCATCATCGCCGGGATCATAGTAAGAACCATCCTCCGTACGCCCGTCAATGCTCAGACCTCTGTCGGTATAAGCCTTTCTCCTCGCAGCCACTTCCTCTTCTGAAAGCTGAGCGTACCAACCGTCGGCACGATAGATCTCAAAATCGGCAGGTGAAATATAAATGAACCTCTCAGGGGTAAAGCAACTGGTATCACACTCGACGCCAAGCGCCTTACAATACTCACGCTGAGCCTCGGGCACAGTCATTCCCAACGGCAGTCGGATATCGATGTGCAGCTTGCGACGGATGCTATAATCCTTGTGAAGCATCAGCCCCTGCCACTTGCCGCCAGCCTCGATATCGAGCCGTTCAGACATCTCGTTGGCTTGCTCAACCTTTTCTGGGTCATCAATATCGATGCAGGTCTGCCAAGTGAAACTCTCGGCCACGATGTGCTCCCGATCGCGATAGTCATCACGGAATTTTGTGTAGTGCGGACAGCGGAATGGCAACCACGACTTCAACTTACGCTGCTGTTCGTCATCATCAGTTGAATTGATGCGTTCAGCCATCTGCTTCAGTCGAGGCGACTGAGTCAGCTTATCGTAGTCTTGGAGCGGGCATTCCTTGATGAATGCCCTTGTCTGCTCCTTGGTCTGACGTGTGTTGATTGCTATCAATCGCTCCAAAATCATTTCCATATTGTTTCCTCCTTTCTGGTTTTAAAGTAAGACATAATCTCGTCGGCCTCCTCCTCGTAGAGGGCCTTGGTCTGAGCCAACCCGTATTTCTTCGGGAACTTGAAGGTGACATAGACGAACTCCTCATCCATACGGCGGCGACCATTATAGGGGCGAATCTGCGGGCGGGTCATCTTCACTGCTCCGTGAGCCGTCTCGTAGAGGGTCTCGTGGAGTGGTCCCTTGCTGCCATCGTTGTAGCGCTTCACTCTGGTTCGACCGTCGGCATCCACCTCGATACCACCTCGATAGCGTACACGCTCACCGTTAGTCACCTCCTTGTCACTCTCCCAAGGGCACGGCACAATCAGCATGTTGCCGTTCAACTGGAAGTTAACACTCGCGTCCATCTGGACTGCGTTGTTCAAAATCTGTTCTTGGAATTTTGTTGTGTTCATTGTTTTCTGAAACTTTAGCGAGATTCGGCAAGTGCTGAAATTGGATCCTTTTCACTCGCGAGACTTCCCGCATCCTGCTGTCGTCTCAGATTAATAATGTTTGTTAGCGATTAAGAAACTTCGTGTAGAAAGGCTGGTCCGCTACTCCCTTGCCTCCTCGTCTGTGCATGCGACACTGGTTGATCAGCGCCAGCTGGCTTCGGGCCATCTTGGCCATGTCTGCACAATACCTGTCTTTGAAAATCTGCTTCTTCTGCATCTTTCTTCTGGCGTATTCTCAGATACTTCTGCTTGCGGCACCATTGCCGTTCGGTCTTGTTCTGATTTCCGAGTGCAAAGGTACGACAACCTACATAAAAAAACCTGCTACGTAGTAGGTACGCGTAGCAGGTACAGTGTTTTATAAAAAGCTGAAAATCAGCCTAATACATCTTTCAGTTTATCTTGGTATTTCAGCGACTTCTTCTGCTCCATGGCCTTATTATAGTAAGCACGCAAGGTCTCTGGCTTCTCACCCCACAGCAGACCGAACAACTGCCACACCTCGTTCACCTCCAACCGGTCGCACACAGCCTTGGCCACCAAGGCCCGCTCCGTTCCACTCAGCCCGACAGGCTGCCATGACTCTTTCAGTATTCCAGCATCCACCAAGTCGGCCATCATTTCCTTGGCCTCCTCAGTCATCAGTTTTTCGGGCACCTCTCCAGTTGTAGCCTTGCCACTTGAGGAAACTTCGGGTGTATTACCATTATTAATCTGAATGCCGATGCCGCCTGGCTCCACATTGGCCACCTCATGCTCCACATGCTTCTCCAACACCAGATCGCCAGCCACCTTGATGCCATTTTTGCCGATGGCTTCGAGCGCCTTTAGTAAATCTTCCTGCTTCATTTCTGCTGCTCCTTTTTAGTTAATGCTGAAACCAGTGCCTCCAGCAGCTACATGGCTTACCTCACGCTCCACATTCTTCTCAATCACATAGTCGCCCTCTACATGAATCCGGTCTGCCTCTTGCTTAGCCAATATCTGCTCTTGAATCTTTGGTGCGTATTTCTGCCATGTAGGATTGAGCGCCAATAGCGTTGACATGCTCCCAAAGAACGACAGAGCCAACTGCGTAGGGAAACGCAAGAAGGCGGCTGTCAGATCATCGGCCGATATCTTGTCCGACTCCACATCCTTCACGGCAGCCGTCAGTTGTTCCAACACCTTATTATATCTATTGGTCAGATCGTCCACCGCAGCCTCCAATTCTTCATAAGTCTTCGGCCGTGACTGGCGCAGCACGTCCTTGATAACCTTGGGAAAGAGGATGGCAAAAAGTTCATCAAGTTCTGTTGAAGCATTGGTCGATTTGATGATATCCTCCATCTTTTTCATGTGAACCAGTGCCTGCTCTCTGACACTCTTACCGCTGTGCATGTCGATCAGCCCCTCAGGGCACAGAGCATCGAAATTTTCCTTGAACGCCTTGTAGAACCAATGCATAAACGGATAGCTCGACTTCTTGCACGCTGAGTTGGCCACAGCAGCAAAATTATCCACCTTCAGTCCGACAATATAGTGAATCAGCACCGAGTACATGTATTTGATGAACTGCCAATGGCGGCGCATCAGACCTACCAGCTCATCTTTTTTCTCCCTTGGCAGACTGGTGCGCTCAATCATCGTGATGCCCATCAGCAGGCAATACATCTCGTGAGTCTTGAAGTTTCCATAGTTTCTGGCTTTGGCCAGCTTCATTTTCAGTTGTTCATAGACAGCATTCCAATCCGGCTTATAGTCACGCCTCAGGATGGTTTGCATCAGCATGAAGAAATAACGGGGCTCGTGATTGTCAGCCATCAGCTGTACCCCCCAGTTCCCGACAGCCTTCACGATGTCAACGTCATTAAATATCCTTCCTGCATAGCGCCCTTCTCGCTCTATCGACTTCAGCAGGGCATTCTTCAGTTGCGTGTCCGTGCTCCCATTACGAAAAAAAGCCTTGTTGGCCATCAAGAACTTATGATAATAGGGAGTCAAAGCCTCACGTACACCCCAGAAGTTTACCCGCCGCAAAGTGTATAAAGCCGAATTCCAATTATACCAATCAATTTCATTCTCTGTGATACGCCCCGCAAGGTACTCCTCAACGGGGCGGATAATGTCTAGCTCTATATCAAAGTTGTTCTCCATAATTGTTTTTATTAACTGCCTGCAAAAATACGAAAAAAGAAGCATAATTCCTGCATAATGGCAAGAAAAGTCACCAAAGGCTGTTAAACCAGTTACATCAAATAATGGATTCAAGCATCATGCCCCAATGCAAACCGTTTCTAGTTATATAATCATCTAACTCAAATAAGCATTTATTTCCAAAATTACGAACCTTCATCAAGTCCGACTTTTCTAACAGAACCACATCGCCAAGCGTTTTGCAATCGAGTGACCCGAGCGCATTCAACGTTCTGTTAGAAAGGGGTAAATCGCTGATTCGTTTCTTGAGAAGCACCGACTTGTCTTTTTTAGCACTCTCAAGTTTTTCATTCATATTTTCAATCTGCAGATTGAGCTTTTTATTCTCTAACTCAAGCTTTTTATTCACTTTCTCAAGCTTCACAATCTCTATCGCAAGCTTCCTACTATCATCGACTAATTGTTCAAAATCGGCCATATCACATATCGTTCCAGCAGCCTTCATTCCTATCTGTATGACACGTTCGCGACTACAACCCAATTCTTCTGCAATGACTTCAGGCCTTTCCCCCATAGTTATTCTTTCGAGAACGCTTCGTTCGCGATTCGTCAATCTCCATCCATAAAATTTTATCAGTGTCATTTGGTTTTCTCTAAAGACCCACTTGATCCTATCTGAATGATATACGACGATACGCAGTTCTTCAAGAGCAGCTTTCATTTCTTCAGTCTTCTCTTTCATTTCTCTCTTCATATCCATGATCTTCTGTTCCATGTCGGCCAGATCCTTAAGACTATCAAAGTATTGTAAAATACTATCTCGGTCTACCATAAGGAAACCATCAATCTTGTGTCCATTAATCAATCCTCTCTCAACCCAGTTTGCTACAGTCTGAGAGGTGCAATCAAGCAGCCCTGCTGCTGATTGCCTTGAAATCATTCTTGCCATTGTACTTATTTATATTTTTCTAGGCGCAAAGGTACAAAAATTCCTGCTCATTTCAGCATGAACAGGACATAAATTTTTGACTTTAATACACGTTAGCAATTAATCACCCCAAATTTATCGACGAATGGGACAGTTTTCTCAAAATACACATTTTTTCACCTTTCCCTGCCACTCCGAGCGCAGTCGGGATGACAAATCTCGGTTTATCTCAATAAGTCGTTTCACTTTGCAACTTTGCAACTTTGCAACATTAAGGTGGTGGCGATTGTGGAGGGGGAAGGTAATAATAATTATTATATATTATAATATATAATAATTTATAATATACTCTAGGCGGGAATTGCAAGGGGCTTAATGTGGCAAAGTGACAAAGTGGCAATGTGGCAGTGAAATTCCCTACCCTGCCCGAAATCGACGAAAAGTAATCTTCGAGGCTCGAAAATTACGGATTCGAGGCCTCGAAATTACGGTTCGTTCAAATTCGTCAAATTTGGGCTGAAAATCGCCCCAAATCGAGGGGTAAAATTTGGAATCGCACGAAAAATGTTGTACCTTTGTACTCGCAACATGAAGTTGCGAGTACGAGTGAAGGCTGCGGCTCAGCATAGCTCGAGCGAGCTCGGCTCTGCATTCGCCTTGCACTTCACTTGCAGTTGTGTCCGGACAAACAAAGCGGTAAGCGGCGGGCCGATGCAGATCGTCGCAAAGTATCTAATACCATGTAAAAACACATTTAAGCACTATGGCAAAGATTTTGTATGAAGTAAAACAGAACAAGAACCAGTTTAACACAGGTTATGGCAAGTGGT
>ONWA01000048.1 GCA_900321425.1 uncultured Prevotellaceae bacterium | reverse complement strand
GTCATGTTCGTCACCAGTCGCAACTCATAATCCAACTGCAACTCTTCTTCCTCCTCACCACAATCCGTCCGATCGTCATCAATGGATGAGCATCCTGCCGCCAGCCAGCAGGCTGACAGCAGGATCCACATCATGAAAGTATTTCTTCTTGTCTTCACCTTTGTAATATACAATTATATTAATTAGAGATTTACATCACTAAAGTCCAGACCTTCACGCCAGTTCAAGTCAACGCTCAGTCCCAGTGAGGTCTGCGTAGAGCGCAGGTCAGGCACCGTGATGAAGGCATTCTTCAGAGAGCTAGCACCAATCTTAAAGGTCGCTGTAGTTAGGTAGTCCTGAATGAATACACGGGTAATCTCCTGAGAAGCACCAGCTGCTGTATAGGGAGGAATGGCATACTTAGTAGGCCAAGCCGTAGTACTTCCGGAAATACCGTTAGCAGTACCAATTCGATTACCACCAAGTTGCAATTTACCTATCAGATAGAACTTACCACCCTGACGAACGAGATTACCCTTGCCATAGAAGTCCTTACCGCTATTGTTTTGGAACTCCAGTGCTACCAGCACATCTGTCTGGGCTGCCTGATCACCACTGCGGTAGTTATCGAATACCAATGTGTAGTTAGCGCCTGTAGGAATGGTTGCGCTTTCAATCTGGTTATCAAAAATGGCATATTTCCAATTTGCATCTTCCGAACCATCTGCTTTGGGAAGATAGTTCCATCCTAATTGATAGTTCTGACCACCTACGATGATACCCGTGAGCTGCATAGCCTTAACATCTGCTTCTGTCAGCACCTGGTCTGTCTCAGAGGGAACAATAGCATGACGGTTGTCACTGAAGCTTGTCGCATTTAGAGCCACCTTGGTCTGGAGCATGGCCACGCCATAATTGATGTTATTCTTCACAGCCACGCTACGAGTGGTAGAAGAAACTGCTCCATTAGTCCAAGCGTTACTTGTCCAGTTATAGTCATCCCATTTCTGGTATCCGTTGGGGTAGTCGTCAGCGGCCTTTTTCGTGTCATTTACATACAGCGAACTGTTGTCGAAATAAAGCAGTTCAGAAGGATACATATAGTGAGCAGGATCGATGTTTGCGCTCAAATCCAACAGCGATGTGCTTGGGTTCTTATAGCTGAAGCCACCAGTAGAAGCATCGGCATTAAATTCTGTAAAGAAGAGCTGGGCAGCACCCAATGGAAGCTTATACGATGTCGGTAAGCCCATCAGGTCGCCATGTGCTACATGACTGTATTGTGTGTTATACTGTTCAATGGTCATCACATTTGCTACTGTTACCAAACCATTGATAATAGTATTTGCAGTAGTTGCATCACCAATATTTCTGTACTCTGTTGCAGCCTCTGAGGCTCCCACTTCGAAATAGTTATCAACGCGTCCCTTGATGACTTCAGCAAGACGCTGGGCATTCAGTTCACCATCGGTTGTTGGATCCGCACCAAGAGTTGAATTTAGAGTCTCGTAAATATGATAAATCATGCTGCAGACAGCAGATGCTGAACCGGCACGCACTTCACCAGTACCTAAAGTCGTGATGGCATTGTAAACAGCAGCGAGATTTTCCTGCAGAGGAGGGAGTGAGCCGCCATCTTTCAGCGTCTTGCCAATTCCTCTCCATGAGATTGCGGGCAGAGCAGCACCATTCGTATGACCACTATGTGTGTAAGCACCTGCAGCAGCCCCAGTAACTTCACTCTTCAGGATTCGGTTGATAATCAGGGCAGCTAGATTGCAAGTTTCATTGTAACTGGTCTGTTTGTCACCTAAGCGAGACACCAAGTCGAAAGTGATATTCTCTGGATTGGCGGTAATATTGACTGTCACCTTTCCATTTTCCTCATCCGTTCCGCTTGGAATTGCACGGGCATACACCAACATCGCATCCGTAGAGAGGGGCAATGTCAGCTCCAATACGCGGCGAGAACTACTATTTGCATTGTTGTCACCCGTGTTATCAACGGCTGTTGCTCCATAAAGCGTACCCAGGTCATAGGTCTTTGCCTTGGTACCTGATACAGACCAGTCTGTTGTGGTAGCACCTCCGTCAAACGGAGCAAGATAACTGCTATTGCTTGTTGCAAGGCCAATGAGCTTAGCATCTCGCATACCACGGAAATTTGCATTCCGCTGCACCGTTGTAGCAGACTGACGAGTGTTGTTCTCGTTCGCTGCTGACGATACATTCAACACAAATTGTGCTGTCACTGTGTTATTGACAGGATCATACGTTGGATTGGTGTTGTTATCACCTAAATCCATGCCGCTTTCTGACGAGCATGCTGTGAAAACACCAGCGCCTAATAGTGCTATCGCACCTACAAAGGCAAAGTTGAAATACTTTTTCATCTTTAAATTGATTAATTGGTTATTACTATTGAAAATTCTCTCTTAAATATATTCTTCTTAACTTCTTAACTTCTTAACTTCTTATATCTATTTCTTCATACTCTTTTCCAACTGACGGAGGTTCTCAGCAGCATCAGCATTGCCATCGGCTGCAGCACGACGGAAGCAGTCCATCGCCTCTGCCTGACTTCCGGTGAGCCAGAGGGCTACACCCAAGGCGTTCTGGGCACGCTGGTCGCCACGAACACCCTGCAACAGACGCAGCGCCTCCTGATGACAGTCGCCACAGTCGGTAGTCAGCAGCTCGCTGGCCTCGTTGATGACCTTGGCATTCGTGTCGGGCACATAGTCGTAATAGATACGGATATAGCCGGAGTTACGCTGGTCGGCAAGGATATGCTCCTTGATATACGCCCAAGTCTTACCGTTATTCAACTTACGGAGTTTGCTCTCCTTCACGTTGGCATCGCTCTCACCATCGATGACCTCGAGGGCCTGACGGAGCTGGGCGGCCTGTGCTTCATCGGTCGTGGACAGCTCTGACAGCTGATCGCGGAAATCTGCCCATGCCTCACCACCACCAACGGTTTCAAACAAAGAGTCGGGCACAGCCACCTGTTGCTGAACATAGCTCTGCAGAACGTTGGCACGCTGAGTGGCGAGTGTCTCGTTACCGGCAATAGGACCATCGATAGATGCCAAACCGACAATCTGTATCTTCTTCACGCTACTGGTAGTATCTGCCATTACCTGACGTGTGATATCTACGATACGATCCATGACAGAAGCGTTAGTACGGAAATCACCGTTAAGATCGGTCTTTCCAGCTGTAAAGTGTACGTAGAGTGCATCCTTGTCTCTGCGCAAGATACGCGTACGGTCATAGGGCTTGTACTGGGAGATATGCTGCAAGACGGAGTTCTGCTGCTGCAACTGTCCTGCACGACCGGTATTGTCGGCCACCTTTCTCACCAAGGGAACAAATGGGGCTGGCTCTGCTGCTGGCAGTTCCACCACATCCTCCACAATCTTTGCCCGTTCAGGACGACCTGGAATATTGAAGACGATATTGATGGCAGCCTGGGGCAGGACAGTCCACTTGTGGTTACGGCCCAAAAGCTGACCGCAGTGTCCACATTCATAACGGTTGTATTTGCTATAGCCAAAGACCGCACCAATGAGGGCTTCCAGATTCCAACGGCGACCTAGGGGCCACGAGTAACCATAGAAGGCGCCCAGACCAATGAAGTCACCCTGGCGACGCTCATGGCGCAAAGCCTTGTACATACCAAACGGCAGATGGATGGCTGCCAGGTTGTAGTGAGCATAGAGGATGTTGGCACCAAAGAAATGGTGCACATTCACCGAATCCTTCCAATAACGGATACTCGGAGACACCAACAGGTGTTTCCATTTACGGTCCACATCGTCACTGGTAGGCCAAGGACGGTAACCAGCCGTCAACCCCAATGACCAGTGGGGTGACAAACGAAGTCCTAAACGCAAGTTGGGAGTCAAAGCCGCATCGTACAACAAGTTGTTACTAATGGTTACTTGCTGCGCTGTGGCGGTAGCTGAAGCCAAGGAAAACATCAAAGTGACGAGTGCCAAACGCACTGTTATCCCGGCTTTTTGATGGTTGATGCTTAAATTCATGCGACAAAGATACACATTATTAACGATATTTTGCATATTATTAATAATGTATATTTTTCATTTTGTCAAAATGAATTATCAATTTGTCGAATTTTCCGATTTTTTGTCATTCTGCGTTAAAATGGGGGGGGCAGAATTATCCTCTTCCAACTGCTGTCTGTACTCCGATGGCGTCATGCCGTAGACGTTCTTGAAATTGCGGATAAACGTGGCGGCACTCTTGATGCCACAAGCTTCAGCCACCGCATTCAACGTGTATTCAGGATGTATCTTGATCAGCACTATCGCGTACTCCATACGCTTGGTATTGATGTATCCGGGCACGTTGGTACCGGAAAATTTCTGAATAATGGCAGCAATCGTAGACTTATCCACACCCGCCAGATGCATCAGGTCGTCACGACCAAAGTTAGGATTGCGGAACAAGCCGTTCTTGACAATCTGCTTGTCCATCTCATGGAAACGCCTCCAGTTAGGGTCCTTCTCCTGATCTTTCAGACTGTCTTCATCCAGTTTTCTGAGATTTTCGACCATTTCATCCACATTTTCAGAATTCTCTGTGTGGAGCAGATGCTTCCCGTTGGTCTCGAAGAGTGTGGAGTAACGGTAGTTCATGATAGACAGGATGTGCTGCTTGGTGAGCTTGTTTCTCTCGCGCATCCGTCTACTATAGATGATATAGAGTATTCCAGCAATGACGAGCAGGATGATGCCGGCATAGACATAGAACTGCATCCGCTCATGCTTCAGCAACTCGTGCTCCAGATCAATGGATTCTCGCACCGACTCCTTCAGTTGGCGAGAGTGGAAACTGTTGATCTTCTCACTCATTCGGGCAGCCTCGGCATAGTAATGGGAGGCTGAGTCGAATTGCCCCATTCCCTGATAGGCATCCCCAGCATCATAGTAGAGCAGCATCATGCTTCTGCTCAGCGTATCGCTATCCTCCGTTAAAATGGCCTTAACTTGACGGAGATAGGGGATCACCTCTGCGAAACGCTGACGCTTAGACAGGTATGTCACGATGTCGCGAAAGATGTACGGGTCGGCAAGGGGCAGTGAGACACATTGCTGGTAGGCGCTGTCCGCCTCATCCTGTCTGCCCATTGCCATCAAGATACTGGAGCGAATGGCATAGACACGATAGAGGTTGCGTTCCTGTCGCCCTAATATCTCTGGGTTATGAGGTAAGAACGACGCTTTTTCCTGTTTCCGCGAATAGTCCAGTGCCTCCTCATAGCGCTTATCGTCAAAATACATCTTGGCCATGAAACCGTAGAAGGCACGCAGCACATTGTTCTTACGCCAGAAATGATCCATGCGCTGGAGCATACCGATGGCTTCCTTGCATCGAGCAAATCCTGTTTCCTGATTGCCCTGATAGTGTGTGCGCTTACCGTCCATGAAGAGCGCCATTGCCATATAGACCGTATCTTTCCGGCTCTTGGCTAAGTCATAGAGCTCATGGGTATAGCGAGGGAGGTTCTTCTCATCGAATTTCACGTCATAGGTCTCTATCAGTCGGGTAAGCGTCAGCATCTTCAACGAATCGTTCGACTGGACAGCCTCAGACCGATAGGCGTCCATGTAGTGAGAGAGGGCTTTGTTGAACAGGCATTGACTGAAGCACAGGTTACCTTCAGCCAAGTCGAGTTTCCATCCGGGCAGCATCTTACGCGCACGCATGGTTCCTATAATTTCCTTGGATTGGTTGGGATTGACAAACATATAGCGATAGGCAGCATCCCTCGTGAGGAGACTGTCGGGGAGGGCTTTCGCTTCCATTCCCTGACACATGACTATCGTCAATAGTATAACCAACAACCGATTCATCTTCTTACTAATAAGCATACAAAAGTAAGAAAAAATACCAATAGACGAATCAGCCGTTAAGACTTTTTAAACTAATTTTAACCTCCGTAATCAATGGTTGCTTTGCTGTCTCCACATTTTGTACGGATACTGCCGCAGATGACTATTGTAGAAACGCCGGTCGCCCGTCACCTCCTCACCGATGAAATCGGGCTTTTCGTACTGTTCGTCTTCAGTTCCTAGCTCCACCTCAGCCATCACTAATCCCTCGTTGTCACCATAGAATTCATCGACCTCGAAGATGTGCTTACCGGACTTCACCAGCCAACGCGTTTTGTCAATCATTCCAGGTTCACAGAGTTTCAACAAATCTTGGGCAGCCTCGAAAGGTATCTCCTGTTCGAACTCGTAACGGGAGAGTCCTCCATTGAGCGAAGGGCCCTTGATGGTTAGGAACGCCTGTTTATCACGGATACGTACCCGAACTGTACGGCCATGGCCGCTGCAGATGTACCCCTGCTGAATACGACTCTTGTCGAAGGCAAGACGTTTATAGTCATCACCTTCAACAAGAAACTTACGTTCGATCTCAAGACCGCTACTCATTAGAACATCATGGTATAGTTCCACACCAGAAAGAGGATGCCCAATAGAATCAGCACCCCAAATATCCAGTTAACTACCTTACGTCCTTTCTCTTCTTCTTTCTTTTGCCAGGCCACACGCTTGGCGTTCATTTTCTTGCTCATGGTCTTTAACATCAGGTATGCCTTGATGAAATCGTCGATTTTACCGTCCATCACCCCATCGACATCGGTGGTCTGGTAGTTCGTACGGTGGTCTTTTACGCGGCGGTCATCGAACACATACGAGCGGATCTGTGAGCCCCACTCTATCTTCTTCTTGCCGGCTTCGATCTTCGCCTGAGCCTCCAGGCGCTTCTTCATCGCACGGTCGTAGAGTTGTGACTTCAGCAACAGCAACGCCTTCTCCTTGTTTTTCGGTTGGTCGCGCGTCTCCGTATTCTCAATGAGAATCTCCTCTTCTTCTCCTGTATCGGGGTCAGTATACCAGTAACGTAGACGGACACCCGACTCCACCTTGTTGACGTTCTGACCACCAGCACCTGAGCTACGGAAGGTATCCCACGAGAGCTTGGCTGGGTCAACGTACACCTCGATGGTATCGTCAACCAGTGGGGTGACGAAAACGGAGGCAAAGGAGGTCATGCGCTTTCCCTGGGCATTGAAGGGTGACACACGTACCAGACGGTGCACACCGTTCTCACTCTTCAAGAAACCATAGGCGTACTCTCCGCCCTCGATCTCCATCGTCACACTCTTGATGCCCGCCTCATCACCGTCCTGTAGGTTGGAGATAGTCACCTTATGTCCATGAGCCTCAGCCCAGCGCATATACATACGCATAAGCATCGATGCCCAGTCCTGACTCTCAGTACCGCCAGCACCCGAGTTGATCTTCAGAACGCAGTCCATCGGGTCCTCTTTCTGGCGGAGCATATTCTTCAGTTCTAGAGATTCTAGAGTATCTAGAGCATCTTGATAAATTTTATCTACCTCCTCCTCCGTCACCATCTCATCTTTATAGAAATCGAAGGCGAGCTGTAGCTCATCGGCCATCTGACGGGCATGATGATAGCCATCCAGCCATTTTTTGATGTCCTTCACCTTCTTCATCTGCTCCTCCGCCCGTTTACGGTCATCCCAGAAGTCGGGAGCCTGCGTACGGAGATCTTCCTCCTCGTATTCTACTTGTTTTCTGTCGATATCCAGATAGCGGTGGAGCGCCTCTGTGCGTTCCAGCACATCCTTTAATTGATCTTGGGTTATCATACTTGCTTTTTATAGAATTGAAAAAATGAAGAATTGAAGATTACTCTTCATACATCGCTTCAATTTCCTTGGCATAATTCTGGTTCAGTACACGACGCTTGATCTTCAGCGTATTCGTCAGTTCACCACGCTCCAACGAGAAGCTGTGGGGCAGGAGCGTGAAGCGTTTCACCTGTTCGTAGTGCGCCAACTGCTGCTGAAGGGTGTCGATACGGTCCATCATCATCCGATGGATCTGCTCATTACGACAGAGGTCCTCACGGGTCTCGAACGAGATGCCGTGCTCACGCGCATATTCCTCCAAGAGCGGATAGAC
>ONWA01000059.1 GCA_900321425.1 uncultured Prevotellaceae bacterium | reverse complement strand
ATCTCGGTGTACCAAAAGGTGTTGGGTGCAGATTGGCGGATGCTGATATGATTGCCGTTAGCATGTGTGTCGGTTGTAATGGTATTATCCTCACTGTGATTTCCATTGGTAAACTCCAGCATGCCGAATACCTCCAGCCCTCCTTTGCGATGCTTCACGGTCACGTCATCGTAGGTTGTCAACTTGTTATTACGCTTCACCTGGCTATATGTCTCTACACTGATACCGTCGCCCTGATGTCTCTTCGTCTTGATGCGGATGACGGCACCAACCTCAGCATTGTACTTGGCTCCAGGCGAGGTGATGACATCCACGCTCTTGATGTCTGTGGACTTCAGTTGCTTCAACTCCCGTGGGTTCTGTACCTTCTTGTTGTTGATGTATATTTCAGGTGTCCCCTTGGCAAAGACGGTGAAATGGCCGTCGCTGCCTTCTACCTGTGGCAGCATCGACAGCACATCGTCAGCAGTTCCCACATCTTTGAGTATAGAGTTTTGAATCTCTACGGTCATTCCGCCTGTGGTCATCTTGTATTGTGGAATCTCGCCTTTGACCGTTACACCTTTCAGCATTTGTGTTTCCGGGTGTATCCGTATAGTACCAAGTTCGCGACCTTTACAGTGCCTATACACGGTCTTGTAACCGACGTAAGAGATGCGGGCCAATACATTGTCTTGTTCAATGGGAACAGCGAAGTAACCGCTTTCGTTTGACACACCACCGCTAAGCAGCGTGGAGTCGGCAGGATTGAGAACGGCAATATTAGCGTAGGCCACGGCCTGACCTTGTTCGTCGATGATGGTGCCTGTCAGATGGAGATCGGTCTTGTGGGTACATTCCACATAGATTTCCCTTTCACCACTCTTTACGACACGGATAGGATAGAAGCCTACAAGTTGGATGATGGCATCTGGCACGGACTTACGTTGTATATGTGTCGTTACCCAGAAGTCTTCAAGTTCATCGTAGATAAAGGTGATGTTGTAATGATCGGTTTGTTCTTGAATGTACTTCAGGGCATCGGGAAGGGGTACATCCTGGAAGGTGTGTGTGATCTTCTGTGCGCTGGCAATGGATACTATGGCGCACAACAATAGTATGTATGATAGTCTTTTCATCACAGCAAACTGTTTAGCAATCCTTGGCTGGGATGGCGGTGGTTCTTATGAATAGGGTATCATTCTCTGGCTGGATCTGTATCCACTCGAAGTTGTTCAGCATCTCCACAACTTTCTCCAGTGTATATTCCGGTTTCCATTGATAGAACAGGCGGAGACGGGGGGCATCTTCGTTTTGATAGACCACCTTGACGTGATAGTAGTCAGAGAGTTCGTCGAAGATATCTCCCAAGGGAACGTTGTCGTAGAGTCTGGGCTGTGCTGCCACTATCGTGTCAGACTCAGCAATTTGAGGACTGGAAATTGAAGGTTGAGAGTTGTTGACGACCCTCGTATCCTGTTCTTTAGGTTCGTTATAATGACTGACGATTTGGATGGCTGCAAAGGCGATGCCTGAGAGCATGAGGATGCCTACAAACATTGCGGCGAACTGAAGGAGCGAATATTTTTCGTTTCTCACTTCTTGCTTTTCATCACTCAGTCGTTGCCATTCGGCATCAACCATGTCGTCAGTGACTTCCTGGTCGACACGGGCAGCATCAATGGCACTCTGTGTCTTCGACATCAGTGTGTAGAGTTCACGGCACTCTTCGTCGGCAAGTATCTCCTGCCACTCTTCTGCAGTATAATGCTGTGGCTGTTCCATCATCTGGAGCAATAGATCGGTCTTGTTCATACGCTCATTTGTTGTTAAGATGTGTACGTAATTGATGAAGCGCACGGCGCAGATGCTTATAGACAGTAGTTTCACTGACACCCAGACGGTTGGCAATCTCCTTGAAGGTGACACCATCGCGGAAATGCTGAATAATGATGTCGTGACAAACGGGTGGCTCTAATTGGTTGATGCCCTTATATAGGGCTTTCAGTTCTTCTTCTAACCGTTCCGTCGGTGTGATCGTCGTGTCAAGGTCAAGCAGGTAGAGATGTTCCACCCGTTCCTGTATCTGTCGGCTACGGATCACGTTCAAACATCGGTTTCGTACGCTGGTAAGCAGATAGGACTCGGCCGTCTCTTCTCGTAAATCTTGAGAGCTACGGAGCAGATGTGCAAAGATGTCGTGCACCACATCCTTGCTCTCAGCATCGTCATGCAGAAGCACGGTTGCCAACCGATACATCTGACGGTAATGCTGTAGAAACAGCTTTTCGAGTTTCTTTTGATCTGTCATACACTCTTAATACACACGAATCTCGAATTACTAAACCCTAAACGGCAAGTTTTTTGCTGCAAAGTTATAAAAATTCCACGAAAAGGGTCTGGAAATATGCGAAAAGCGGCTGCTGTGTTTAAAACCATTTCTCAGTTGATTTTAAGTGAAAGTAAGTGAGATAATTTTTTTTCTTGGTTGAATAATGATGATCAATAACTTGAATAGATGGGTGACGGGGTGACGGGTGACAGGTATGTTTTGTAACTTCCTCGCGTACTGCGTGCGCGGTACGCGAAGGGTTTGCTCGTTTACCCCGTCACCCGTCACCCGTCACCGCTGTCCAGGGCCAGATCCTTCGCCAATTGACATGTACCCAAAAAGGGTACTTTATATTCGTTCTTGTCGGTATTTCTTAAGTTGCCGATACAGTGTCTCATAGCTTTGACTTAGGTTGGAATGGTCAGCGAGATAGCTGGCCAGCTGACTCAGTGGCACTTGCAGGGCTCCGATGCCTTCGAGATCGAGTAGGTCATAATAAACACGGTTGGAATAGATACGCTTTCTGTCGAACTCAAAGTGTGTCATGACGAGGGCATCAATGTTCGTATCATCGCCGATGAGATAAGGTCTCCAAGCCTCGATGGTCTGGCGTAGCTCCTCATGATGATGCTCACGGAACAGGGCAGAGAGCGGAGTGTCTTGGTCGAAAGCGGGTTCGGCTGATGACGGACAAGCGGCAGGCTCATGATGTTGAAGTGCCTTAGCCCACTTATCGCCATAGAAGTGCTGGTGATCCACATGATCCACGTGCATACTGCCTTTTTCATAGATATTGAATACGATGCTGCCTGGGTTTAATAAGTCGAGGGTATCCTCTTCGTTACTATTCATTGTTTCTTTTCTGTTTTAATGATTGAAAATATATACATATCATGCGCCGTGAGGCGAGAGAAAGGAAACGGAGGACGTGGGTGGGATATTGGGATCACAGCAATGTTCCATCTTTTATCTTCACATTCCAAAACTTTTTGCAAAATATCTTATGGACTCATGGCAAAATTATTTCATAGAATGTAACGACCAAAATAGTATGCTAAATAAAATATAATTGCTCCTTTAATTGCTGAAAAGAATAATTTAATAAAAGCGGCATCATCAAAAAATGCAATGATTGTAAGAAAAAAACAAATAGCAATAAAGATAATGATGTATTTTATTAGTCGTTTCCTTTTTTCTCCCTCATGATTTAGTAGCACATATCTCATCATCAAGAAAATCATCAAGGGTAACAATATTGTATATACTAATAACTCAGAGATATCGTATGTCCAAAGACAATGGTCTGAATAGTTGTAGTTAAAAGGGAAAAAGAACGCTAAACGATTACCATGACCTGTCAATTGAGAAGATCTTACGTAAAGAAGAATATTGATGATAGTCCATACACTTATTAGTGCTGAACCAAGAATTTTATACATTAATGTTCTTTTACTTCTTACCATCTTCAAATAGTGTAATTCGTAGATTAATATCTCACAAATTACTTAATAATACCCTTTATTGTGGGATTAAGAGTAGATCAGGGGACTCTAGGCCCTCCTTCTCGTGTAAACGCAGATGAATTCGTCATCAGAAACTGGGTGCTCCTTCTCCTCTTTCATAGACAGTTGGTTCGTCTATGGGGAGATAAGGGACGCCTTCGACCAACAACTGATCGTTGATGATATCGATAAATCTGAGGAGTGTACCACTTACCTTATTTGACAAAGCTAATATGTTTTGTCCTTCCTTGGTATTCAGACGCTCCCAGTATAAAGACCAGGTTCCTGTGGACTCACCAATAACATTTGGCTCTGGGAAATCCTCCCACTCGTCGCCTTGGCGCATTTTCCAAACACGATAAAGCGTATAGGATTGGTCTGCCTTGAAGGTAATACGCTCGAAGAAGCGATGGTCGCTGTTGACAACCTCTCGGTGCCATGATCCTTGGAGTTTGGCATTGTATTCCTGTTGTAGCTGTTCTGTCTTCTCATGTGCCTCAGGATCGGCATATTCCCACTCGCTGCTGCATGCG
>ONWA01000062.1 GCA_900321425.1 uncultured Prevotellaceae bacterium | reverse complement strand
TTCATTCACGACTGCAGATGTACAACTATGAGATGGTGCAGACAGTCGGTAAGGATAGTATGAGCAGTAGCCGGCTCTTTCGCGATTATGTTTTGCATCATCAGATGGAGGGGCTTCGAGTGTCTGTGATAGACAAGGAAGGACGGGTCATCTTTGACAGCTATGATACTGATGTGGAAGCATTGGGAAACCATCTACAGAGAACAGAGATCCAGCAGGCTTTGCAAGAGGGCAGCGGCTATGATATCAAACGAATGTCACAATCTACTCACGAGACCTACTTCTATTCTGCCACTCGTTTCGGTGACGTGATTGTACGTGCTGCCGTACCATATTCTGCAGAGCTGACCCGTTCATTGCAGGCTGACAATACTTATATTTATTATTCTGGCATTCTCACCCTGTTACTGGGCATCGTTCTCTACTATATCACTCACCGTATCAGCCGACACATTGGTTACTTACGTGAATTTGCCGTGAAAGCCGAGGAAGGTGAGGAACTTGACCACGAATTGGAGCGTCGGCTGCCAGATGACGAATTGGGTGATATCAGCCACACTATCATCATGTTGTATTGGAAACTACGTCATTCGGAAGAAGAAAAAGTGCGTATCAAACGTCAGCTTACCCAAAATGCCGCTCATGAGCTGAAAACACCTGCTGCCAGCATTCATGGTTATTTAGAGAGCATCATCGACAATCCCGATATGCCAAATGATAAGAAACAACATTTTCTGGAACGCTGTTATGCTCAAAGTGAACGCATGAACAAGCTTCTGCTGGATATGAGTGTGCTTACTAAACTAGACGAGATTGATGATAGTTCATCTAATGCTCAGCATGAGTATCGTCAAGTTGATGTCTTGCAGATTATCACAAATGTGATAGATGACACAGACTTGCAATTACAAGAGAAAGGTATCGAACTAAAACTCCAATTACCACAGAATATAGAAGTACAGGGTGATTCGAGCCTGCTATACAGCATTTTCCGAAATCTGATAGACAATACTATTTCCTATGCCTACGGGGCCACACGGTTAATCATCGCCTGCCAAGAGATTGAAATAGAAGGACGCCACTTCTACGAATTTAATGTAAGCGACAATGGCCAAGGCGTAGAGGCGCAGCACCGTGAGCACCTGTTTGAACGTTTCTACCGTGTAGACAAAGGGCGCTCGCGCAAACTTGGTGGCACAGGTCTAGGGCTTGCCATCGTGAAAAATGCAGTTGCCGCCCATGGTGGACAAGCAATTGCACTTTCTACGCCTGGTGGCGGGCTTACCATCAGGTTCACACTCGCAAGGTTTTAGCCCTGTCCGTTGATAGGACCGTCGCCAAAGTCATTGTTCAAGCCCTTACCTGCCTGCACAACATTCATTACATAGTCGCCAAGTTTCTCACACTCTGAGATGAAATCGACATAGAACACACCCAACTGATAGTCGTAGAGTCCAGCATTTACATCGTGCAGGTTCTGGTTCTTCAGTTGTGTACGATAGTTATTGATTTCATGCTCGATGTTAAGCGAGGTCTTCACACCATTCTTGGTAGTGGGTTGGTCAATGCGTTTCAGCATCTCGCTGAGGGCAGCACCTACCAGTTGCAGCATCGTCATCATGTGCTGCATCTGCTCGGCAGTAAAGTCCTCCTGACAGTGCATGCGATGGCGATTCAGGGTACGCCCCAGGTTATAAACCGAGTCACCGATGGACTCTAACTCAGATATCTGGCGAAGCATCTTTTGTATCTGAGTTTTCGACGCATCCGACAAGCGACCTTCACTCACCTTGTTCAGATAGCTGGCAATCTCCATCTCCATCGAGTCGGTGATGTTCTCGTATTTCTCAATACGGGCAAAGAGTTTATTAAACTCCATCTCGTCTTTCGTTTCCAGAAGCGTGGGCACGAAACCTGCCATGCGCTGACAACGCTCAGCGAAACTGCGAATCTCCTTCTGTGCCTCCATAATGCTGAGTTCGGCTGTAGAGAGCAGACCGCCACTGATGAAACGCAGGCGATAGTCCTCGTCTTGTGCCTTCATTGGCAGCACACGACATACAAACATCTCTATCTGCTTCACAAAACCAATGAGCAACAGCGTGTTGATGATGTTGAAGGCGGTGTGGAAGGCTGATAGCTTAAAGAGATCGTTGCCACCACCCATTAAGTTCTCTACTACCCAACTAACGGCATCACAAGCGGGATAGAACACGATGAGGAACGCCACGACACCAAACACATTGAAGAACATGTGGGCCAGAGCTGCACGGCGCGCTTGTGT
>ONWA01000052.1 GCA_900321425.1 uncultured Prevotellaceae bacterium | reverse complement strand
GCTCTCCTGCGCCACTGACGCGGAGCGGAAGCGGATGACGCAGGTGGTGGAAAGGGCTGACAGACAGAACAAGGCCTACGACTCCATCACCCACGTAGACTCTATTGCCATGGCTGTCGAGTTCTTCGACCGCCACGGCTCTGCCAACGAGCAGGTGCGTGCCCACTACCTGCAGGGCTGCGCCTATCGCGATATGGGCGAAGCTCCAATGGCTCTGCAAAACACAAGGGGTCTGGAACGATGTGTTATCATGAGGAGCTACGCCAGACCATCGAGGCTTGGAGACCTTATCTTATCGGCGATGACACATCGGTAGACACTTTGAAATTGCACTCTTTTCACTTCGACTTCAGTAAGGTGATTGCCACGAGTATCTACATCGATTTGGGGCGGCTGCTTCACGCACATGCCCTTAAGGATGATAACATGAGTTCTTTGGCAAGATATCTTTTTCTGCACTCTAACCTAAGCAATAGCCAAGCTACACTCTACGCACAACTCCGAAAATACAAAAAGAGGTAGCCGCCAGGCTACTTCTTCCATCTGAGACGATATATATAGCCAGGTGCTGGATCAACAATTACATGGTAATATTGCTTATAGAGACTATTGAATTCAATGCTCTCAATATATTCGAACTCTGCATCAATTTCCTGATCTATCAGTTTCCTCTCAAAGATAGCTTTTTCTGTATAACCTGTTGGCTTATAGGCTAATAAGACACGAAATTGCATGATATCAATCGGTGATTCCAATTTACAATAAATAAATGGTTTTGCTGTTCCATCGTGGTCATCGTTTTCAGTTTTGATATGTACTACCGTACTTTCATTATAAGTCAGCGGTTTTTTAAATCTAAGAATTGCACTGTCCCATTGTTGCGCATCACTATAATGTTTAATGTTTTCGATCCTCTGACTATTAGAAAATATACGAGGCATTATTGTACCGCTCCATTTGAATCTATACTCTATCTGTGAGAGGAAAATCCTTTTGCATTGGATTAATCGGAATGTCTCAAATGTTGATTTGATCCCATCGTCAGTCTGATAAACATAAAACGATGATATGCCCTTGTAATCTTTTCCATAGTTTTGATGTAACATCCTCGCTATGCCAAGTAGGACACCTGTTAGTATAATCAACAAGAATAGACAAAAGGCCATTAAAGCCACAATGGTAGCATTTTTGTTAGATAACAAGATAATAACAAGACCGACAATGGAACATACCGATGCGGCAAATGCAAAATAAGGAGCAATAAATGTTCTTACTAGGTTTTTCATATTACTAATGATTTAAGATGAGGAGAGATCAAGCCCCTCCTTAGTTTAACACTCAGTTTTTCTGTATTCTTTATGCGTCTGTACCCATATTTTTGTCCTCCATAATTTAGTGATTACGGATGCAAAGATAGGATGTTTTATTGAAAATTCCAAATATTTCATTGTTTTTTTATTGTTTCAATCGCCTTTTCTTCCCTGAAGGTTAATTATGGAGTCTTTCTGTAGGAACACAAGGGGTCTGGAACGATGTGTTACTCAAGGACGGCTATGCCTACACCGATCAGGGCATCATCTACATGGAGCCCTACAAGTATCTCCATAATTTCCTTGAGATGTGGTATCTGCTCATCGGTCTGCTCATCGGCGTGGTGCTCGTCCTGTTTGGTATCGGCAAGACCGTCTGGTCGAAGGACTACGTTAGTGGCATCTGGCCTACAGGTATCGGCACGGTGCTCACCGTCCTGTGTCTGCTGCTCTGCTGCGCCTGGAACCATACCGCCTACTATCCCTCGACAGCCGACCTGCAGTCATCGCTGACGCTCCAGAACTCCTGTTCAAGTGAGTTCACACTGCGCACCATGTTCTACGTATCCCTACTCGTTCCCTTTGTCTTGGCTTATATCGTCTATGCGTGGCGAGCCATCGACAAGAAGAAGCTAACGAAGGAAGAACTTCGCAATGAGCACGCTTATTAGTTGAGGAAGCAACGAGAAAGCATCATAAAAGATGCCATCAGGAACAGAAAATTCGGGAAAGACAATGTGATATGAAAATGAAGAATGGGAAATACCCCCTCTCAAGAGTATTTCCCATTTTTCATTTTCTTTTTATTTGATCTTATTACTTCTTCACCAGATCAGGAGTCATAATCACCTCAACGTGATTACCACTCTTCAGCAACTGGTTGAGGAAGTCACGGACAGATTCAACAGTCAGGGCCTCAACGGTCTTCTTATAATCGGTATAGAAATCAAGACCATACTCCTTGAAAGTTGTAATGGTGTTAATCCAATAGCTATTCTTCTTAGCATCGATGTCGGCCTGCTTCAGCATATAGTCCTTCACCTTCTGCAACTGGTCGGCATCCACCTTCTTGGTCATGCTCTGGATACCTTCGTGGAGCAGACGTACAGCCAGTTCCGACTTGTCAGGATTCATCGGGCAATAAGCCTGCAACATGGCCTTGGGCTGCTTAGAACCCGTATTGAAGTAACCGGCAGCACCACAAGAGTAGGCAGCGCTCTCGTCCTCACGGATGGTCTTTAGGTAAATCATAGAAAGCACCTGACCAACAGCATCCAGCTTCACGGTGTTCTCCAGTGTGTAAGGCATCTCTGCATACCACATCTCACGGGCTGTTGCCTTGGGAGACTCGGTCTTCACCTTGAACTGGTTAACCACCTCACCCTTGGCGAAGGTGATGCACTCCTTGAAGTCCTCTGCCTTCTTCTTGGTAGCTGGCAGCGAAGCGATGTACTGCTCGATGAACGGACGGATGGTCGCCTCATCGAAGTTACCGGCAATCACGAAGGTGAACTGTGCTGCATTCTGGAAACGCTCCTTGGCAATCTCGAGGATGCGGTCGTAGTTGATGTCTTTCAGGTCTTCAACCTGAGGATTGGTGAAGCGTGGATTATGTCCGTATGTTGTGGTAGCCACTGAGTCAGAGAATACGGCATCGGGCGACAGCGACTTGTTCTTCAGTGCCATGTCGAGCTGTGTCATTAGGTTCTGGAACTGCTTCTCGTCCTTCTTCACGTTGGTGAAGTAGAGGTATGACATCTGGAACATCGTCTCCAGGTCCTTAGGAGTAGAGTGAGCGGTCAGATACTGACGGGTGTTAGCCAGCGAGAGGTCTGCATTAACTTCCTTACCAGCCAAGGCCTTCTGCAGCTCTGTGCTTGAGAAATTGCCCAGTCCGCTCATGCCGATGGCAGTGTCGAACACCTTGAGGTTGGTATAGTCAGCTGCGCCATAGAGTGACTTACCACCCATTGAGAAGGCCTGCATCTGCACCTCATCGTCCTTGAAGTCTGTCTTCTTCAGGATAACGGTGGCACCATTAGAGAGCTCCAGCTCCTTATAACCGAAGGTCTTGTTCTCAGTCTCCTTCGTAATCTTACCCTTCTTAATCATAGTAGCATCCAGCAGAGGCTCATCCTTCACATTATCCACGTATGCCTCCAGTTTCTCTGCACGGGCTGCAGCGACGGCAGCAGCCATATCCTTCTCGGTAGGATGCACCTTACCCTCCTTGTCCTGCGCCATAATCATGACAACAAGGTTGCTGTCTGTCGGGCTAATCAGCTCAGGCAACATCTGGTTGATGGCCTGTACGGGAATATTGGGGGCAATCTGCTGCATGGCCTGATAGAGGATATCCAATGGTGGGATAGGCTCGTTGGTCAGATAGTGGTCGCGATAGGCATTGCCGAACTCGTCGTTCTTGCGTTTGTCGCGGTTGGTATAGCGCTTCTCCAGACTGCTCAGGTAGTCGGCCTTGGCACGCTCGTACTCCGTAGCGGTGAATCCGAACTCACGGGCACGCTTAGCCTCGCGGTATAGCACCTGCAGGGTCTCCATCTCCTTACCCTCCTTGGGAATACCAATCAGCTCAAAGCAGTCCTTGGTACTTGAGAGCAGGTAGTTGCTGTCGTCAGCAAATCCCTGGAAGAAGGGGCAGGCAGCATCCTGCGTCATCTCCGACAGGCGCTGGTTAATCATCTGCGAGATCACATTGACGGCATAGTCCTGAATGAGATAAGCCATGCTGGCCTTCTCCTCGGGCTTGGTAGCCTCGTGCTTCATCATGACGAAGACGTTGGCCATCTGCATCTCCTTATCGGTCTCATAGACATAGATAGCCTCCTTGTTGTCGGGAACGGCCTCTGCCACCACCTTGGGAGCGTTGGGATCAACCTTGATACCGGCAAAGAGTTCCTTGATCTTAGCCTCCATGTGGTCAACATCCACGTCGCCCACTACGATGATAGCCTGGTTGTCGGGACGATACCATTTCTGGTAGTAGGCACGGAGAGTCTGGGGCTTGAAGCTGTCGATAACACTCATCAGACCGATGGGCAGACGCTCGCCATACTTGGAACCGGGATATACCTTTGGCAGGGCACGCTGGAGCATACGCTGCGAAGGACCTTCGCCAAGTCGCCACTCGTTATGAACCACGTCGCGCTCCTTGTCAATCTCGTCGGGCTCCAATGCCAGACCGTTCGACCAGTCTTTCAGGATGAGCAGACAGGAGTCGAGGGCTGTGGCGCGCTTGGTGGGCACGTTGCAGACGCGATAAACCGTCTGGTCGATAGAGGTATAGGCATTCAGGTCGCTACCGAACTCAACACCCAGCGAGCGGGTGAACTCGATAATACCGTTGCCCTTGAAATGTTCAGAGCCGTTGAAGGCCATGTGCTCCAGGAAGTGGGCAAGACCACGCTGCGACTCGTCCTCATTAATAGAGCCTACACGCTGGGCAATATAGAAATTGGCAACGTGTTCGGGATACTCGTTGTGACGGATGTAATACGTCAATCCGTTGTCCAGTTTACCAATGCGTACAGCTGGGTCAACGGGGATGGGCGGCATCTGCATGGGCTGAGCCACCATGGCTGTCGTGCCGAGCAACATCAGCGCAGCTACAAAAAGTTTTCTCAGTTTCATCGTTTTTTTGAATATTGTTAATTGAATATAAGATTGCACTTTTGATGCACAAAGGTACGCAAAAACTATACTCTTTAAATTAAAACGTTCTGATAATTAATATTTTTTATCATTCACAGAAGATCAGGGGACAAACCGTCCCCTGATCTAACAACCCATTAAAACATAAAAAAGGTATAAGCCTCTAAATAATTTGCAAAATAATTGGAAGTATTGAATAAAAGATGTACCTTTGCAACAAATTATTAAGCTCCGCCATTCTTTCTTGAATGGACATGGCCGTCCTCGGACGGCTTTTTTTTAATGATATCACGAATATGGCACAACGTGTAACATTCTACATCGACGGATTCAACTTCTACTACGGTCTTCGCCGAACCAAGCGCAACGAGCCGCAGTGGGCCGACTATTACTGGATTAACATGGTGAAACTCTGTCAAGGATTCCTTGGCGAAGGGCAGGAAGTGG
>ONWA01000054.1 GCA_900321425.1 uncultured Prevotellaceae bacterium | reverse complement strand
CGCAGCCACCAGACAAAGGCCACCACCAGAACGATGTTCATCCCTACTGTAAATAGTGTGGCATACATCGCATGACGGGGTTTACCGGCTGCTCTCAATACCGCATTCAACCCGAAATACATATGAGTGATCATGTTTCCCAGAAGGATAATAATCATAAACTCACGGGCATACGGAAGGGTTGCATCCGACGCGCCAAAGAAACGCAGAATGGGATCAAGGAAAATCAAGCTAATAACCATGAAAAGGAATCCGACGATCAGGTTGAGTGTCACCGTATTTCCCAAGAGGTTCTCAGCCCGTTTGTAGTCACGCTGTCCCAAACGTACACTGATACATGTTGACGATCCGATGCCTATCGCTGCACCAAATGCCACACTCAGGTTCATAAGAGGAAACGTAATACCCAGACCGGCAATGGCTTCTGGTCCCACCAACTGACCGATCATAGCACGGTCAATGATATTATAGAGCGAAGAAGCCGTCATTGCCACAATAGCAGGCAGGGCATACTGCCAAAGTAGCGTGCCTACAGGTTTGGTTCCCAGTTCCAGTGCCGATTGTTGACGACTTGCTGACATATCTCACAGAAATAACGGGACAAAGATACGAATATTTCCCGATACTGCCAAATATTCAGACAAACTGCTTTTGTTTCACCATTTTTTATTACCTTTGCAGACGTTATGCTAAAAACCTTCAGAATAGAGCTCTGTATCGGGCTACTCCTTTGTGTCTGCCTACAATTGGCAGGAAAGACGGACAAGATGTCGCGAATCAAATATCCGGGAGGC
Organism: uncultured Prevotellaceae bacterium; assembly: GCA_900321425.1. Classification (GTDB taxonomy): domain Bacteria; phylum Bacteroidota; class Bacteroidia; order Bacteroidales; family Bacteroidaceae; genus Prevotella. The sequence goes on along the minus strand of ONWA01000054.1, from coordinate 3,779 downwards.
AAGTGTTATGTCTATCGTTATACCTTACGCGATAAGGCAGGGACACCCTACCGGCTTGACCATCCTCAGCGTTGGCTCTCGCGTGAATCCATTGAGCGACGCAAGCGTCAGCATCTCTCGTTGGACTCCACTGACCTGCCTGTCAGTCCTCTTTATCTGAACCAGTTTCACCTTCCTGCCAAAGAAGCACGCACCACAGGCACCACGATTGTGGGTACAAGCCGTTGGAATAACACCGTACTGGTACGTTCACAAGACACCACCCTACTCAACCGTTTTGCTCACCTCGACTGTGTGAAGAGCGCCCATTGCGTATGGACTTCACCTGATTCCATTGAACGAAGAATCATGCCTCCCAAATGCAGAGACGAATGGAACAGGTGGGACAGTATCAAGACAGAATACTACGGCAACACCAAACAACAGCTAGAAAGTCTGCGAGGCATCCAGATGCATAATATCGGATACAAAGGAAAAGGGATGACGATTGCCATCCTTGACGGTGGATTCCAGAATGCGGATAAGATTCCTTGGTTCAGACAGGTACAGATAGAAGGAGTGAAGGATTTTGTCTATCCCAACTCTCCGAATATCTACAATGAGACAGATCACGGCACGAAAGTATTTTCCGCAATGGCCGTCAACGAGCCGTATGTCTATATCGGTTCTGCTCCCGAGGCTTCCTACTGGCTGCTGCGTTGCGAAGACCAACAGACGGAGCAGGAGATAGAAGAGGACTATTGGGCGATGGCCGCAGAATTCGCCGACTCTGCCGGTGTTGACATCATCAATTCCTCATTAGGCTATTATGAATACGACCGTCATTACGGAGATCATCATCTCAGCGACCTTGACGGTACCACAGCCCTGATTAGCCGTACGGCATCGATGTTAGCCCGTAAAGGTATGATCCTCGTTAACTCTGCAGGCAACACGGGAATGGGAAGCTGGAAGAAAATCACGTTTCCCGCTGACGCTCAAGAGATTATTAGTGTAGGAGCACTGACGCAAGAGATGAAAAGTGCTCCCTTCAGTGCCGTCGGTCCGACACAAGACGGACGAGTAAAACCGGATATCATGGCGATAGGCAGTCCCGCCACACTGATTTCTAGTCGCGGAACGGTCACCAGAGACATGGGTACATCATTCTCCACTCCTATCGTATGCGGACTTGTCGCTTGTCTGTGGCAGGCACTGCCCCATAAGTCGGCACTGGACATCATCAACCTCATCCGTTCATGTGGTGACAACCATCATACGCCCAATAATATCTATGGATATGGCACACCCAATTTTTGGCGAGCATATATGATAGGAAGACTGAAATGACAGAAGCACGACATACTCTTTACGAACTGAACCAGCTTGTTCGAGAGACACTGGAAACAGAGATGCCCGATGAATATTGGGTAGAGGCAGAACTGTCGGAATGCAGGGAGTCGCGCGGTCACTGCTATCTCGAACTGATTCAGAAAGAAGAGAAGACCAACACCCCTATCGCCCGTGCTTCGGCCAAATGCTGGGCTAACAGCTGGACCGTCATCCGTCCTTATTTCGAGCGAACGGCCGGTCAGCCGCTCCATGCCGGAATGAAAGTGTTGCTGAAGGTGTATCCTCAGTTTCATGAGGCTTTCGGGTTCTCGTGGATTGTTACCGACATCGACCCCACCTACACGATAGGCGACTTAGCCCGTCGTCGACAGGAGATTATCCGTCAACTGAAGGAGGAAGGTGTATTCGATCTGCAACGCGAGCTATCGCTGCCACTGTTCGCACAACGCATCGCCGTGATTACCAGTGAGACGGCAGCGGGCTACGGCGACTTTCTCAACCAGCTACAACAAAACGAATACGGTTTCCGTTTCGAGGTGACGCTCTTTCCTGCTATCATGCAGGGAGAACAGGTGGAGCAGAGTGTCATCAATGCCCTGAATCAGATTCACGCTGAGATGTCGGACAACAACGATGTATTCGATGTCGTAGTGATGATTCGCGGTGGAGGAGCTACCAGCGATATGTCGGGTTTCGACACTTTGGCACTGGCAGAGAACGTAGCCAATTTCCCCATTCCGATCATCACGGGTATCGGTCATGAGCGCGATGAGTGCATTCTCGATATGATCAGTCACACGAGGATGAAGACTCCTACCGCAGCAGCAGCGTTCCTTATCAGCCATCTCGCCGAGACCGACGACCTACTCAACGATATACAGAACAGGATGGTGCGACTGGTGAAGGAACGACTCACCACTCATCAGCTCCGATTGGCCGCCCTCTCGGAACGTATCCCCTCTCTGTTCTCGGTCGTGAAGGCCCGTCAAGAGGCTCACCTCGACCAACTCTTCGCCCGACTGCAGACACAGTTACAGACGACACTCGTTCAACAGACTCACCGTCTGGAGTTGCTTGCCCAACGGACAGCCTCGCTCGACCCCATGCTCCTGCTCCGTCGAGGATATAGTATCACCCTCCATCATGGAAAGGTAGTCAGTGACCCTTCACAACTCCATGAAGGCGACGAGATAGAGACGCGGCTGGAGAAAGGTACTGTCAGATCAATAGTAAAATAGTATATAGATTAAAACCATTATCATTTATAGAACACCATGAACGAAGACCCACAAGTAAAATACGAAGACGCTGTCCGTGAACTGGAACAGATTGTCCGTCAGATGGAGAACAATGAGTTCGACATCGACCAGTTGTCGGAGAAACTCAAACGTGCGCAGATGCTCATCCGACTGTGTAAGGATAAGCTCACCCAAACGGATGAGGAAATCAAGAAGATTCTCGACAAGGATTAATTTTTCCTACTTTTTGTTGCTGATAAGAACGAAAATGACTACTTTTGCAGCAATTTAACACGAAAGAACATTTAAACATAACAAAATGAAGAATTTAGACTGGGGAAACCTGTCATTCGGTTACATGAAGACCGATTACAATGTACGCTGTTACTACCGTGACGGCAAGTGGGGCGAAATCGAAGTATGCTCCGACGAGTATCTGAAACTACACATGGCCGCAACCTGTCTGCACTATGGTCAGGAGGCGTTCGAAGGTCTGAAGGCCTATCGCTGTCCTGACGGTAAGGTACGTGTGTTCCGTGTCAAGGACAATGCAGAGCGTCTGCAGAGCACCTGTCGCGGTATCATGATGCCTGAAGTGCCCACAGCCCTGTTTGAGGAAATGGTGAAAAAGGTGGTACGCCTGAACCAGGAGTGGATTCCTACCTACGAGAGCGGAGCAACACTGTATATCCGTCCGCTGCTCATCGGAACGAGTGCTCAGGTGGGTGTACACCCCGCCAAGGAATACTGCTTCCTGATTTTCGTCACCCCGGTAGGTCCTTACTTCAAGGGTGGTTTCTCGAGCAACCCCTACGTCATCGTTCGCGACTACGACCGTTCGGCGCCGCTCGGTACAGGTAAGTATAAGGTGGGTGGCAACTATGCCGCTTCGCTCTTCGCCAACAACCTCGCTCACGAGAAGGGTTACGCCTGCGAGTTCTACCTCGATGCGAAAGAGAAGAAATACATCGACGAGTGTGGTGCCGCCAACTTCTTCGGCATCAAGGACAATACCTACATCACTCCGAAGTCGACCTCTATCCTTCCCTCCATCACAAACAAGTCGTTGATGCAGGTAGCCGAGGACTTAGGCATGAAGGTGGAGCGCCGTCCTATTCCTGAGGAGGAGCTGGAGACCTTCGAGGAGGCAGGAGCCTGCGGAACGGCAGCCGTCATCTCGCCCATCAGCTATATCGACGACCTCGAGAC
>ONWA01000055.1 GCA_900321425.1 uncultured Prevotellaceae bacterium | reverse complement strand
CATGTTGCAGACCAGCCACCTTATATTATTAATGTAGCCGAATAAAGAAAGGTATGAGTAAGTTCAAAAGCGAAAAGGTCATGCCCCGCTACTTCGCCATCGCAGTAGTGTTGACGCTCATTGGTTTTGCCATTGTGGGTAAAGCCATGTACATCATGACGGCTAAGAAAGATTATTGGACCCAGGTGGCCTCACGTCTGAAACGTGACAGTGTAAGTGTTAAGCCCAATCGCGGAAACATCCTGAGTTGTGATGGTCAATTGATGGCCAGCAGCCTCCCTGAATATAAGATCTATATGGATTTCCAGGCAGGAACCGACGATTCCATCGGTGTTCGCAAGCGAGATTCCATCTGGGCTGAGAAGATTGACAGCATTGCCTACGAACTGAACCAGATCTTCCCAACCAGAACCGTCAATGATTTCAAGGATTATCTGTTGGCTGGCAAGCGGAAGGTTATGAAAAACGGTAAGGTCGGTGCCCGTCATTGGCCCATCTGGCCTCGTCGTATCGACTATAACACATTCTGCGAGGTACGCAAACTGCCTATCTTCAGAGAGCCCATCTATAAAGGCGGTTTCCACTGGGAGGAGTTCAATTCCCGTAATCACCCGTTCGGAACACTTGCCCAACGTACCATCGGCTCTATGTTCGGCGCTATGGATAGTGCAAAGAACGGCTTGGAATTATCTTTCGATTCGATCCTACGTGGTACCAATGGTATGATGCACCGTCGTAAGGTGCTCAACAAATACATGGACATCCCAGTACAGTCGCCCATCAATGGCTATGACATCGTCACAACGATTGATGTCAGTATGCAAGATCTGGCAGAGCGTGCCCTTATCGACGAACTGAAAGACCCGCAGGTTAACGGTGAAATGGGCGTTGTCATCCTGATGGAGGTAAAGACAGGTGACGTGAAAGCCATTGTCAATATGACACGTGGTACAGATGGAGAATACCATGAAATGGTGAATAATGCTGTCAGTTATCGTTGCGAACCTGGTTCTGTGTTTAAAGTAGCCTCCTTCCTCGTTGCCCTTGACGACGGGAGAATAGATACGACGATGACCATACCTACGGGTTGTGGTGTGATGGAGATGCATGGTCGTCCAATGAAGGACCACAACTGGCGTCGTGGCGGCTACGGCACGATTAATGTGGCTCGTGCCTTGGAGGTCAGTTCAAACATTGGCGTTAGTTATCTTATTGACAAATATTATGGGAGTAAGCCTGAAGAATATGTTAAAGGACTTTATCGTATTGGTATCCATGAGGATCTGAAGATTCCCATCGTTGGCTATCACCCCCCGATGATCCGAATGCCGGATACGAAGACCACTGACCGTACGAAATATTGGAGTAAGACGACGTTGCCATGGATGAGTATTGGCTATGAGACCCAGATTGCACCCATTAACACTGTGACCTTCTATAATGCTATTGCCAACAATGGCAAAATGATGCAACCACGTTTCGTAAAGCAACTTATGAAGGACGGTGAGGTGGTCAAGGAGTTTGAGCCTGTTGTCCTAAAGGAACGCATCGCCAAGCCACAGACCATCAAGACCATGCAGACGATATTAGAGCATGTTGTCAGCCAAGGATTGGGACGAAAGGCTGGCTCCAAGTCATTCAAGGTGGCAGGGAAAACCGGTACAGCCCAAGTTGCTGACCAATATGGCGGTTACCACTCAGGTGTTACCCGTTATTGGCTGTCATTCGCAGGATTCTTCCCTGCCGACGACCCACGCTATACCTGTATCGTCTGTATTAAGAAATCAGGTCTGCCTGCATCAGGTGGTGGTATGAGTGGTGTCGTCTTCCATCGTATTGCTGAAGGTGTGATGGCTCAGAATCTGAAACGTAGTGCCAAAGATGCCAGAGATTCAACCTCCATGTTGATACCTGACGTAAAAAGTGGTAATGTAGCTGCAGCGAACTATGTCCTGAAAGGTCTTGGTGTAAAGACCAATACCAACTGGGGAGGTTCCTATTCTGAAGGTAATCCCATCTGGGGAAAAGCCGTACCAGCCGCCAAAGATGTTGTCCTTTCACAAGTTAAGACCAATAACAACATCATTCCTGATGTCATCGGTATGGGTGCACGCGATGCCGTCTATCTGCTTGAATCGCGAGGTGTGAAAGCCAGAGTTCACGGCAGAGGTAAGATCAAATCACAGAGCATCTATGCAGGGACCGCCATCAAAGAGGGTATGATTTGTGAACTATATTTGGAATAATCTAAAATAATAAAGATATGAAACTGAACGAACTGCTCGAGAATGTAGAAGTCCTCAATATCCTAGGTGATACAGAGGTAGAGATTACAGGTGTGAATATCGATTCCCGAAAAATCGAGAAAGGACATCTCTTTATTGCCATCCCTGGTACTCAAACCGATGGTCACAAATTCATACCAAAGGCTATTGAGCAGGGAGCCGTTGCTGTTCTCTGCGAATACTTTCCCAACAAACGGGAACCTGGTATATCATACATCGCTGTTGAATCGACAGAAGACAATGTTGGAAAGGTTGCAACCCGGTTCTATGGAGATCCTTCCACCAAATTGAAACTCGTTGGTGTAACAGGCACAAACGGAAAGACCACCATTGCCACCTTATTATATAATATGTTCAGGAAGTTGGGTCACAAATGCGGATTGCTCTCAACCGTATGCAACTACATCGAGGGTGAACCTATCCCAGCTGACCATACAACGCCTGATCCTATTGAACTGAATCAGCTGCTTGCCCAGATGGTGGAAGCAGGCTGCGAGTATGCTTTTATGGAATGTAGCAGCCACGCCATCGCACAGAAACGTATCGGTGGATTAAGATTCGCTGGTGGAATCTTCACCAACCTCACTCGTGACCATCTGGACTATCACGGAACCTTTGAGAACTATCGTAATGCGAAGAAAGCCTTCTTTGACGGGTTGAACAAGGATGCTTTCGCTATCACGAATGCCGATGACAAGAATGGCGCCGTTATGGTCCAAAACTGTAAAGCACAGATCAAGACCTACTCTACACGGACGATGGCTGACTTCAAAGCAAAGATTATCGAATGTCATTTCGAAGGCATGTACCTCGACATTAACGGGAAAGAAGTGGGTGTGCAGTTTATTGGCAAGTTTAATGTAAGCAATCTTCTGGCTGTTTATGGGGCAGCAGTCATGTTGGGTAAGAAACCTGAGGATATTTTGGTTGTCCTGAGCACCTTAAAGAGTGTAAACGGACGTTTGGAACCTATCCACTCACCAGAAGGTTATACAGCCATCGTTGACTATGCTCATACCCCTGACGCTTTAGAGAATGTACTCAATGCCATACATGAGGTATTGGATGGTAAAGGAAAGATCATCACTGTCTGTGGTGCTGGCGGAAACCGTGACAAGGGGAAACGTCCACTCATGGCTCAAGAAGCTGTTAAACAAAGTGACAAGGTCATCATTACCAGTGACAATCCTCGTTTTGAAGAACCACAGGATATCATCAACGACATGTTAGCAGGTCTCGATACCAAACAGATGAAGAAAGTCATCAGTATCGTGGATCGTCGCGAGGCTATTCGTACTGCCTGTATGATGGCAGAGAAAGGTGACGTCATTTTGATTGCCGGTAAAGGACATGAAGATTACCAGGAGATTCAGGGTGTGAAACACCATTTCGATGATAAGGAAGTTGTTCGTGAAATCTTTAATGCTTAAAACTTAAGAAATTATGCTGTACTATCTGTTTAGATTCCTCGATCAATACGATATCCCGGGCTCACACATGTGGTCCTATATTTCGTTCCGAGCTCTTTTGACACTCATCCTCTCGCTGTTAATCTCAGCATGGTTTGGCGAGCGTTTTATTAAATGGATGAAACGTAAAAAGATATTTGAAACTGAGCGTGACCCAAGTATAGATCCATTTGGTGTAGAGAAAAAAGGTGTACCAACGATGGGTGGTATCGTTATCATCGTTAGTATCCTACTACCTGTTATA
>ONWA01000058.1 GCA_900321425.1 uncultured Prevotellaceae bacterium | reverse complement strand
TGACATCATCTACAATTTCGAGCGTACTGCACATCAGAGGTAAAGAAGATGAGAGTAGAGATTATTTGGAGATGTTCCCTGGTAATGACAGTTGCCATGCTCTCCCTTGTCTCTTGCAGCAGCAATGATGGTGAACAAGAAAAGCCCTTTACTGTTTGCCCCGTGGAGCAGACCAAGTACTCGCGAAATCCGCTTTAAGAAGCAGGATGAACAACTTTTCAAGAAACTGATGAAGAACTATCACAAAGAGGGGCTGGAGTTCCGCCTTGGCGAGAACGTCCTGTTCGAGGTCAGCCGTTTCGTGTCCGACATAGACAGCCGCATCTTCTACGACCTTGTACTGCACTATTCCACGATTGGCGAGGACGAGGACAATCCCCGCTACTACCTGCACGACTGCTACCCTGCGCAGTTCATCAACGACGAGCGCACACAGGCAAACATTAAGAAGAACGCCCTGCAGTGGAGAAACCTTCACCAAGTACCTTGAGAGCAAAGGCAAACTGAGGAAGTAAACGAACACGATGAAACAAGCAAAACTTCTCTTCCTCCTGATTACCGCCCTCGCATTCGCCTTATGTCGTCCATTGAGAACAGCGACGAGGTGGGTGGTATAAGTAGAGGAAAGTAAATCACAAGCAATATGAAAACAATGAAACTCTGGAGAAAAGTCTTGCTACAAGCATTATTCTACTTTTGTAGCTTTATGGCAATCATCTGGCTGTTAAACATGGTATTTAGCGACGGCATCGATGATTGGAAAGGAGAAATTATCAAAGGAAGTCTGTATACAGTGACTATCATCATTTTCAATAACTGGAAGGAAATAAAAGAACATATATGGAAACTATGAAATTTTGGAAAATCGCATTTGTGATGCTTGCTGCTTTCTCCCTCGCCTCTTGCAGCAGCGATGAGCCAAGATATGCCGACCCTGAGGCACACGAAAAGACTGTGCAGCTAAATGAGCAGTACGGGCCGCTCATGGTCGGCACATGGCACTACGAGAACATCAGCGAAACACAGCGTTACTTTGAGTGCCTGATGTTCCAGGCCGACGGCACACTGACGGGAATGCGCAAATGGCAGACGCGTAAACTCGTCACGATCGACGATAAGGAACAATACACCGACTGGGAGGACGTGGAACTGAGCGGCACGTTCAAGGGAACGTGGCAACTGAGATACTGGAGTCCTGAGGGGAACAGCGGCGAGAAGCGCAACTGCCTGCAACTGACCGCCACATACGACGATGCAGAGCGCGACTACATGGCCTACTCCTGCGCCCTCACCTTCGCCTACGCCGACGCCACCACCCTCCGCATCCAAGGCTATTACGTCAAAGCCCCCGACGGCTGGATCAACTACCAGCGCGGCCCGTCCGAACCAAGTTTCTAATCATAACAAACAGAGAATATGAACAAGAAAACCATCATCACCATCCTATTCGCCCTCGTCGCAATGGCGTGGCCCGCAATCAGAATGCGACGTATCTGTTGAAGAACATATTGAAAGAACAGGAGATATGAAACAAACAAGACTCTTATAAGTAGGGCATGACATGCACGATGTATTGAAACTATATTTTGGACTTAGGGCAAAATGCCTGTGGCGAATGATTAAGGAGCTGGGACTCATGGTCATTCCCGCCTTATTGCTTTTTTCCCTCTTGGGTACACTTATGGTTTTAGGATTAGTTTATGCCCCTATATATTACAGTGTATTGTTTTACTCCTTCCTGTTGCTGGCTTGTCACTTCATGCGTGGCGATTCGACATTCCTCTATTCAGTTTTCGGAGTGAAACGCACGAAGATGTTGTTTTCAGTAGAATACATGCTTTTGTCATTCCCTTTTCTTTGTTTCTTCCTCCATCGCGACGAGCTATGGGCTGTAGCAATCGTTCTACTTCCTTTTATGATTGCATGGTATGTTCCATGCGGAGGTTTTTCCTTGCGCCTGCCCACTTTTCCATGCCTGGCATCCGGCAGCTATGAATACCATCGTACAGGACGTCTGACGATGCCTTTATTCTTACCGCTCATGGCAGGAGGAGCGATTGGCGCATACATAGGAAACCGTAATCTGGTTGTCGCAGTCTGTGTGATTGCAGCTTCCGTCATAAGCATGTTGTTGATGCGCGAGTGGCATGTGGAGTATTTGTTTAATTACAAGAGTGCTTCAAGGTTTCTTAAACTTAAACTCCTTTTTGCTCTGAGAAATGCGTGCGTAATCTTTCTTCCGATTATAATATGCTTAATACTTGTCGATCTCAGCTTGCCTCAGTTGTTATTAGGAGCATTATACTATCTTGGAGCAAGCCTTTTGCTGTTTCAAGTGGAAATGCTATGCTTTGTAAGCGGTGGAACCAATAGCGGCAATGACATCATATCAGTGATTGTGTATATGGTTTTGAATGCCATATTCTGCGTGTCACTGATTGTGCCACAGGCCATGCCGTTCTCCATGATAGTATCGGGAGTTATGGCTTATTATGCCTATTCAGAAATAAAGAAATACAAATGATGATAGAAGCTAGGAATTTGACGAAAAGATATCGTGAGTTGCTTGTTATAGACAACTTCAGCCATTCCTTTGAAGAAGGGAAGATATATGGAATCATGGGAGAGAATGGAGCAGGCAAAAGTACATTGTTCAGATGCATTGCCGGGATAGAATCTTATGAAGGCTCTGTCTTTGTCAGCGAGAACAGGCAGATTGGTTACATGAACGATACACCCTTCTATTACTCATACGTCACAGGCATGGAATACATTGAGTTCAGTCTTCGTGCAAAAGGAAAGAATGTCAGCAGAGAGGTGATAGAAAAGCTTAATGAGAAGTTCGCCTTGCCTCTCAACAGATATGCCAGCAGATACTCCTTAGGCATGAAAAAGCGGCTGATGCTGCTAACGCTCATGCTTCAGGACAATGACATCGTCATCATGGACGAACCTTTCAACGGTATAGATCTTGCTGGGACAATTGTTCTCAGGCATTGGCTAAAGAAGATGAAGACCAAGAGGAAATGCGTCATACTTTCCTCACACATCGTTTCTGCAATATCTGATATATGCGATGAGATTACGTATATTCACAAAGGCAAAGTCGTGGCTGATTTCTCAGGTATGTCA
>ONWA01000060.1 GCA_900321425.1 uncultured Prevotellaceae bacterium | reverse complement strand
GGCTCACCCTCGATGTAGTTACAGACGGTAGAGAGCAGTCCGCATTTGTGGCCTAACTTCCTGAACATATTATATAATAAGGTGGCAATGGTGGTCTTACCGTTCGTACCCGTTACGCCTACGAGTTTCAATTTGCTGGAAGGATCTCCGTAGAACTGGGTTGCTACCTTTCCAACATTGTCTTCCGTTGACTCAACGGCGATGTATGTAACACCTGGTTCCCGTTTGTTGGGGAAGTATTCGCAGAGAACAGCAACTGCTCCCTGCTCAATGGCCTTTGGTATGAACTTGTGACCATCGGTTTGAGTACCAGGAATTGCAATAAAGAGATGTCCTTTCTCGATTTTTCGGGAATCGATATTCACACCTGTAATCTCTACCTCTGTATCACCTAGGATATTGAGGACCTCTACATTCTCGAGCAGTTCGTTCAGTTTCATATCTTTATTATTTTAGATTATTCCATATATAGTTCACAAATCATACCTTCTTTAATGGCGGTGCCTGCATAGATACTTTGTGATTTGACTTTACCTCTACCGTGCACTCTGGCTTTCACACCACGCGATTCAAGCAGATAGACGGCATCACGGGCACCCATGCCGATGACATCGGGTATGATGCTGTTATTGGTTTTAACCTGCGAAAGGACAACGTCTTTGGTTGCTGTTGTGGCTTTCCCCCAAATTGGATTACTTTCAGAATAAGAACCTCCCCAGTTGGTATTTGTCTTTACACCAAGACCTTTAAGGACGTAGTTGGCTGCAGATATGTTACCATTTTTCACATCTGGTATCAACAGAGAGGTTGAATCCCTGGCATCCTTGGCGCTACGTTTCAGATCTTGAGCCATCACACCTTCAGCTATGCGATGGAAGACGACACCACTCATACCACCACCTGATGCTGGCAGACCTGATTTCTTGATACAGACGATACACGTATAGCGCGGGTCATCGGCAGGGAAGAATCCAGCGAATGACAGCCAGTAGCGGGTAATACCTGAGTGGTAACCACCATATTGGTCAGCAACCTGAGCTGTACCGGTTTTTCCTGCCACCTTGAAAGACTTGGAACCTGCCTTACGGCCTAAACCTTGGCTGACAACATGCTCTAATATCGTTTGCATGGTCTTAATGGTCTGTGGCTTTGCAATGCGCTCTTTCAGGACAACAGGCTCAAACTCTTTGACAACTTCCCCATCTTTCATGAGTTGTTTCACGAAACGTGGTTGCATCATTTTTCCATTGTTGGCGATAGCGTTATAGAAGGCCACAGTGTTAATGGGCGCAATCTGGGTCTCATAGCCAATACTCATCCATGGCAGAGTCGTCTTACTCCAATATTTTGTGCGATCTGTGGTTTTGGTGTCCGGCATTCGAATCATTGGGGGGTGATAGCCGACGATAGGAATCTTCAGATCCTCGTGGATGCCAATGCGATAAAGTCCTTTAACATATTCTTCAGGCTTACTGCCATAATATTTGTCGATAAGATAGCTAACACCGATGTTTGAACTGACCTCTAAGGCACGAGCCACATTAATCGTGCCGTAGCCGCCACGACGCCAGTTATGGTCTTTCATTGGACGACCATGCATCTCCATCACACCACAACCTGTAGGAATGGTCATCGTCGTATCTATTCTCCCGTCGTCAAGGGCAACGAGGAAGGAGGCCACCTTAAACACGGATCCTGGTTCGCAACGATAGCTGACAGCATTATTCACCATCTCATGGTATTCCCCATCAGCCCCCCGTGTCATATTGACAATGGCTTTCACGTCACCTGTCTTTACCTCCATTAGGATAGCAACGCCCATTTCACCGTTAACCTGCGGGTCTTTCAGTTCGTCGATAAGGGCGCGTTCAGCCAGATCCTGCATACTGACATCAATGGTCGTGACAATATCATAGCCGTTGATGGGTGACTGTACTGGGATGTCCATATACTTGTTGAGTACCTTACGACGATGCATCAAGCCATTGGTGCCACGCAAGATGGAATCGAAAGATAACTCTAAGCCGTTCTTCGCACTATCCATGGCGCCGAACATAGAACCGATGGTACGTTGGGCAAGTGTTCCAAATGGGTGGTTACGGGAATTAAACTCCTCCCAATGGAAACCACCTTTGTAAATAGGCTCTCTGAATATAGGCAACTTGCGTACTTCACAGAAAGTGTTATAATCGATGCGGCGCGGCCAGATGGGCCAATGACGGGCACCAACCTTGCCATTCTTCATGACCTTTCGTTTGCCTGCCAAAAGATAGTCCTTGAAATCATTGACGGTTCTGGTTGGGAAAATCTGGTTCAGTTCGTATGCAATGCTGTCAATCTTCTCTGCCCAGATGGAATCTCGCTTGCGAACACCGATGGAATCGTCAGTTCCAGCCTGGAAATCCATGTAAATCTTATACTCAGGGAGACTGCTGGCCATCAGCTGACCGTCACAACTCAGGATATTACCACGATTAGGTTTTACACTGACACTATCATGGCTTTACCCACAATGGCAAAACCAATGAGCGTCAACACTACTGCAATGGCGAAGTAGCGGGGCATGACCTTTTCGCTTTTGAACTTACTCATACCTTTCTTATTCGGCTACATTAATTATATAAGGTGGTTGGTCTGCAACATGGAGCAGGCTGTCCTTGTTCTGTTTGAGTGCGTCGAGCGCATGACTCTCACGACATTTCTCCGTGAGGGTACTGGAGCTGGAGAGGGCCTTGTATTTCGCATCAAGCAGTTCCTTTTCCAGCTTGTCTATGGTCAACATGTCTTGCTGACATTGGTATCTGATAGCAACATAGACAATACAGAATACAACCATTAGCACGAAAAGCCATATCTGACGGCGAACCATGTCGGCTGTCAGGAAATCACCACCGAGAATCGTCCTGAGCGTCATTTGATCAGCTGGATAGTCTTCTTCGCCTGCTCTTTCATTTCGGCGGCCTCATCCTTCATGCTGACCTCCTCTTGAACAGCAGGCTCTTCCACTACCGTCTCTTGCATCTCCAGTTCTATATCGTCATTCTTCTTCATATCAATTACATTTCGCATCTTTCTGCAATGCGCAGTTTGGCACTACGACTACGGGGATTACGCTGTTGCTCCTCCTCGTTGGGAATAATCACCTTATTACTAATTTGTCGGAAGGGGGCTACTGTACGTCCGAAGAAGTCTTGGTTGACTTTCCCTTCTGCATTACCTGCTCTCATGATATTCTTCACGATACGATCTTCCAACGAATGATAGGTGATAACCGAGAGTCTGCCGCCTTCTCTGAGAACATCCTGCGCTCCATAGAGCATTTCCTTCAGTGCTTCCATTTCGTGGTTTACTTCGATACGCAGTGCCTGAAACAATTTGGCGGTCTCTTTCTTCTCACGTTCGCGAGGAAACAGGCTCTCCGTAATCTGTATCAGGTCTCCTGTTGTCTCAATGGCTTTAGTCCCCCTTGCCTTGATGATGGCAGAAGCTACTTTGCGAGCATTTTTAATTTCACCATAAATATAGAAAATATCTGCCAACTGCTCTTCGTCATAATTGTTGAGGATTTCTGCTGCAGTCATTCCAGAGCGTTTATTCATGCGCATATCCAGTGGGGCATCGAAACGGAAAGAAAAACCTCTGGTTTCATCGTCGAAATGATGGCTGGATACACCCAAATCTGCCAGAAGTCCGTCAATGTGTTCCACACCATAATAACGCATCCAGTTGCGAAGATATCTGAAATTACTTCTTACAAACGTGAATCTGTTGTCGTTAAGAATATTCTTTTCAGCGTCTTCGTCCTGATCGAAGCTATACAGATGCCCGTTTTCTCCGATACGACTTAAAATTTCACGACTATGACCACCACCACCGAAGGTTACATCCACGTAGATACCGTTGGGCTTGATGTCAAGCCCGTCAACGCTCTCTTGAAGGAGCACCGGAACGTGATATGTTTCAGCGGTTGTTATCATAAGGACATTTCGCTATTCATGATTTGTTCAAACTCGTTGCCAAAATCTTCCTCTGACTTAAGCGTCAGTTTCAGATTCTGCGGCGTCCAGATCTCAATGGTATCGTCCATCCCGATAAATTGGATGTCCTGCTCGATATCAGCTGCCTTCTGCAGTCGTTTGGAGATAAGAAAGCGTCCGTTTCCGTCGAGATTCACTACTTCTGCTTCTGACACGAACTGACGGAACATCTGCTGATGAGTTGGTTTCCAAGGACGAAGTTGATTCTTCAACATGTCAAGTCGCCCATTCCATACGCTCTCTGGATATAGTAGCCTGTAGCACCTTGCGGAAAATGGCTGGTAGAAAGGCTCTTCCCTTCGCATCAGTCTTCGCTTCTATATTACCTAAAAAACGCATACGTACATCTTTATAAAGAAATCGGTTACAAAGATAGATAATTTTCCCCACTTTCCACCACTTTTCCCCACTTTTTTCATAATTTAACTTTATTTTGTTGATTTGCGGGGGATTTGTGTATAAAATACATTTAAAAAGAAAGATTTTTCCCTATTTTTTGCTCAGATTTAAAAGAAATGTGCTATTTTTGCACCTTGGTTAGTGTTTAGAGAATTAAAAATGGCAACTGTCACAGAGAAAACAATCGACATTGATAGCATTCTGAAGGGAAAGATGGGCGCAAAGGCGAAGTTTGTGCCACGTTTCCTGGTTAACTGGTTAATTCGCATTGCCCATCAGGACGAGGTGAATGCCTTTCTTTGGGATAGTCGTGATAAAGTTGGAGTCGAGTGGCTGGAGGCTTGTGTGAAATATCTGGATATGACATTAGAGGTGGAAGGGAAAGAGAATCTCCCTGCTCCTGATGACAAGAGACTCTATACGTTTGTGAGCAACCATCCTCTGGGTGGTGAAGACGGTGTGGCCTTAGGTGCCATTATCGGAAGGCACTATAACGGACGATTCCGGTATTTAGTCAATGACTTGCTGATGAATCTTCCTGGTCTCGCACCACTGTGTATTCCTATTAATAAGACAGGTCATCAGGGAAGGAATTTCCCTGCGATGGTGAAGGCTGGTTTTGAAAGCAACAATCACATGCTGATGTTCCCCGCAGGCCTTTGTTCTCGTCGTCATAATGGTATCATAAGAGACATCCCGTGGTCAAAGACCTTTGTGTCAAAGAGTGTTGAATATCAGCGTGATATCGTGCCTATCCATTTCAGCGGACAGAATTCAAATTTCTTTTACCGACTTGCGAACTTCAGCGATAAGTGTCTGCCATTTAATCTGGCGATGCTCTTTCTTGTCGATGAAATGTATAAAAATGTGCATAAGACCTTTCATGTTACCATCGGAAAACCTATCCCTTGGCAGACGTTTGACAAGAAAAAAACACCGATGGAATGGGCACAATTTGTAAAAGACAAGGTATATTCACTTGAATAATGCAGAACTAAATAACTATCAGAATTCAATAAACCAAACAAATGGAACAAGAAATCATCCAGCCAATCGACAAGGAAGTCCTAAAACGTGAACTGACTCCAGAACTTCAGCTTCGTATGACCAACAAAAGTCATAACGAGATTTACGTCATAACTGCGCACAATGCACCCAATGTGATGAAAGAGATCGGGCGCCTGCGTGAGATTGCTTTCCGAGAGGCAGGAGGTGGCACAGGTAAAGCGATGGATATTGATGAATTCGATACCTGTGAGAATTGCTATAAACAGCTTATCGTCTGGAATCCGGAAGCTGAGGAGATTATCGGTGGATATCGTTACCTGGAAGGAACGGATTGGGAGATGGACGAGAAGGGACAGCCCAAATTGGCTACGAGTCACATGTTCCACTTCTCGGAGAAGTTCCTCAAGGAGTATATGCCTTACACCATAGAGTTGGGTCGTTCATTCGTGTCGCTGCCCTACCAGAGCTCCCGTATGGGTGCAAAGAGCCTTTTTGCACTTGATAACCTCTGGGATGGTCTGGGTGCTCTGACGGTTATCAAACCCAACGTGCGTTATTTCTTTGGTAAATTTACGATGTACCCCTCATATATCCGTCGCGGAAGA
>ONWA01000061.1 GCA_900321425.1 uncultured Prevotellaceae bacterium | reverse complement strand
AGCGCCACTTTCTTTAAGTAGTTTAAGACTTTCACCCTCGGCACCCGATTTCCAGGCTTTGCCGAGGGCTTTTTTGTGCCGTTTTCCGGAGTTTCCTTGAGCGAAGCGAAAAACTTTGCCAAACGAAACTGATGAACAATGAACTATAACATTTTCGCTTCATACCTACTATATATGTTGGAAGTGATAACAATCTTTGCGTTGTGGAATTATGGTGAGAACTTAATAGGCAGACATGCAATGTCATATCATTGTAATACACGCTTTTCTTTTTTCTCGGAAAAAATCACTATCTTTGCCGCCAAAAAGCAGTAGAATGAAACAAAACGTATTGAAGAACTTATGAAAATACTCGTTGTCGACGATGAGCAGGACATCTGCGAGATACTGCAATACAACCTTGAAACAGAAGGGTTTGAAATTATGACTGCCAATTCGGCAGAGGAGGCTCTTGAACTTCCTCTGCAAGAGTATGCACTGATTCTTTTAGATGTGATGATGGGCGAAATGTCTGGATTCCAGATGGCACGAAAGATAAAGGACAATCCTATAACGGCGGAGATCCCCATCATCTTCATCACAGCATTAGAGGGAGAGGACAATCTGGTTAAAGGACTGAATATCGGGGCTGATGACTATATTGCCAAGCCACTGAGTATGAAAGAAGTAAAGGCAAGAGTCCGTGCGGTTCTCAGGCGGGCATCTCATTCATATCTTCATCATGATGAACAAGTTGTAATTACTTCAGACAATAAGATTTTCTATGAGGGTATCACGCTTGACCTTTATGCCAAGACTGCCACTTTGGATAGCCAAAATTTATCACTCACAAAATTAGAATATGAATTATTGTCGCTTCTATTACAACATCCTGGTAAAGTGTTTTCGCGAGAAGATCTTTTAAGACATTGTTGGCCGCAGGATGTGCTTGTACTCGACCGCACAGTGGATGTTAATATCACCCGACTGCGTAAGAAAATCGGCCGTTATGGCAAACAGATAAAAACACGTGTAGGTTATGGCTACTGCTTTGAAAAGTAAATCCTTTCAGCGTAATCTGCTGTTCAGTATCCTTCAGATGTACAACTATGAAATGGTGCAGACACTTGGTGAAGACAGCCTTACAAATAACCGCCTGTTTTGCGATTATGTGGAAAGGCATAATATGGAAGGGCTACGCGTGTCTATCATAGACAAGAATGGACGAGTCATTCTTGACAGTTACGAGCCACAAGTGGATTCTCTAGGAAATCATCTCGAACGAACGGAAATCCAGCAGGCTCTGCATGATGGAAACGGCTACGATATCAAGCGCCTGTCGCAATCCACCCACGAGACGTATTTCTATTCAGCCACTCGGTTTGGCAACACCATTGTACGTACCGCTGTACCATATTCGGCAGAGTTGACGCGTTCACTCCAAGCCGACAATACTTACATCTACTTTGCCGTTGCCCTGACACTACTACTGGGCATCGTGCTCTACCTAAGTACCCATCGCATCAGCCGTCACATCGGCTATCTGCGCGAGTTTGCTGTGAAGGCTGAACAGGGCGAGGCGCTCGACCACGAACTGGAGCGACGTTTGCCCGATGACGAGTTGGGTGACATCAGCCACACCATCATCATGCTCTATTGGAAGCTCCGTCATTCTGAGGAAGAAAAGGTACGCATCAAGCGCCAACTCACTCAGAATGCTGCCCATGAACTGAAGACGCCAGCCGCCAGCATTCACGGCTACTTGGAGAGCATCCTTGACAATCCAGACATGCCTGAGGACAAGAAGAAACATTTCTTAGAGCGTTGCTATGCGCAGAGCGAACGTATGAACAAGCTCCTATTCGACATGAGTACTCTCACCAAACTTGATGAGATGGATAACAATATATCCAAACCCAACTATGAATACCGTCATGTTAATGTTTTGCAAATTATGCAAAATGCGCTCGATGATACTGCTCTGCAACTTCAAGAAAAAGGCATTACGCCATCGCTCAACGTGCCACAGCATATAGAAGTGCAGGGCGACGCAAGTCTGATCTACAGCATCTTCCGCAATCTCATTGATAATGCTATTGCCTACGCCACAGGAGCAACATGTCTGAAGATTGCCTGTAGCGAAGTGGAAAACGAAGGCCGCCATTTTTATGAGTTCACGATAAGCGACAACGGTCAGGGAATAGAACCGCAGCATTTGGATCATATCTTCGAGCGTTTTTACCGTGTAGATAAAGGCCGCTCACGCAAACTCGGCGGCACAGGTCTCGGACTAGCTATAGTGAAAAATGCAGTTGCCGTTCACGGAGGAACAACAACTGCACAACTTACTCCAGGCGGAGGGCTCACCATCAGGTTTACACTCGCAAGGTTTTAGCCTTGCCCATTGTAAGGTCTGTCTTCAAAGTCGTTATTCAGTCCTTTTCCTGCCTGTACTACATTCATCACATAGTCTGCCAGACGTTCACACTCAGAGATGAAATCGACATAGAACACGCCCAATTGATAGCTGTAAAGCCCCGCATTCACATCGTGCAGATTTTGGTTTCGTAGTTGCTTGCGGTAGTTGTTGATTTCATGCTCTATATTGATAGATTTTGTGATGTTCGTTCTTGATCCTGTCAAGTCGATGCGCTTCATCATTTCTTCCAGCGAACCCTCCACAAGTTGCAGCATCGTCTGCATGTGCTGCGTCTGTTCTGGAGTGAACGCATCCTGACAATGCATGCGGTGGCGGTTCAGTGTGCGTCCGAGGTTATACACTGAGTCGCCGATCGACTCCAATTCTGTAATCTGACGCAACATCTTCTGTATCTGAGCCTTCGAGGCATCCGACAGTCGGCCCTCGCTCACCTTATTCAGATATCCAGCAATCTCCATCTCCATAGAGTCGGTGATATTCTCATACTTCCCGATACGCGAGAAAAGTTTGTTGAATTCGTTTTCGTCCTGTATCTGCATCAGTTCAGGCACGAATCCGAACATCCTTTGGCAACGCTCTGCAAAATGGTGAATCTCTTTCTGTGCTTCCATGATGCTGAGTTCGGCTGTAGAGAGCAAACCACCACTGATGAACCGCAAACGATAATCCTCTTCCTGAGCCTTCATCGGCAGTACCTTGCAGACAAACATCTCAATCTGGCGGACAAAACCAATGAGCAGCAGCGTGTTGATGATGTTAAAGGCTGTGTGGAAGGTTGAAAGTTTGTAGAGCTCGTTTCCGCCGCCCATCACGCTATCAACAAACCAACTGACGGCGTTACAGGCGGGATAGAATACGATAAGGAACGCCACGACGCCAAAGACATTGAAGAACATGTGGGCCAGTGCTGCACGGCGTGCCTGTGTGTTAGCGGTGAGCGAAGCCATGAATGCCGTAATAGTAGTACCAATGTTCTGACCCATAGCCAAGGCGGCAGCCTGTTCAAATCCAAAGCCAGGAATATTCATACCAAA
>ONWA01000063.1 GCA_900321425.1 uncultured Prevotellaceae bacterium | reverse complement strand
GAAGGTGGTCGTGGTGGTGGCACCGTCCTCTCTACCGGCACACCTGAGGAGGTCGCCAACAGCGACAAGGGCTACACGCCCCGTTTCCTCAAGGAAGAGCTGGAGCGCATCAAATAATAGCTGTTCCCGCGCGCGAGACAGCTGTATTTACACCCCGTATACAACTGATACGCGTCTGTATTAGCTGTTCCCGCGTCTGTATTAGTTGTAGCCAGAGCTGTATCAGTTGTATTTCTGCTTCTTTTTTAGGAAGGTATTCAAAAAGACCTAACATCCCTAACATGATATTCGCAAGTTGTTGTAATACAGTCCATTATAAAAGTCATTTCTTTTATAGACCTACCATCATCCCTAACATGATCCCTACCATGAAAGGTAACTGTCTTACGCTAGAAAAAGTTGACACAAAGTCAACGTAAAATGAAACAAGAAAACGAAGTAGTAACCAAACGAAGGTATTTAAGTCCTGAGGTAAGAGAGTCAATCATTCGAGAACATTATCTTGAAGGTTCGAGTAAAAGTTCGCTAGTAAGGAAATATAATACTTCATATCCTGTTATTCTGCGAATTATTCGTAAATTTGCAGCGTCAAACGATAAAAGTGCGCTGCTTATGAAGAATAGACCAACAGACAATCAGGCAGAAGAGCTCAAGACTCTGCGTGAAGAGGTCCTAGAACTGAAGAAGAAACTGCATGACGAGACGATGCGTGCCGACTTTTACGACACGATGATCGATGTTGCAGAGGAGATGTTCAACATCGAGATACGAAAAAAAGCTGGCACCGGACAGTCGAAAGGTTGCATAGAGACGAAATGAGACATTATCCCGTTGCTAGTCTCTGTGGACTGTCCGGTGTTACCCGCCAGGCCTTTTACAAACGCGATGACGACCTTCTATTCCGTCGTTTAGCTCTAGAGCGGTTTGTGGTGCATTTTGTGCATGAAATCAGAGAACTGGATCCCGGCATGGGTTCTGACAACTTATGGCACATGTACAAGAATCGCTTCAGTGATGATTATCGTATAGGGCGCGATGCGTTCCGCTCGATTTTACATGAACAGGGTCTAAATATCCGTCAGCGCCATCGTGCTGTCCGCACGACGGATTCACGTCACAACTTGCCTGTCTATCCGAACCTTGTGAAGAATGTGATACCTATGCGCCCCAATCATATCTGGGTGAGCGACATAACCTATATTCCGATTGAGGACTCCAGTGCCCGTCTGGGCTATCGCTTCTGTTTCCTGACACTTATCATGGACGCCTACAGTAAGCGCATTCTAGGCCATTACGTGGCTCCGACGCTGGAGGCTGAGTATTGCATCAAGGCCCTGAAGATGGCCCTGGGTACACTTCCAAAAGGCTTCGACGACACATTGATCCATCACTCTGATCGTGGCTGCCAATATGCCAGTGCCGACTACATCAAGGAGCTTATGAGCCACCAAATCGTACCCAGCATGACTGAAAGCGGTAATCCAAAGGACAATGCGATGGCTGAGCGCATCAACAGCACCATCAAGAACGAACTCCTATACAGGAAGACGTTTACCAGCCAGCATCAGGTAAAGGAGGCTGTTGACAAGGCCATTCTCTTCTATAATATGGAAAGACCGCATAGCAGCCTTGACAGACTTACTCCGGAACAGGCTCACGGTATGCAGGGGGAAATGAAGCGTCACTGGCATTCCTGGCGTGAAGAAGCAATAAAAAAGCAAAATATGATGGTCGTATGAAATAAAAATCGTAACTTTGCCCCATCAAGAAGGAAACGACGATGGTTGCATCGTAGTAAACAGAAAACAGTCGTACCGCGGACGGCTGACAACTGAAAGCAGTTCTAAATAATTAACCCGTCAACTTGATCTAGTCGAAAGACAGAAAACTGACAACCAAAATCAGCGAACTACACAATAATGGCCTGTTGGAATTAGAACCTTCGCTGAAAGATAATTTAGAAGCGTTTATTGACAAGGAGATAGAGCAGATGTCTGCCTAAATTAGGCTGATAGTTCTGTGATAGTTGCGTGATAGTTGACAGTTGTTAGCTATCACGTTTTTCTTTATGTGCTGATTTTCTGCATGATAGGTAAATGATAATATCATGCTGCGTGATAGTTTGCGCTCATCATTCTCATGTTCTACCTTTGCACCTGTCAATCGACCACTAACGGCGTTGACGGGTAAAACAATTATGGAAACAAAAATTTTAAAAGTAGTGAAGAGCGGAGAGGTGTTCTCCGTGAAGAGTGAGAAATCGGAAACGGGCG
>ONWA01000065.1 GCA_900321425.1 uncultured Prevotellaceae bacterium | reverse complement strand
TTCTATACCCGCATCTACGACCAGGGTAAGAAGAGTGTGATCTCCGTCAAACTGAGTGAGATCTATGGTGTACCAGAAGAACAGGTGCTGCTGACCTATGGTGGTGAGGATATGCTGAAAAACGCCATCCATTATTTTCTGATGGTGGGCGACAACAAGAAGATCCTGATCCCGGAGTTCTCTTGGTGGTACTATAACCGTGTAGCCAGTGAGTGTGGTGGTACATTCGAGATGTATCCCCTCCATGAGCAGGATGATACCTTCGCCTACGACATCGACGAGGTGATCGAGTACACCAACCGTGTGCACCCCCGTATGCTGTTGCTTGCTTCACCCAACAACCCCACAGGTAATGGTCTGACCTCTGAGGAGATCGGACGCATCATGGAACATATCCCCAGCGACACGATGGTACTCATCGATGAGGCTTATGCCAGCTTCATCACCAGCGACACCGACTATATCGCACCGCTGGTCAACAAATACAGCAACCTGATTATCTCTCGTACGCTGTCTAAGTTCTATGGTCTGCCTGGTCTCCGTGTCGGCTTCGGCTTCATCGGAAAGGGACACGATCAGTTCGAGAGTTACATCAATAAATACTTAGGCTATAACCGTTTCTCTGAGGCTGTCGCACTGGCTGCCCTCGACTCTGACGAGCACTATCGCCGTGTGGCCGACGATATGGAATGGGGCCGTCAGCTCTATAAGAAGGAACTCGGCAACCTGCCTGGTTTCAAGGTGTATAAGTCTGTGGCCAACTTCATCCTCATCAAGTATCCGCTGGAGATCAAGGATGCCCTGATGGAAGCCTTGAAGATTCAGGACTACAAGATCAAGTTTATGACCGACAAGGGTCTGGAGTCTTGTCTCCGTATCACGCTGGGACGTAAGGAACAGACACAGACCGTTGTGGATACCATCCTAAAGCTTGTGAAGAAATGATAGGACTTTGATTGATCCTACAAAAAAAAGCGAGGCATCCGCCTCGCTTTGGTTTTACGCTTATGTCGTTTAATTGGCCTAATTGGCCTGCAGGGCCTGTATCTGCTCATTGGTCAGCCTTCCGGAGTTGATATACGACTGCTGGATCTCGTGGATTTTCGCCTGCATTCGTGGGATAACCTTCGTTTAAATCCATCGACAAAAGTGTATAAAAGAATCGAAAAATGCTATCTTTTAACGTTATTTTAGAGAGTGATAATGTAATATAAGAAAAATTTTCGTATCTTTGCATTTATAAACTACACTAATTTAATGAATATGAAAATGAAAGTGCTTAAGATTTCATGGATGCTGGTAGTCATACTCACCTGCAATCTCTTCTTCGTCTCCTGTTTCAGCGAAGACAACCCTGTTTCTGAGAAACAACAATCAGAAGCTGTTTTCCAGAAGCAACTGGATGAGGCCTTGATTTGGGCCCAAGTCTATGGTCCGTCGACGCAGGCGGTCGCCGAAGCTGTGGCATTACGTCACAATGGAAAGGCGACGCCTATTAATTACAAGACCCGTCAGAGCGCCGAGCGTAAATGCCGTACCGACAACTCCAAGCCCTTCGAACTGAAGGATCTGGCGCGCACCACCGTTCTCTGCGAGTATGATTCGATACGCGTTGTCATCGACGACATCAAATCTGCAGCCACTGAGTACGACGCCTTCGGCCGTCACAAGCACCAGACCAGCGACTACGGCTACTGGGGAGACATCATCAATCTGGCATTCTACAATCTTCAAACAGAGATACAGGTGAAGAGTTACCGCATGTACTATGCTGTAAATCCAAAGGACATCTGCCAACCCGTGCTGGGCGACTCGCTCTACAACGTCATCCATACAGAGACCGGTTTGGAGCCAGGCCTCGCACATCACTATTATGAAATCATGCGTGCCGACACGGCAAGCGCCGCTACGCGCGAACGTTATCGGAAGTTGAGCATAGAATACCTCAGTCACTTCGATAAAGATTATGTCAAATAGTAAATGCTACTATTCTAAATGAAAAGAGAGGCACTTGGATGATCCAAATGCCTCTCTTTCATTTAGTAAGCCATGCAGGACGTGGCGCCCAGTGCGGTCAGGATTGCCGATGCGATCGATGCAATCAACTGCACAATAAACTTAGTAGTCTCTTTCTTACTCATAACAATTCAGATTTTAGTGTTTACTGTTTAATTTAGAACTGGG